>NZ_JARVST010000004.1:0-296741 GCF_030209055.1 Pseudomonas sp. lyk4-TYG-107
ACGACCTTGCCAAGGTCGGGGTCGCGAGTTCGAGTCTCGTTTCCCGCTCCAATTTCACAAAAACGCCGATCAGTGATGATCGGCGTTTTTGTTTGTGCAGCGTTTTGTACGCAACAAAAAAGGACCTTCGGGTCCTTTTTTGTTTTCACTCAGGCCCGCTGAATTACGGGCCAGTGCCTTATCAGAGCTTCGGTAGCTGGCCGACACGGCCCATCATCTCAGTGACGATCTGCAGGTCGAGCAGGAACTGGTCAACCGTCTTGAACTCGCCATCGGTATGCCCGGTGTATTTGACTTCAGGCCGGGCCAGGCCGAATTGCACGCCGTTCGGCAGTTCATGCACTGAGGTCGCGCCGGCAGACGTGCCGAACTCGTGCTTCATGCCGAGGTTTTCAGTGGCCACCGCCAGCAGTGCCTTGACCCATTCGCCTTCCGGATTGCGGTACATCGGTTCGGCGATCGAGTAAGTGAAGTCCACGGCAACGTGGGATTTCTTGCTCCAGGCCGCCAGTTTGTCAGCGATTTGCTTCTTCAGCACTTCTGGCGATTTACCCTTTGGCACGCGCAGGTTGACTGCCAGTTTGAAGGCTTTGTCGTCCACGCCGACGTAGGTCAGCGAGGTCGTCAGCGGACCCATGAACGAATCGGAGAAGCCCACGCCGAGTTTTTTCCCGAGGTAATCCAGGCCCCAGTTGGTGGACGCATAGCGTGCAGCGTCGGTGATCTGGTTGTGCTTGAGCGCCACCTTGCCGTCGAGGCTGTTGATGAAGTCGAGCATCCGCGCGACCGGGTTGACGCCGGACTCGGGTTCGGAGGAATGCGCTGACACACCGGTGACGCTCAGCTTGACGTCTTTGCCGTCAACCTTGGCCGCGACTTCGAAGTCACCACCGTGTTTTTTCGCGTATTCGCTGCCGGCTTTCTGCAGACTCGCAGCCAGTTGCTCAGGCTTGTCGGTGACGAGTGTCGCCACCGAAACCGATGGAATCTGGTTGGTTGCCAGGCCGCCGGTCATCGATATGATTTCTGCGCCGCTGCCTTCAGCCTTGCGCAGCGGGAAACTGGCCATGACCGTGCCGTAGCCTTTCTCGGCGATGACCACCGGGTAGCCACCGTCCAGCGCCATGTTGTAGTTCGGCGTCGGGTTGTGTTCGAAGTAATACGGGATCGCGTCGCCGGTGGTTTCTTCGGTGGTGTCCACCAGCAGTTTGAAGTTGCGTGCCAGCGGCAGCTTTTCTTCCTTGATCACTTTCATCGCGTACATCGCGACGACGATGCCGTTCTTGTCGTCCTCGGTGCCGCGACCGTACATGCGGTCGCCGATCAGCGTGACTTTGAACGGGTCGAGTTTGGTGCCGTCCTTCAGCACCCAGTTTTCCGGGGTGACCGGCACCACGTCGGCATGCGCGTGAATGCCCACGACTTCGTCGCCGCTGCCGTCGAGGGAGATTTCATAGACGCGGTTGTCGACGTTGCGGAACTTCAGGTTGAACGATTCGGCCAGGTTCTTGATCTTTTCGGCGATCTTGATGAACTCCGGATTGTCGTGCTGGGCCACGCCTTCTTTCTGGAAGGTCGGGATTTCCACCAGTTCGCGCAGGGTTTCCAGGGCGGCTTTGCCGTACTTGGCGCGGGTGTAAATGCCCAGCAGGCGGTAGATCTCGTTCTGCTGTTCCGCGCTCGGGGTCTTGTTGTCGAGAAAGGCGTTGATCGCCGGGCCGAGGTTGTCGGTTTTACCCAGGTCGCTCTTGCCTACGGCACCCAGAAACTGGCGGAAGTCGGTGAGGCTCGCCTCATCGAAACTCTTGAGAATGGCTGCGCTCTGTTGCGGAGTGATGTTGGCCTGCGCGGGCAGGGTGAACGCAGAAAAGCTGGCCAGGATCAGGCTGGTAGCGGCCAGTCGCTTGAGAGAAAAATTCATTGCGGTGGGCATTCCTTTGCAGGCAGTTGAGTGGAAGTGTTTGAAAGTTGAAACAAATCTTTTCCAAACTAACACCGCGAAGGTGTTGAAGGGGAGCCCCTGAAGTGGGATCCGTCGCACAGAAATGCAAAAGCGGCGCACAAACGAAAAAGGCCCGAGCAGTGTGCAACTGACCGGGCCTTGTCTTTGGGTGTCGTTTTTACATCGACAGCACCAGCCTGCCGGCGAACAGAATCAGGATCACGCCCATGCTGCGCTCGAACCAATGGCCCATGCGCATGAACAGGGTCCGCACCCGGCTGCTGGAAAAAAACAGCGCGACGATCAAGAACCACAGCGCATTGACGAAGCACATCCACACCCCATACAGCGCCTGAATTTCCAGTGGGGTGCTGGCGCTGATGATCGTGGTGAAAATCGCCAGGAAGAACAGCGTGGCCTTGGGGTTGGTGGCATTGGTCAGAAAACCGGTGCTGAACGCCTTGAACAGCGACTGCTCGACCAGCGGTTCGTCAGCGCTTTTTTCGCCTTCGAGCGTGGTCTTCGGTTTACTGCGGATCAGGCTGATGCCGAGGTAAAAGATGTATGCGCCACCGATCACCTTGGCCACCGTCAGCAACCACGGCGTGGTGTGCATCAGGGCGCCAACGCCGAGCAAGGTGTAGAGAACGTGCACGGAAATGCCGGCGCCGATGCCCAGTGCGGTGCAGATGCCCACCAGTCGGCCGAAGCGCACGCTTTGGCGAATGGTCACGGCAAAGTCCGGGCCGGGAGCGACCACGGCCAGAAAGTGAATGGTGGCCAGCGCCAGAAACTCGCCCAGGTAGTTCGATAACATCTCAGCTCCAGAAGGTCAGGGGTGAAGCATTGCCGCGATAGCCGACAAAGAACGAAAGGCTCAGACGCGGATCCGCCACGCCCGGGGTCACCGAGTGCATGCAGCGCGAATTGAACATGATGAAATCGCCCGGCTCCGGCCGCACTTCCAGGGTCGGTGGGCCGAGCAGCGCCGGGTCGATGCCATAACTGTCGCCACGCATCTGGTCGAACTGATCCGGGGTGATGTCGTCGTCCCACATCTGCAGTGCGCCGCCCTCGGTCGGCATGTTCAGGTACACGTTGCAGGCGAACTGCGCCTCCAGGCTGCGGGCCTGAAAGCTGTCCGGGGCGTCCTTGGCGAAAATGTCGTGGTGGGCGAGGAAGCACACGCCGGGTTTGACCACCCGCGACAGGCCGACATACATCTTGCGGCCATAGAGGTTTTCCAGATGCGCGCCGGCCGGCCACGACTCGTCGAGCATGCAGCGCAGGGTGTCGACCGGCGAGGAATAGGGCGCACAGCGCTCGCGCAGTTCGGCGATGTTGCGGGTCGCGCGCTCGAAGTAGTCCTCGATCAGCAGCGGCTGGTTTTCCGCCTCGTAAAACGCCATGCCGATCCGGCCGATGCTCGGCGCGTTGATGTAGCCCTCAAAGCCCGGTGCAAGAATTTTGTCGCCAATCTCGATCGCCAGTGGCTCGGGCAAGAAGCCTTTGACGCGGATGGCGAGGACTTCTTCGTTGGCCAGTTTTTTTATGCACGTCTCATCGAGACGCTCGACGTCTAGCATCATTGTTTTTTAGGTCCATCTATCGATAGTCAACGGAACCGGCGAGTGCGGTTCCCCCGGCGTCGGACGCTGCGCGGAGCAGCGCCCGAGAAGCTTAATCCACGCTGTAGTGGACGGATAACGTGCCTTTCTTCTGCGAAAGCGAGGCGATCGTGACTGTGCCCAAGTCCTTCAGGCTGCGTACATGGGTGCCACCGCAGCCATAGGCCGGCAGCTCGCCAAAACCGATTTCCCGCGCGCCTTCGCGCAGTGAGGTCAGGCGCGGCAGATCGTGTTCGATCCACTGACTGATACCGTGTTGAACGGTTGGCGCGTCGACTTCCTGAGCGGCATCGCCCGGCTTGAATTGCACCCGGCCTTCGTCTGGCCAGTGGTGTGCCTTGATCGGCGTCCAGCCCATGGCCTGCACGAAATGCCCGATCAGGTGCCCGGCCGAGTGCATGCGGGTGTTGTAGCGGCGACGTTGTTCATCCACGTGAATACAGGTCATGCCGGGTTTTACCGGACGATCGACGTAATGCACTATCCGGTCAGGCTCCTGCACCACGCGCAGCACCTGGCTTTCGCCGATCATGCCGGTGTCACAAGGCTGACCACCGCCTTGCGGATGAAACAGCGTGGCGCGCAGCACCACGGCAAATTCGTTCTCGTGGGGCGTGCAGTCGAGGACTTCCACATTAGCCTTGAGGTCATCACTATGGAAAAAGAGGCGAAGCGTCATATTCCATGCCCTTATTAAAGTGTCTGTTTTTATTATATGAATCGTGCAATAACGTGATAATCCGTTCAAACATCAAAGGACTTGTGCGCTGTGAGCATCAATCTTCCGCTGCCGCTGCTCGGTGAAATGGCGATCTTCGTCAAGGTCGTGGAGACCGGCAGTTTTTCCGAGGCGGCCCGCCAGTTGGGCTCGTCGCCGTCGGCGATCAGTCGCAGCATTTCCCGCCTGGAAAAGGCCTTGGCCACGCGTTTGCTGCAGCGCACTACGCGCAAACTGCGCTTGAGTGACGGTGGCGAGGAAGTGTTCAAGCGCTGTCAGGAGATGGTCAGCGCCGCCAAATCGGTGATGGAGATCAGTGGGCAGTTCACCCACGAGGCGGAAGGGCTGGTGCGGGTCAGTGTGCCGAAAGCGGTCGGGCGTTTCGTGATTCATCCGCACATGCCCGAGTTTTTGCGGCGTTATCCGAAAGTCGATGTCGAGTTGCTGCTGGAAGACCGCCAGGTTGATTTGATTGACGATCATGTCGACCTGGCGATTCGTATCACTGACCGTCCGCCGGCCGGTCTGGTCGGACGGCAGTTGCTGACCATCGACCATTTGCTCTGCGCCACCCCGCAATATCTGGCCGAACATGGCACGCCGACCCACCCGCATGACTTGCTCAATCACAGTTGCATCTATCTGGGGGAAACCCCGAGCGATGCGCGCTGGAAATTCAAGAAGGGCAGCAAAGCGGTGACCGTCGGCGTGCGTGGCCGCTATGCCGCCAACCATACCGGCGTGCGGCTCGGGGCAGTGTTGCAGCACATTGGTATTGGCAGCTTGCCGTATTTCACCGCGCGTTATGCGCTTGAGCAGAAGTTGATCGTGCAGGTGCTGCCGGAGTGGACGTTCCTCGCGTCCTACCACGGTGGTCTGTGGTTGCTGCATTCGCCCACGCGCTACCTGCCGCCGAAGCTGCGGGTATTCATCGATTATCTGGTGGAGTGCCTGGAGAAGGAGCCGACGTTGAGCAAGCCGGGCAAGGCGGGGGCGCCGAATAATCTGGCGCTTGCGTATGAATTGCCGGAGAGCGAGGGGCTGCTTTAAAAGCAAAAGATCGCAGCCTGCGGCAGCTCCTACACAATCCCTGTAGGAGCTGCCGCAGGCTGCGATCTTTTGATCTTTGGACGCTTAGTGCTTGCTGTCCTGGGCAGACATCGCCAGCAACTGTTTTTCCTGATTCCAGTCGAACGGTTCGTCGTTCTGTTCGGCCTCGTAGCGACGTTCTTCCAGTGCCTGATACAGGTCGATTTCTTCATCAGACAAGTAGTGCAGGCAGTCACCAGCGAAGAACCACAGCAGATCCCGCGGGATCAGGTGGGCAATTTGCGGATAGCGGGTAATCACTTGGGTCAGGATGTCCTGGCCCAGGTACTGGCTTTCGATCGGATCGATCGGCAGGGACGCCAGCAGTTCGTCAAAGCGCTCCAGGAACAAGGCATGGCTTTCTTCGGGAACCTGTTCGGCCTCACCTACGGCGACCAGGATACTGCGCAGGTGGTCGAGCAAAACCAGATGATCGGCAACGACGTTGGACACGAGATAAGTCCTCAAGAGCAAAACGGGCGCGGGAGTATAAAGCTCTCGCGCCCGTTTTTCACAAATAAACAGCTACACGGTCGTCAGCATCAGCGGACTTTGCCTTCTGCCTGCTTCAACTCTTCCTTGTCGAAATCATCGACGTCGATCACCTTGCGCCGTGCTGCTTCGGCATCGCGCAGGGTCTGTGCTTCCTGCGGTTGCAGCACCCCGGCCTCCAGTGCGGCGTCGATGGCGTGTTCGCCAGCGACCGGTTTGACCTGACCACTCTTGAGCGAGGTGTGCAGTTTCTTGTGCAGCGGTTGGGCGGCATTCAGCAAATCGCTGGCGTGTTGCAGGGCACCGACGGCATCGTCGGCGGACTGCGGGCGATAGCAGCCGGCGAGCAGTTCTTCGAGGGTCGGATCGCCTTTGGCACGACCGATCACCGCTGCCACTTCGGCGCCGAGCTTGTCCGACGGGCCTTTATGGCGACGTCCGAACGGGAACACGATCACCCGCAGCAGGCAGCCAAACACTTTGTTCGGGAAGTTGCTCAGCAGCTCATCCAGTGCCCGCTCCGACTGGCCGAGGCTTTCTTCCATGGCCCAGCGGAACAGCGGCTCCATATGCGCCGGCGAATCCAGGTCGTGATAACGCTTGAGCGCAGCGGAGGCCAGATACAGGTTGCTCAACACATCGCCAAGACGCGCCGACAGGCGTTCCCGGCGCTTCAGTTCGCCACCCAGCAGCATCATGCTGAAGTCGGCCAGCATGGCAAATGCCGCTGCCTGCCGATTGAGTGCGCGGAAGTAGCCCTGACTGATCCTGTCCCCGGGTGCATGTTCGAAGTGGCCGAAGCCCAGGTTCAGCACCAGGGTGCTGGCGGCGTTGCCGACGGCAAAACCGATGTGCTTGAGCAGCAGGCCATCGAATTCTTTCAGTGCCTGTTCTTTGTCTTCGCGGCCGGCGAGGGCCATTTCCTTGAGGACGAACGGATGGCAACGAATGGCGCCCTGACCGAAGATCATCAGGTTGCGCGAGAGGATGTTCGCGCCTTCCACGGTGATGAAGATCGGTGCGCCGTTCCAGCTGCGTCCGAGGTAGTTGTTCGGACCCATGATGATCGCCTTGCCGCCGTGCACGTCCATGGCGTGGGTGATGCACTCGCGGCCGCGTTCGGTCAGGTGATACTTGAGGATCGCCGACAGTACCGATGGTTTCTCGCCCAGATCCACCGCGTTGGCGGTGAGCATGCGCGCGGCGTCCATCATCCAGGCGTTGCCGCCGATGCGCGCCATGGCTTCCTGAATGCCTTCGAAGGCCGACAACGGGACGTTGAACTGCTCACGAATCTGCGCGTATTGACCGGTCACCAGACTGGTGAATTTGGCCGCGCCAGTGCCGACTGCCGGCAGCGAGATCGAACGCCCGACCGACAGGCAGTTCATCAGCATCATCCAGCCCTTGCCGAGCATTTCCTGGCCACCGATGAGGTAGTCCAGCGGGATGAACACGTCTTTGCCCGAGTTCGGGCCGTTCATGAACGCGGCACCCAGTGGCAGGTGACGACGGCCGATTTCCACTCCCGGTGTATCGGTGGGGATCAGCGCCAGACTGATGCCGAGATCTTCCTTATCGCCCAGCAGATGCTCCGGGTCATAAGCCTTGAAGGCCAGACCGAGCAGGGTCGCGACCGGGCCGAGGGTGATGTAGCGCTTTTCCCAGTTCAGGCGCAGACCGATGACTTCCTGGCCTTCCCATTCACCTTTGCAGATGATCCCGGTGTCCGGCATGGCGCCAGCATCAGAGCCAGCCAGCGGGCCGGTAAGGGCGAAGCACGGAATGTCGTCGCCACGGGCCAGCCGCGGCAGGTAATGATTGCGTTGCTCATCGGTGCCGTAGTGCAGCAGCAGTTCGGCCGGGCCGAGGGAGTTGGGCACCATCACGGTGGAGGCGAGGTCGCCACTGCGGGTCGCGAGTTTCATTGCTACTTGCGAGTGGGCGTAGGCGGAAAAGCCCTTGCCGCCGAATTCCTTGGGAATGATCAGGGCGAAGAAGCCGTGTTCCTTGATGTGGCTCCAGGCTTCTGGCGGCAGGTCCATCGACTGGCCGATCTGCCAGTCAGTGACCATCGCGCAGAGTTCTTCGGTGGGGCCGTCGATAAAGGCCTGTTCCTCTTCGCTCAGTTGCGCTTTCGGGTAGGACAGCAACTTGTCCCAGTCCGGACGCCCGCTGAACAGCTCACCGTCCCACCACACGGTACCGGCATCGATCGCGTCGCGTTCGGTCTGCGACATCGGCGGCAGGGTTTTCTGGAACCAGTTGAACAGCGGCGCGGTGAAGTGTTTGCGGCGCAGGTCAGGCAGCAACAACGGCGCGGCCACCACAGCAAGCACGACCCACAACACCAGCAGCAACCAGCCCGGGGCATGGCTGAAAATGCCCATCGCCAGCAGGTATACGGCGACGATACCCAACGCGGGCAGGGGGGCGATGCGGCGGTGGGCGAGATACGCCACACCGACGATCAGAACCAGTATCCACAACAACAGCATATGTAATCCTCCGTGAACCAAGGCAAACCGACCCTCCAGAGCTTAGACGGCATCTGTAAAACGGGGTGGTCAGAACATGGTGATTGAACTCGTGGGAAACCCCGGATGGTTTTCGTAGGTTCGGTGGGCAACACCCGTGGGAAATCGTTCGCCGCTCCCGCGTCTTCGCGTGCATGTTTGGCCGAAACGTCGTTATCTCTGTGCTTGAGCTGTCGCTAGACTCGGGGCTCACCCAGGAGAACATCGTCATGCGCGAGTATCTGAGCCCCGGCCGCTTCATCGATAGTGACCACCCGGCGGTGGTGGAGTTCGCCGAACAACAGCGTGGTGCCAGCCGCGACCCGCTCGCGCAGGCGATCAGTCTCTATTACGCCGTGCGTGAAGCGGTGCGCTACAACCCGTATACCTTCAGCCTCGACCCGCAAACCCTGTGCGGCAGTCATGCGCTGGCCACCGGGGAAAGCTATTGCGTGCCCAAGGCCACATTGCTGGCCGGGTGCGCACGGCATTGCGGCATTCCCGCACGCATCGGTCTGGCCGACGTCAAGAATCACCTGTCGACCCCGCGTCTGCTGGAGTTGTTGCGCAGCGATGTGTTCGCCATGCACGGTTACACCGAATTGTTCCTCAACGAGCGCTGGGTCAAGGCCACGCCGGCCTTCAATCAGCAACTTTGTGAGCTGTTCAACGTCGCACCGTTGGACTTTGACGGGATCAATGACAGCGTTTTCCACCCATACAACCGTGACGGCGCGCTGTTGATGGAGTATCTGGTCGATCATGGTCAGTTCGTCGATGTGCCGGAGCGGTTCTTCTTCGAGCACTTGAAAAAGTGCTACCCGCATCTGTTCGGCGAACATCAGGCGAAGGTCTTGGGCGATATGCAGAGTGATTTGAGTCGGGTCTGATCCGGCGTATGCTGCCTGCCCACGCATTGGAAAAGAGGCGGTCATGCTGAAGATCTGGGGACGGAAAAACTCATCGAATGTCAGGAAGCCACTGTGGGCCGCCGAAGAGCTGGGCCTGGCCTACGAGGCGATTGACGCCGGTGGCGCCTTTGGTGTGGTCGACACGCCTGAATACCGGGCGATGAACCCGAACGGCCGGGTGCCGGTGATCGAGGATGACGGCTTCGTGCTGTGGGAATCGAATGCGATCGTCCGTTACCTGCTGGCCAAACATGCGCCGAACAGCGCCTGGTATCCGGCAGACCTGCAAGCCCGGGCCATCGCGGACAAGTGGATGGACTGGACCACCTCGAGTTTTGCCGGGCCGTTCCGCACCGTGTTCTGGGGCGTGTTGCGTACCCCAGCGGACCAGCAGGACTGGCCGGCGATCAACGCCGCAATCAAGGAATGCACCGCGCTACTGGCCATGGCCGATCAGGCCCTCGCCAGCCAGCCATATCTGTCCGGCAGCGAAATCGGCATGGGCGATATTCCGCTGGGCAGTTTCATTTATGCCTGGTTCGAGATGCCCATCGAACGCGCCGCGCAGCCGCATCTGCAGGCTTGGTACGCACGGTTGAAGCAGCGCCCGGCCTATCAGAAAGCAGTCATGACCGCGTTGACTTGATAATAACTATCGACACTCTTGACTGTACTTGTGTGGCGGCGGCAAGCACCATTGCGCTCATGCGCCGTGGTTGTTTTGTTCGCCGCCCGGCCCAATCTTTCCTTTTCTTCCCTTCTTGGTGCGTAAATCCGATATGAGTTCCGCTCTGTCCATCCGGCAGCTAACCAAAACCTACGGCAACGGGTTCCAGGCCTTGAGTGGTATCGATCTGGACGTCGCCGAAGGTGACTTTTTCGCCTTGCTCGGCCCCAACGGCGCCGGCAAATCCACGACCATCGGCATTCTCTCGACCCTGGTCAACAAGACCAGCGGCACGGTGAATATCTTCGGTCATGACCTGGACAAGAACCCCGCCGCGCTCAAGCGCTCGATCGGTGTGGTGCCCCAGGAATTCAACTTCAACCAGTTCGAAAAGACTTTCGACATCGTCGTGACTCAGGCCGGTTACTACGGCATCCCGGCGAAGATCGCCAAGGAGCGCGCCGAGCAGTACCTGACCCAGCTCGGCCTGTGGGACAAGCGCGATGTGCCGTCGCGTTCGCTGTCCGGCGGCATGAAACGCCGACTGATGATTGCCCGCGCCCTGGTGCATGAGCCGCGCCTGCTGATCCTCGATGAGCCGACCGCTGGCGTCGACATCGAACTGCGTCGCTCGATGTGGACGTTCCTCACCGAGCTGAACCAGAAAGGCATCACCATCATCCTCACCACGCACTATCTGGAAGAGGCTGAGCAGTTGTGCCGCAACATCGGCATCATCGACCACGGCACCATCGTCGAGAACACCAGCATGAAACAGCTGCTGGGCCAGCTGCACGTCGAGACCTTCCTGCTGGATCTGAAAAACGACTTGCACGCCGCGCCGCAATTGATCGGCTATCCCGCCCGGTTGCTCGACGGCCATACCCTGGAAGTCCAGGTCGACAAATCCATGGGCATCACCGCGCTGTTCACTCAATTGGCGCAGCAGAATATTGAAGTGCTGAGCCTGCGTAACAAAACCAATCGCCTCGAGGAGCTGTTCGTGTCTCTGGTAGAGAAGAATCTGTCGAAGGTGGCGGTATGAGTTCCGAGTTCCGCCCCAACCTCGTCGCCCTCCAGACCATCGTTTATCGCGAGGTCAAACGCTTCACGCGGATCTGGCCGCAGACCCTGCTGCCGCCGGCGATTACCATGGTTCTGTATTTCGTGATCTTCGGTAATCTGATCGGGCGGCAGATCGGCGACATGGGTGGCTTCACCTACATGGAGTACATCGTGCCGGGGCTGATCATGATGTCGGTGATCACCAACTCCTACGGCAACGTGGTCTCGAGCTTCTTCGGCAGCAAGTTCCAGCGTTCCATCGAGGAACTGATGGTCTCGCCGGTGTCGCCGCACACGATTCTGATCGGCTTCACCATTGGCGGCGTGCTGCGTGGCTTGATGGTCGGGGTCATCGTGACCATCCTGTCGTTGTTCTTCACTCATCTGCAGGTGCATCACCTGGGCGTGACCATCCTTGTGGTGGTGCTGACCGCGACGATCTTCTCGCTGCTCGGCTTCATCAACGCTGTGTTTGCGCGCAACTTCGATGACATCTCGATCATCCCGACGTTTGTGCTAACCCCGCTGACTTACCTCGGTGGCGTGTTCTACTCGATCACCTTGCTGCCGCCGTTCTGGCAGACCGTGTCGCTGGCCAACCCGGTGCTGCATATGGTCAATGCCTTCCGTTACGGCATTCTTGGCGTATCGGATATCCGCATCGGTATCGCAATCACCTTCATGCTGGTGGCGACGGTGGTGTTGTACCTCGGTTGTGCGCGGTTGCTGGTGAGTGGGCGCGGGATGCGGACCTGATCCAATGTGGGAGCGAGCCTGCTCGCGAATGCAGACAACACAAAACTGAACGGCCTCCCACTGCGGAGGCCGTTTTGCATTCAGCGCATGCGGCTTTTCTTGCGCCGCGCCCATTGCCGCGCCACCCACCAGCGCCAATACAGCATCACCGTGAAGTAGGCGAGGATGCCGAGTAGCAGCCCGCATACCACCGACCCGAGCAAAAAAGGCTGCCACATTGTTGAGAGCTCTCCGCTGATCCATTCCCAGGTCAACGAATCGGGCAGGGTGCGGGCGGGCACATTCATCAACCAGGCTCCGGTCTGGTACGTGCAGAAAAACACCGCCGGCATGGTGATCGGGTTGGTCAGCCAGACCAGGCTCACGGCAATCGGCATGTTGCCGCGCACGCTAACTGCCAGTGCCGCCGCCACCAGCATTTGCGCCGGAATCGGCAGGAACGCGGCGAACAGGCCGACGGCCATCGCCCGGGCCACCGAATGACGATTGAGGTGCCAGAGGTTCGGGTCATGCAGCAACTTGCCGAGAAAGCGTAAGGATTTGTGTTCCCTGATGCTCGTCGGGTCGGGCATGTAACGTTTGAATAAGCGCCGGGGCATAAGGCTTCTCGGTCGGTTAAGGCGGCAAGTATGTCTGGATTCTACGAAGCGCCCATTCAGACTTTGTGACAATTGTTGACGACGACCCGCCCTCATACCAGCTACGCCTAATGCAGGAACTCTCAAGGACGGGCTTATGCGCACAGGGATGATGGCGCTGGCAGTCGGTCTGCTGGTTCCGGTTTTTTTGCCGGTTTTACCGCCGGTCGGGTTGATGATGTTGTTGCCGTTGGTGGGACTGATGTTGCTGCCGTTTCGCAGCTATCCCCTGGCGTTTCTGCTATTCGGTTTCACCTGGGCGTGCGTCAGTGCGCAATGGGCGTTGAATGATCGCCTGCCGGAAGCGCTTGACGGCGAAACCCGGTGGGTCGAAGGGCGGGTGGTCGGTTTGCCGCAAACCAGCGAGGGCGTGGTGCGGTTCGAGTTGGCCGATGCCCGCTCGCGACACGAAAAATTGCCGTCGTTGATGCGTCTGGCGTGGTACGCCGGGCCGCCGCTCAACAGCGGTGAGCGCTGGCGCCTGGCGGTGAAGCTCAGGCGCCCCGGTGGTTTGCTCAATCCCGACGCCTTCGATTACGAAGCCTGGCTGTTGGCGCAACGCATCGGCGCGACCGGCACGATCAAGGATGGTCAGCGCCTGGCCGAGGCAAACTGGGCATGGCGCGACAGCATTCGTCAGCGCTTGATGGCAGTCGATGCTCAAGGCCGGGGCGGTGCATTGGCGGCGCTGGTGCTCGGCGACGGCTCCGGGCTCAGCCGCGAGGATTGGCAGATCCTGCAGGACACCGGCACCGTGCATCTGCTGGTGATTTCCGGTCAACACATCGGGATGTTGGCGGCGGTCATCTATCTGTTGGTCGCCGGGCTGGCGCGCTACGGCTGGTGGCCGCTCCGCTGGCCATGGCTGCCATGGGCCTGCGGGCTGGCGTTTGCCGCGGCGCTCGGCTACGGCTTGCTCGCCGGGTTTGATGTACCGGTGCAACGGGCCTGCGTGATGGTCGGGCTGGTGTTGTTGTGGCGTTTGCGCTTTCGCCATCTCGGCGCGTGGTGGCCGCTGTTGCTGGCATTCGATGCATTGCTGTTGCTCGACCCGTTAGCCAGTTTGCGTCCGGGTTTGTGGCTGTCGTTCGCCGCGGTGGGGATTTTGATTTTCACCTTCGGCGGGCGACTCGGTGCGTGGAAATGGTGGCAGACCTGGACCCGCGCGCAATGGCTGATTGCGCTGGGTCTGTGCCCGGTGTTGCTGGCGCTGAACCTGCCGATCAGCCTCAGCGGGCCATTGGCAAATCTGCTCGCGGTGCCGTGGGTCAGTCTGCTGGTGCTGCCACCGGCGCTGCTCGGCACGCTGTTGTTGCCGGTGCCTTACGTCGGTGCAGGCTTGTTGTGGCTGGCCGGTGGTTTGATCGACTGGCTGTTTCGTGGCTTGTCGCTGATCGCCGGGGCCTGGCCGGCGTGGATCTCGCCGTCGCTGCCGTGGTGGGTTTTGCTGCTCGGCAGTCTCGGCGCCTTGCTGTTGCTGTTGCCGCGTGGGGTGCCGTTGCGACCGTTGGGCTGGCCGTTGCTGTTGATTCTGCTGGCGCCGCCGCGCGAGCGAGTAGCCGAGGGCCAGGCCGATGTCTGGCAGCTCGATGTCGGTCAGGGCCTGGCGATCCTGATCCGCACCCGCCATCACGCGTTGCTCTACGACGCCGGTCCACGCTTCGGCGATTTCGATCTGGGGGAGCGGGTGGTGCTGCCGACGCTGCACAAACTGGGGGTCAACCGCATCGATCTGATGCTGCTCAGTCATGCCGATGCCGACCATGCCGGTGGTGCGCTGGCAGTATCGCGGGGCCTGAAAGTGACGCGGGTGATCAGTGGCGATCCGCCGGGCCTGCCCGCCATCCTGCAAGCCGAAGCCTGTGAAAGCGGGCGTCAATGGCAGTGGGACGACGTCAGTTTTCAGCTTTGGCAATGGGCGGCGGCCCATGACAGCAATCAGCGCTCTTGTGTGTTGCAGATCGAGGCCAATGGCGAGCGTCTGTTGCTGACCGGCGATATCGACACGGCTGCCGAACGGGTGTTGCTGGAGAGTCCGTTGGCAGTGCCGACGCACTGGCTGCAAGCGCCGCACCACGGCAGCCGCAGTTCCTCTTCGATGGCTTTGCTGCGGGCATTACGCCCGCATTCGGTGCTGATCTCCCGGGGGCAGGGCAATTCCTTTGGTCATCCGCACCCGCTGGTGCTCGCGCGTTACCGCCAGCAAGGGCTGCGCATCTACGACAGCGCGCAGCACGGCGCCATCCATTTGCGCCTGGGCAGCTTTCAGGCGCCGTTGCTGATGCGTCAACAACGGCGTTTCTGGCGCTGAAACACCATTGATCGCAGGATCGCCGAATGCGGCATCAGGTCGTCGGGGCAGCGGGTCTTAATCGCCAACCGGTATGGTAAAGTGGCGCACTTTTTCGAGGGGACTGTCACTGTGTGGGAATTGGTCAAATCCGGCGGCTGGATGATGTTGCCGATCATTCTGAGTTCCATCGCGGCCATGGCGATTGTCGCCGAGCGCCTGTGGACCCTGCGCGCCAGCCGCGTCACCCCCGAGCATCTGCTGGGTCAGGTCTGGGTCTGGATCAAGGACAAGCAGCTCAATAAAGAAAAGCTCAAGGAATTGCGCGCCAACTCGCCGCTGGGTGAAATCCTCGCCGCGGGCCTGGCCAACTCCAAGCATGGTCGCGAGATCATGAAGGAATGCATCGAAGAAGCCGCCGCGCGGGTGATTCACGAGCTCGAACGCTACGTCAATGCGCTGGGCACCATCGCTGCCATGTCGCCGTTGCTGGGCCTGTTGGGCACGGTGCTGGGCATGATCGACATTTTCAGCGCCTTCACCGGTTCCGGCATGACCACCAACGCCTCGGTCCTGGCCGGCGGTATTTCCAAGGCACTGATCACCACTGCGGCGGGCCTGATGGTCGGTATTCCGTCGGTGTTCTTCCACCGTTTCCTGCAACGCCGCATCGATGAGCTGGTGGTGGGCATGGAGCAGGAAGCGATCAAACTGGTCGAAGTGGTGCAGGGCGACCGTGACGTCGATCTGGCCGGGGACAAAGCGTGAAATTCCGTCGCAAGCCCCGGGAAACGATCGACATCAACCTCGCGTCGCTGATCGACGTGGTGTTCATCCTGTTGCTGTTTTTCGTCGTGACAACCACCTTCACCCGCGAGACACAGTTGCGCGTCGATCTGCCGGAATCGGTCAGCGGTTCGCCCGCCGAAGACCAGCAGCTCAAGCAACTGGATGTCGCGATCAGCGCCGAAGGCGTGTTCTCGGTGAACAACAAGATTCTGCCGAAAAACGACCTGGCGACGCTGATGGAAGCCATGCAGAAAGAAGCCAACGGTGACACCAACATGCCGTTGTCGATCAGCGCTGACGGCAAGACCCAGCACCAATCGGTGATCACCGCCATGGACGCGGCCGGCAAGCTCGGTTTCAGCCATCTGCGCATGACCACGGTCGAGGCGGCGCCCAAATCCTGATGAGCCTGTCCGATCGTTTGCTCGCCGCGTGGTATCAGGGGCATCCGGCCCTGACGCTGCTGCGGCCGCTGGAAATGCTCTACCGCCGCGTGGTGGTCAACAAGCGTCAGCGCTTTCTCGACGGTGAAGGCCAGATCTATCAGCCACCGGTGCCGTTAATCGTGGTCGGCAACATCACCGTCGGCGGCACCGGCAAGACACCGATGATCCTGTGGCTGATCGAGCATTGCCGACGCGCCGGTCTGCGGGTTGGCGTGGTCAGTCGCGGTTACGGCGCCAAACCGCCGCAACTGCCGTGGCGGGTCACCGCCGTGCAGAGCGCCGACGTCGCCGGCGATGAACCGCTGTTGATCGTGCAGCGCACCGGCGTGCCGCTGATGATCGACCCTGATCGCAGCGCAGCGGTCAAAGCCTTGCTCGCCAGTGAGCCGCTGGACCTGATCCTCTCCGATGATGGCATGCAGCATTACCGCTTGGCGCGAGATCTGGAGCTGGTGCTGATTGACGCTGCCCGTGGTTTGGGCAACAAGCGCTGCCTGCCGGCCGGTCCGTTGCGCGAGCCGATCGAGCGCCTGCAAAGCGTCGATGGCGTGCTGTTCAACGGTGCCACTGCGGATCGTGAAGACGGCTTCGCCTTTCACCTGCAACCGACCGCACTGGTCAATCTGCGCAGCGGCGAGCGTAAGCCGCTCGGTCATTTTGCGCCCGGTCAATCGGTGCACGCGGTGGCCGGGATCGGCAATCCGCAACGTTTCTTCAATACCCTCGAAGCGCTAGACTGGCGAGCAGTCCCCCATGCGTTTGCCGACCACGCAGAATACAGCGTGCAGGCCTTGAATTTCACACCGTCATTGCCGTTGGTGATGACCGAAAAGGACGCGGTGAAGTGCCGTGCCTTCGCAGCAGACGACTGGTGGTATCTGGCGGTCGATGCCGTGCCGTCACCAGCCTTCGTGGCCTGGTTCGACACCCAGCTGATGCGCCTGCTGCCCGATCGTCTTTTGCCTTAACTCTTTATCCAGGGAATGTTCATGGACACCAAATTGCTCGACATCCTCGCGTGCCCGATCTGCAAAGGCCCGCTCAAGCTCAGCGCCGACAAGACCGAACTGATCAGCAAGGGCGCCGGTCTGGCCTATCCGATCCGCGACGGCATCCCGGTGATGCTCGAAAGCGAAGCGCGCACCCTGACCACTGACGAGCGTCTGGATAAATGACCACTGCTTTCACCGTTGTCATCCCGTCGCGTTACGCCTCGACCCGCCTGCCGGGCAAACCGCTGCTGGACATCGCCGGCAAGCCGATGATCCAGCACGTCTGGGAACAGGCGAGCAAAAGCAGCGCCAGCCGTGTGGTGGTCGCGACCGACGATGCGCGCATCGTCGAGGCCTGCAAAGTGTTCGGCGCGGAAGTGGTGCTGACCCGTGAAGACCACAATTCCGGCACCGATCGTCTGGCGGAAGTCGCCGCCAAACTGGGCCTTGCACCGGACGCGATCGTGGTCAACGTGCAGGGTGATGAGCCGCTGATCCCGCCAAGCGTGATCGATCAGGTCGCGGCTAACCTCGCCGCCCACACCGAAGCGCGTATGGCCACCCTGGCCGAGCCGATCGAAGACGTCGAAACCCTGTTCAATCCGAACGTGGTCAAGGTCGTCAGCGACCTCAATGGCCTGGCGCTGACCTTCAGCCGCGCCACCTTGCCGTGGGCCCGCGATGCCTTCGCCAAGAGCCGCGACGTGTTGCCGGAAGGCGTGCCGTACCGTCGCCACATTGGCATTTACGCCTACCGCGCCGGCTTCCTTCAGGACTTCGTGAACTGGGGCCCGTGCTGGCTGGAAAACACGGAATCCCTCGAACAACTGCGTGCCTTGTGGCATGGCGTGCGGATTCATGTCGCCGATGCGTTGATCGCGCCGCCAACCGGCGTCGACACCGTTGAAGACCTCGAGCGCGTTCGTCGCCTGCTGGAGGCCTGATGCGCGTTCTGTTCGTGTGCCTGGGCAACATCTGCCGTTCGCCCACCGCTGAAGGCGTGCTGCGCCACAAATTGCGCGAAGCGGGGCTGGCGGATCAGGTCGAAGTGGCGTCCGCCGGCACCGGTGACTGGCACGTCGGCAATCCGCCGGACAAGCGCAGCCAGGCTGCAGCCAAAGTGCGTGGTTATGACCTGTCGGCGCAACGCGCGCAGCAGGTCAGCCGCGCCGATTTCGCCAGTTACGACCTGATTCTGGCCATGGACAACAGCAACCTGCGCAACCTCAAGGCGCTTCAACCGTCCACCGGCAAGGCCGAGCTGGATCTGTTCCTGCGCCGTTATGCCGGTGTGGTCGATGAAGTGCCGGATCCGTACTACGACGGCGATCAGGGCTTCGAGCAGGTGCTGGACCTGATCGAGGCAGCGTGTGACCAACTGTTGATCGAAGTGAAGGGCCGGTTATGAGTTTGCAGCTTCAATCACAGGTTTCGCTGAAACCATTCAACAGTTTTGGCGTGGATGTGCGCGCGCAGTTGTTCGCCGAGGCCCACAGCGATGCCGACGTGCGCGAAGCGCTGGCCTATGCAACTGCCCATGACCTGCCATTGCTGGTGATCGGTGGCGGCAGCAATCTGCTGTTGACCGCAGACATTCCGGCGCTGGTGCTGCGCATGGCAAGCCGTGGCATTCGGCTGATCAGCGATGACGGCAGCCGCGTGGTGATCGAGGCTGAAGCCGGCGAACCGTGGCATCCGTTCGTGCAACACACCTTGGCGCTGGGTTTTTCCGGTCTGGAAAACCTCAGCCTGATCCCCGGCACCGTGGGCGCGGCACCGATGCAGAACATCGGCGCCTACGGCGTCGAGATCAAGGATGTGTTCGCCGGGCTGACCGCGCTGGATCGCCAGACCGGCGAGCTGCGCGACTTCAGCCTGGAAGAATGCAACTTCGCCTACCGCGACAGCCTGTTCAAGCAGCAGCCGGGGCGTTGGCTGATCCTGCGGGTGCGCTTCAAGCTCGATCGTATTGCGCATCTGCATCTGGAATACGGCCCGGTGCGTCAGCGCCTGACCGAGCAAGGCATCGAGCAACCGACACCCAGCGACGTCAGCCGCGCGATCTGCAGTATCCGCAGCGAAAAACTGCCGGATCCGGCGGTGCTCGGCAATGCCGGCAGTTTCTTCAAGAATCCGCTGGTGTCGGCCGCGCTGGTCGAGCAGATCAAGGCGCAGCACCCGGATCTGGTGGCCTATGCGCAAGCGGACGGGCAGATGAAACTGGCCGCCGGCTGGTTGATCGAGCGCGCTGGCTGGAAAGGTTTCCGCGAGGCCGATGCTGGCGTGCATAAATTGCAGGCGCTGGTGCTGGTCAACTACGGCACCGCCACCGGCCTGCAATTGCTGGAGCTGGCGCAACGCATCCAGAAAGATATTGCCGAACGTTTCAATGTCGAACTGGAAATGGAGCCGAACCGCTATTGAGGCTACGCTTCAGGTCGGTATCCAAAGCCCTGCACTGAACAAAAAGTGCAGGGCTTTTTTGTTAACGGTGGGTTAACTTAGCCAGCTAACGATAACCGTCATTTGCTCCACCAAAGGCCCGGTGCAGACGTTCGCGTCGGCACAAGAGAGCCTGTGCCAATCACATATCAGTCAGCGATGACCCTGTGGCGAGGGAGCTTGCTCCCGCTGGGGCGCGTAGCGGCCCCGCTTTCAAGAAGGGCCTGCTCCGCAGTCCAGCGGGAGCAAGCTCCCTCGCCACAGGTTCATTGTTCGGCTTCACTGGTGTGTATTGGCCCATTAGCCTGAGTCGATCTGCGTGAACCACCGCCAGTTCTGCTCGACCCCATAACCACCAAGAATATGCGGGCGTGCCCATGATTACCCTGAAACTCAATGGCCAGGATCACCCACTGGATGTCACCGAAGACATGCCGCTGCTGTGGGCAATCCGTGATGTCGCCGGTTACAACGGCACCAAATTCGGCTGCGGCATGGGCCTGTGCGGTGCCTGCACCATTCATATCGACGGCTTGCCGGCGCGCAGTTGCATCACGCCGATCGGCTCGGTGGTCGGGCAAAACGTCACCACCATCGACAATCTGCACGCCGATCCGGTCGGGCAGGTGGTGCAGCAAGCCTGGCTCGATAGCGCCGTGGCGCAGTGTGGTTTTTGTCAGGGCGGGCAGATCATGTCCGCCACCGCGTTGCTCAAGACCAACCCCGATCCGAGCGACGAGCAGATCGAAGAGGCAATGGTCGGCAACATTTGCCGGTGCGGCACCTACAACCGGATCAAGACTGCGATCCGCCAGGCCTCGACTCACTTGAAGGAGGCCAAGGCATGAGCCGCTTGCCGAATGATTTCGCCCTGAGCAATCTCAGCCGCCGTGGCTTTCTCAAGGGCGTCGGCGCCACGGGCGCATTGGTGCTGGCCGCGAGCTGGGGCTGGCAGGATGCGTTGGCTGAAGACAAACCGAAGAAGTTCGGTGCCGACGGCATGCCCAATGGCTGGATCGACGATCCCAAGGTCTACGTCAGCATCGCCGCGGATGGCACGGTCACCGTGGTCTGCAACCGCTCGGAAATGGGCCAGGGTGTGCGCACCAGCCTGACCATGGTAGTTGCCGACGAACTGGACGCCGATTGGGCCAAGGTCAAAGTCCAGCAAGCGCCGGGTGACGAAGTACGTTTCGGCAACCAGGACACTGACGGTTCGCGCAGCATGCGTCACTGGTATGAGCCGATGCGTCGTTGCGGCGCGGCGGCCCGGACCATGCTGGAACAAGCCGCCGCCGCGCAATGGCAGGTGCCGGTGGGCGAGTGCCAGGCGCAGCTGCACAAAGTCCTGCATAAACCGTCCGGTCGCGAGCTGGGTTACGGCGAACTTGCCGCTGCCGCCAGTGCACTGGCGGTGCCGGCCCGTGACAGCCTGCGCTTCAAGCAGCCGTCGGAGTTTCGCTACATCGGCAAGGAAGGCACCAAAGCCATCGACGGTGCCGATATCGTCAACGGGCGCGCGGTGTACGGCGCGGACGTGCATTTCGACGGCATGCTCTACGCCACCATCGCGCGTCCGGCGGTGTACGGCGGCAAGGTCAAGTCGCTGGATGACAGCGCCGCGCTGAAGGTTCCGGGTGTGCTGAAGGTCATGCAGATCGAGAGCCGTCCACTGCCTTCCGAATTCCAGCCGCTGGGCGGCGTAGCGGTGATTGCCAGCAATACCTGGGCGGCGATCAAGGGCCGCGAGGCGCTGAAGATCGAGTGGGACGACGGCCCCAACGCCAGTTATGACTCGATCGCTTATCGCAAGGAACTGGAGGCAGCGGCGCGCAAACCCGGCAAAGTGGTACGCAACACTGGCGATATCGACAAAGCCCTGAGCGGCGCAGCGAGCAGTCTCGAAGCCTCTTATTATTTGCCGCATCTGGCCCAGGCACCGATGGAGCCGATGGTTGCCATCGCTCGCTACGACAAAGGTGTGTGTGAAGCGTGGGCGCCGAGTCAGGCGCCGCAGGTAACTCGCGAGCGCATCGCCGAGCGCCTGGGGCTGCCGTTCGACAATGTCACCTTCAACGTCACGCTGCTCGGTGGCGGTTTCGGCCGTAAATCGAAGCCGGATTTCGTCGTCGAGGCGGCGATCCTTGCCAAGGAGTTCCCCGGTAAAGCCGTGCGGGTGCAATGGACCCGCGAGGATGACATCCATAACTCGTATTTCCACACAGTGTCCGCCGAGTATTTGAAGGCGGCTGTCGGCAAGGACGGCATGCCGTCCGGCTGGCTGCACCGTACCGTGGCACCAAGCATTACGGCGCTGTTTGCCCCGGGCATGAACCATGAAGCGGCGTTCGAACTGGGCATGGGCTTTACCAACATGGCCTACGCGATTCCCAACGTGCGTCTGGAAAACCCCGAAGCCACGGTGCATACCCGCGTCGGCTGGTATCGCTCGGTGTCGAACATTCCTCACGGGTTTGCGATTCAGAGTTTTGTCGATGAACTGGCGCACAAGGCCGGCGTCGATCCATTCAAATATCAGATCAAGTTGCTCGGCCCGGATCGGCAGATCGACCCGCGTACCCTGAGTGAGGAGTGGAACTACGGCGAATCCCCCGAGCGTTACCCGATCGACACCGGACGCATGCGCACGGTACTGGAAACCGCGGCCAAGGCTGCCGACTGGGGGCGTCAGTTGCCCAAGGGCCGAGGCCTCGGTCTGGCGGTGCATTACAGCTTCGTCACCTATGTGGCGGCGGTGATCGAAGTCGAGGTCAAGGACGACGGTACGCTGATCGTGCACAAGGCTGACATCGCCGTCGATTGCGGGCCGCAGATCAACCCTGAGCGCATCCGCTCGCAGTTCGAAGGCGCCTGTGTCATGGGCCTGGGCAACGCGGTGCTGGGTGAAATCAGCTTCAAGGACGGCAAGGTCCAGCAGGACAACTTCCATATGTACGAAGTGGCGCGCATGTCGCTGGCGCCGAAGGAAGTTGCGGTGCATCTGGTGACGCCGCCGGGTGACGTGCCGTTGGGCGGAGTCGGTGAGCCGGGCGTGCCGCCGATTGCGCCGGCACTGTGCAATGCGATCTTCGCCGCCACCGGCCAGCGCATCCGTAACTTGCCGGTGCGTTATCAGTTGCAAGGTTGGCAGAAGGCGCAGGCGTAATGGACAGCGCCGATCTCAACGTCCTGCGCAGCGTGCTCGAATGGCGCCGCGCCGGGCAGCGGGTGGTGCTGTTCAGTGTGGTGCAGACCTGGGGCACTGCGCCCCGGGCACCCGGCGCGATGCTCGCGTTACGTGAGGACGGCGTGGTGATCGGCTCGGTGTCCGGCGGTTGTGTCGAGGATGACTTGATCGCCCGTCTGCACGACGGGCGCATCGCCAGCGACGGTCCGCCGGTGCAACTGATTACCTATGGCGTCACCCGCGAGGAGGCGGCGCGTTTCGGCTTGCCCTGTGGCGGCACGCTGCGCCTGACCGAGGAGCGGGTCGCTGATCCGGCGTGGGTCGCCGAATTGCTCGCCCGTTGTGAAGCGCATGAAATTGTCGCCCGCGAGCTGAACATCGAAACCGGTGAAGTTGCCCTTTCGGCGGCGAGCAAATCCGATGTGCTGGAATTCGATGGCAAGACCCTGCGCGCCATTTATGGTCCGCGCTGGCGTCTGTTGTTGATCGGCGCCGGGCAGCTGTCGCGTTACGTGGCGGACATGGCGCGGCTGCTGGATTTCGAAGTGCTGATCTGCGATCCGCGTACCGAGTTCGTTTATGGCTGGGAAGAGCACCACGGACGGTTCGTCCCGGGTATGCCGGATGACGCGGTGTTGAGCATTCAGACGGACGAACGCACAGCCATCGTCGCGCTGACTCACGATCCCCGTCTGGATGATATGGCGTTGCTCACCGCGCTCGATTCGCCGGCCTTCTATGTCGGTGCACTCGGTTCGCGGATCAACAGTCAGAAGCGCCGGGACAATCTGGCTCAGCTGGGCTTGTCAGAAGCTGCCATTGCGCGATGGCACGGGCCGATCGGTCTGCACATCGGCAGTCATTCGCCAGCGGAGATTGCTCTGTCGTTATTGGCGGAGATTGTGGCGATCAAGAACGGCGTCGAGTTGAAACAGAAGAAAGTCGTGGAGGGCGCATGAGTCGATCTATCGCAGTGATTGTGCTGGCGGCGGGCGAGGGCAGTCGCTTTCGCCAGGTTGCCGGTGCCGACAAGGACAAGTTGCTGGCCGATTGCACCGGGCGTGATGGCGCGGTGCGCTCGGTGATCGAGCAAGTGTTGCTGAATCTGCCGGCCAACCTCGACAAGCGGGTGCTGGTGACCACTGAAGCGCGGCCGCAGGCGATGCGCATGGCTCAGGCTTATGCCTGTGACGTGGTCTCGATTGAATCGACCGGGATGGGTGACAGTATTGCGGCTGGCGTTGCGGTTTGTCCGGATGCAGATGGCTGGCTGATCGTGTTGGGGGACATGCCGTTTATCCTGCCGTCGAGTATTGAGCGGGTGGTGGCGGCAATGACCGATGACGCGGTTAGTGTGCCGGTGCAGGAAGGCGAATTTGGGCATCCGGTGGGGTTCGGGCGTTCGTTCGGGCCGGGCTTGCAGGCATTGAGTGGTGATCGCGGTGCCAGGCCTTTGTTCAAGCAGGGCAGGGTGATTGAGGTAGCGGTGGATGATCCCGGGGTGTTGTGGGATATCGATGTGCCTGAGTCTCTGGTATTTCCTCAATCCTGAGCCCTGCATAAATCCTCTGTAGGAGTGAGCCTGCTCGCGATAGCGTTGGGTCAGTGTCATTTGTGGTGGCTGATACACCGCTATCGCGAGCAGGCTCACTCCTACAAGGAGTCGGGGCGATGCTTGAACTGGAGGCATGAAAAAGCCCCGCCTGATTGCTCAGGCGGGGCTTTTTATTGGCTTGCGGAATCAGACGAGCGGTTTAGGCTCGTGTTCTTTTTCCTCGGCCGCTTGGTGATGCTCCACCGCGTCCTGAACGGAGCGTGGTGCTTCGGCGATCACCGACTCAACCACGGCCTCTTCAGTCACCGCAGCAACCTCGACCACTTCAGCAGCCGGAGCAGCAGCGGCAGCCAGTTCGGCTTCCTTCTGCAGACGCTCGGCTTCACGCTTGCGGCGACGCACTTCACGTGGGTCGTTTGGCGCACGGCCGTTTGGCGTCAGGGCGCTGACCGGAGCGGCTTCAGCCACTGGAGCAGGGGCTTCGGCAACCACTGGCGCTTCGACCACCGGTGTTTCAACCACTGGCGCTGGAGCAGGTTCGGCGGCTTCGACCACTGGCGCGGCAGCCTTGGCTTCTTCAACCACTGGGGCTTCAACGACTGGCGCTGGAGTTTCAGCGACGGCAGGCTCGGCAACCCAGTTGAACGCGGTCTGTTCTTCGCGAACTTCACGCACGGTTTCGGTCACGGTTTCAGCGACGGTTTCAGCAACCGGCTCTGTGGCCAAGACTGGCGCCTCAACGGCAGGTTGTGCAGCAGCTTCAACCTGAGGCAGTGTTTCTTGAACCGGTGCCACTTCGACTTCCGGAGCAGCAACCACTTCCACTGGGGTAGTGGCCTCAACAACCGGCGCTTCCACTGGAGCGGTTTCCTGAACAGCGGCGGTGGCGCGTTCGGCTTGCTCGTGAGCCTGTGCTTCGGCCGGAGCGCTGATCACGCTGCTGGCAACAGCGGCAGTGACGGCCAGGCCGGCAGCCAGATCGGCAGCGCTTGGTGTTGTTTCAGCGTGTTCGCCGGACTCGGACTCTTCCGAACCTTCGATCACGTTGCCGTTGGCATCACGCTGACGCTCGCGACGGTTGCTGCGACGACGCTGACCACGGGAGCGACGACGTGGACGATCGCCTTCGGCGTTGTCCTGACCGTCTTCCGGCAGTTGCTCTTCGTTGCTGTTCACTTCTTCTTCAGCAACGGCAGCAGCCTGCTCGGCACGCGGTTGACGCTCTTCACGCGGTGGGCGCGGTGCGCGCTCTTCGCGTGGCTGACGGGCCGGACGCTCTTCTGCGACCACAGCGGCAGCGGCAGCTGCTACGGGTGCAGCCGGAGCGGCGTCCAGTGGTTCGCGCAGTTCACGTACACGCTCTTCACGCTCGCCACGTGGCTTGCGGTCTTCGCGCGGCGCACGTGGTGCACGTTCTTCACGCGGAGCGCGGGGTGCGCGTTCTTCGCGAGCGGCCGGTGCTTCGCTGCGGGCTTCACGCGGCTCGCGGACTTCACGGGCTTCACGTGGCTGACGCTCTTCACGCGGCTCGCGTGGGGCGCGTTCTTCACGCGGTGCACGTTCTTCGCGCGGCTTGCGCTCTTCATCACGGCGACCGTTACGGTTGCGGCTCTGCTGACGACCGTTGCGACGCTCTTCGTTGCGGGCCGGACGCTCGGTGGCCGGTTTTTCAACGACGACCGGAGCGGCTGGCTCTTCTTTGGTCGCGAACAGGCTGACCAGCGATTTCACCAGGCCCTTGAACAGGCTTGGCTCTGGCGCGGCAACCGGAGCCGGTGCAGCAGCGGCAGGCGCGGCGACTTCGGTCGGCACCGGCGCATTGGCACGGGCCGGCGCAGTCTTGACCGCGGCTTCCTGGCGAACCAGGGTGCGGGTCGCCGCGGCTGGCTGGACTTCTTCGACTTCGGCAGCGGCAGCAGCGATTTCGTAGCTGGACTGGTTGGTCGCGGCTTCCGGGCTGTCGTCACGCAGACGCTGAACTTCGAAGTGCGGGGTTTCCAGGTGATCGTTCGGCAGAATGACGATACGGGCACGGGTGCGCAGTTCGATCTTGGTGATCGAGTTGCGTTTTTCGTTGAGCAGGAACGCGGCGACCGGGATCGGCACCTGAGCGCGCACTTCGGCCGTGCGGTCTTTCAGGGCTTCTTCTTCGATCAGGCGCAGGATCGCCAGCGACAGCGATTCGACGTCACGGATGATGCCGGTGCCGTTGCAGCGCGGGCAGACGATGCCGCTGCTTTCGCCCAGCGATGGACGCAGGCGCTGACGGGACATTTCCAGCAGGCCGAAGCGCGAGATGCGGCCGATCTGCACGCGAGCGCGGTCGGCTTCCAGGCATTCGCGGACTTTCTCTTCCACGGCGCGCTGGTTCTTGGCCGGGGTCATGTCGATGAAGTCGATGACGATCAGGCCGCCGATGTCGCGCAGGCGCAACTGACGGGCGATTTCTTCGGCGGCTTCAAGGTTGGTCTGCAGCGCGGTTTCTTCGATGTCGCTGCCTTTGGTGGCACGCGCCGAGTTGATGTCGATGGACACCAGGGCTTCGGTCGGATCGATGACGATGGAGCCGCCGGAAGGCAGTTCGACGACGCGCTGGAAAGCGGTCTCGATCTGGCTTTCGATCTGGAAACGGTTGAACAGCGGCACGCTGTCTTCGTACAGCTTGATCTTGCTGGCGTACTGCGGCATCACCTGGCGGATGAAGGTCAGGGCTTCGTCCTGGGCTTCAACGCTGTCGATCAGCACTTCGCCGATGTCCTGGCGCAGGTAATCGCGGATGGCGCGGATGATCACGTTGCTTTCCTGATAGATCAGGAATGGCGCGGAGCGATCCAGCGAGGCTTCTTTGATGGCAGTCCACAGTTGCAGCAGGTAGTCGAGGTCCCACTGCATTTCTTCGCTGCTGCGGCCCAGGCCGGCAGTGCGCACGATCAGACCCATGTCGGCTGGAGCAACCAGACCGTTCAGCGCTTCACGCAGTTCGTTGCGCTCTTCGCCTTCGATGCGACGGGAGATACCGCCGGCACGCGGGTTGTTCGGCATCAGCACGAGGTAACGACCGGCCAGGCTGATGAAGGTGGTCAGGGCGGCGCCCTTGTTGCCACGTTCTTCTTTTTCGACCTGAACGATGACTTCCTGGCCTTCGCTCAGGACGTCCTTGATGTTGACGCGGCCTTCAGGGGCTTTCTTGAAGTATTCGCGGGAGATTTCTTTGAGGGGCAGGAAGCCGTGGCGCTCGGAGCCGAAATCGACAAAGGCAGCCTCAAGGCTTGGTTCGATGCGAGTGATACGGCCTTTGTAGATGTTGGCCTTTTTCTGCTCGCGTGCACCGGATTCGATGTCCAGGTCGTAGAGGCGTTGGCCATCTACCAGTGCAACACGCAACTCTTCGGGTTGAGTTGCGTTAATCAGCATTCTTTTCATGTAGTACCGTCGGTTTCCGGGCTGCCGGAAACGGCGTTCGGCACACACGACTTCTCACGGTCGGTGTCAGGTGCGTCGGGAGTGGTTGGCCATTCCCGTGTCCAGCGATGTCAGGCCAATTGGGCCGATATCGCGACGTACGCGTCCTGCTTGCTGTGGCTACTTAAGCACTCAGTCAGGAGGAGGAATCAACCAGCGGCTGTGGACGAGATGAAGCGTCTTGATAAAGCCTATTGCTACACAGTCCGGCGGTTGTGCATCTCCACCCTACACGTATCCCTGATAATTCGGGTGCTGCCGCGCGCAGAATCCGCAGCGGGTTGGCATTTACCGTGAGCTCCGAAAGGGGAGGTCACGCATCATGGCTAATTCAGGCGATGTTTCCGAAGCCTTCGCTCGGGGTCATCTGCAGCTGACTGCACTTTGTGAACTGGCCTCGAATATTTGCCTGTCAGGCGAGTGAAAACTCTGCTCGACGGTGTAATTCAGGCCTCATGTCACCTGCGCTTGTTACAACTGCAAACTCCACCGTTACGTAGCGAAAGCCCCGTAGGACGGCCTCGCGTCCTGGTGAATTGCGTTGGTCAGGGCCGGTTTTTGACCGTGGTTCCGCTGTCCAGGCCGCTTTTGGCGGCGTTCGCGACTATAGCAGCAATGATTAAGTGCTTCAATTCCATAAAAATTGTTATCATCCGCGGCATGACAACTACTGCCCCTTCGACTCCAGGCGTTCAACTGCTTGAAGTCTCGCCGGAGTATGCCGGCCAACGAATCGACAATTTCCTCCTTGCCCGGCTCAAAGGCGTGCCCAAGACCTTGATTTACCGCATTTTGCGTAAAGGCGAAGTGCGCGTGAACAAGGGGCGGATCAAGCCCGAATACAAGCTGCAGGCCGGCGATATCGTGCGCGTGCCGCCGGTTCGTGTGCCTGAGCGCGACGAACCGGTGCCATTGGCTCAAGGCCTGTTACAGCGCCTGGAAGCCTCGATTGTCTACGAAGACAAAGCCCTGATCGTGATCAACAAGCCCGCCGGCATTGCGGTTCACGGCGGCAGTGGCTTGAATTACGGGGTGATCGAAGCCTTTCGTCAGTTGCGCCCCGATGCCAAGGAACTGGAGCTGGTTCACCGTCTCGACCGTGACACCTCCGGCCTGCTGATGATCGCCAAGAAGCGCAGCATGTTGCGGCACTTGCACGCCGCCTTGCGCGGTGACGGTGTCGACAAGCGTTACATGGCGCTGGTGCGCGGCAATTGGGCGACCTCGATCAAGCAAGTCCGTGCGGCGCTGGGCAAGAGCAATCTGCGCTCCGGCGAGCGCATGGTCGAGGTTGACGAGGAGGAGGGCAAGGAGTCGGTGACCGTGTTCAAGGTCCTGCGTCGTTTCGGCGACTTTGCCACTCTGATCGAAGCCAAGCCGATCACCGGTCGCACCCATCAGATCCGCGTCCATACGTTGCACGCCGGGCACTGCATTGCCGGCGACACCAAGTACGGCGATGACGGTTTCAGCAAGGAAATCCGTGATCTGGGCGGCAAACGTCTGTTCCTGCACGCCTACATGCTGACCGTGCCGCTGCCCGATGGCGGCGAGCTCAAGTTGCAGGCACCAGTGGATGAAATGTGGGCCAAGACCGTGGAGCGATTGAGTGCGCCCATCTGATTACAAACTGCTGATTTTCGATTGGGACGGCACCCTCGCCGATTCCATTGGTCGGATTGTCGAGGCGATGCATTCTGCGTCCGCGCGTTCCGGTTTCGAGTTGCGTGATGATTTTGCCGTCAAGGGCATCATCGGCTTGGGCTTGCCCGAGGCGATCCGCACCTTGTACCCGGACATCAGTGATGCCGAGATGACCTCGTTTCGCGAGTATTACGCTGATCACTACATCGCGGCAGAAGCCGTGCCTTCGCCGCTGTTCGAGGGTGTAGTCGAGTCGATGGCGTCGTTTCGCGAGCAGGGCTATCACCTGGCGGTCGCGACCGGCAAGAATCGTCGTGGGCTGGATCGGGTGCTCAAGGCCAATGGCTGGGAAGATTATTTCGATATCACCCGTGCCGCCGACGAGACCGCGAGCAAGCCGCATCCGCTGATGCTCGAGCAGATTCTCGCGCATTGTCGCGTGCGGCCCGAGCAGGCGCTGATGGTCGGGGATTCGTCCTTCGATCTGCTGATGGCGCGTAATGCGGGCATGGCGTCGGTGGCGGTCAGCTACGGCGCGCAGTCGATCGAGTCGCTGCAGCAGTTCGAGCCGCGCCTGTCGATCGACCGTTTTAGTGAATTGCACGCCTGGCTGGGGCAGCAGGCTTAATACGTTTTTGCTGGGGTACAGCGCATGACCGACGAATGGAAAGCACCGGCCAAGGCAAGTGCCGACGACGGTGACGAGAAAAGCTGGAAGCTGCTGGAAAAGACTTTGCTGGCCAGTGTGCAGGAGCAGCGTCGCTCACGGCGTTGGGGGATTTTCTTCAAGCTGCTGACGTTTGTTTATCTGTTTGTTGCGCTGATCCTGTTCACGCCGCTGATGGACATGGAAAAGAGCGCCACCCGTGGCCCGAACTACACCGCGCTGATCGACGTCACCGGCATGATTGCCGACAAGGAGCCTGCCAGTGCCGACAACATTGTCGGTAGCCTGCGTGCGGCCTTCGAGGACAAGAAGGTCAAGGGTGTGATCCTGCGGATCAACAGTCCTGGCGGCAGTCCGGTGCAGTCGGGTTATGTGTATGACGAGATCAAGCGTCTGCGCGGTCTGCACCCGGATACCAAGGTGTATGCGGTGATTTCCGATCTCGGTGCGTCCGGTGCCTATTACATCGCCAGTGCTGCGGATCAGATCTATGCCGACAAGGCCAGTCTGGTCGGCTCCATCGGTGTAACGGCCGCCGGTTACGGTTTCGTCGGCACCATGGACAAGCTCGGCGTCGAGCGTCGCACTTATACCTCGGGCGAGCACAAGTCGTTTCTGGATCCGTTCCAGCCACAGAAGCCTGACGAGACTGCGTTCTGGCAGACCGTACTGGATACAACGCACAAGCAGTTCATCAACAGTGTCAAACAGGGTCGTGGCGATCGCCTGAAGGACAAGGAGCATCCGGAGCTGTTCTCCGGGCTGGTCTGGTCCGGCGAGCAGGCGCTGCCATTGGGCTTGATCGATGGTCTGGGCAATGCCAGTTCCGTGGCGCGGGATGTGATCGGCGAGAAAGAGCTGGTGGATTTCACTGTGCAGGAATCGCCGTTCGACCGCTTCTCGAAGAAACTTGGCGCCAGTGTGGCTGAGCAGTTGGCGATGTGGATGGGGTTCCACGGGCCATCGTTGCGTTAAGCGTGGTGCAGTGTTGAAAAGAAACCGGCCTCAATGGCCGGTTTTTTGTGCGTTAAGGGATTCGCACGCCCTCGGCCAGCAGCATGTCGATCAGGCGAATCAGCGGCAGGCCGATCAGGCTGGTGGCGTCAGGCCCTTCGGTGGATTGGAACAGGCTCACGCCCAAACCTTCGGCCTTGAAGCTGCCGGCGCAGTCGTAGGGCTGCTCCAGGCGCAGGTAGCGTTCAATTCGCGCCTCGTCGAGCTGACGCATGTGCACGGTAAACGGCACGCAGTCGACCTGGCAGTGGCCGGTCTGGCTGTTGAGCAGGGCCAGGCCGGTGAGGAAGGTCACGCTGGCGCCGCTGGCGGCGAGTAGTTGCTCGCGAGCCTTGTCGAAGGTGTGTGGCTTGCCGATGATCTGATCGCCGAGCACTGCGACCTGGTCCGAGCCGATAATCAGATGAGCGGGATGGCTCGCGGCGAGTGCGCGGGCTTTCTGTTCGGCGAGGCGCTTGACCAGTTCGATGGCGGATTCGCCCGGTCGGTGGCTTTCGTCAATATCCGGCGAGCTGCAGACGAACGGCAGGTGCAGGCGGGCGAGTAATTCCCGGCGATAAGTCGAGCTTGAGGCGAGTAATAAAGGCAGCATTGGCGTCTCCTGAGGCAGGTGCGAATTCTAGCGGAGGCACGCAAGTGACGGACAGGGCACAATTTCCTTTGACATGGGTGGGTGCATCCCTATAATGCTGCGCCTATGTTGAATGACCCGATTCCACCTCACGTTGACCCGCGCAAATTGGCTGACCGTGGCACCACCCTTCAAGGTGAACTGCTGCTGGCCGATTTGAAGAGACTCTGCGACCCGCTTTCCGACGATGTCGGTACGGTGCAGGCCAAATTCGTTTTTGAACGAGATGAACGTAAATCTGTGGTGATCCACAGCTTTATCGACACCGAAGTCAAAATGGTTTGCCAGCGTTGTCTTGAGCTGGTCACCCTGCCGATCCACAGCGAATGCAGTTACGCTGTAGTGAAGGAGGGTGCGAATACCCAGTCGTTACCGAAAGGTTATGACGTGCTGGAACTGGGCGAAGATCCATTGGATCTGCAGTCACTGATCGAGGAGGAGCTTCTGCTCGCCTTGCCCATTGTGCCTGCTCATCATCCGGAAGAATGCCAGCAGCCGGCGGGAGCAGATGAGCCCGAACCGAGCGAGGACGAGGTAACGCGGTCCAACCCGTTCAGTGTATTGGCGCAGTTAAAGCGTGACCCAAACGTTTAGGAGTTAATCAATTATGGCTGTTCAGCAGAACAAAAAATCCCGCTCTGCCCGTGACATGCGCCGTTCGCACGACGCTCTCGAGGCTAGCACCCTGTCTGTAGAAAAAACCACTGGTGAAGTTCACCTGCGTCACCACGTATCGCCAGAAGGCGTATACCGTGGCCGTAAAGTGATCGACAAGGGCGCTGACGAGTAATCACTTGTCCGCTCAAGTCATCGCGATTGACGCAATGGGCGGGGACTTCGGTCCCCGCAGCATTGTTCAGGCCAGCCTTGCTTGCCTTTCTGCTACGCCCTCGCTGCACCTGACCCTCGTCGGTCAACCCTCCCTACTTGAAGAACTGATCAACGGCCAATCGGCTGCCGATCGCGCGCGCCTGACAATTGTCCCGGCGTCTGAAGTCATCACCATGGACGAAAAGCCGACCCAGGCCTTGCGTGGCAAGCCGGACTCGTCGATGCGTGTCGCCCTTGAACTGGTGCGTGACGGCAAGGCTCAGGCCTGTGTCAGTGCCGGCAATACCGGGGCGTTGATGGCGCTGTCGCGATTTGTGCTCAAGACCTTGCCGGGGATTGATCGGCCGGCGATGGTGGCGGCGATTCCGACGCAGAAGGGTTATTGCCAGTTGCTCGACCTGGGCGCCAACGTCGATTGCAGCGCCGAGCATCTATTGCAGTTCGCGGTGATGGGCTCGGTGGCGGCGCAGACGCTGGGCATCGCCCGGCCGCGTGTCGCGTTGCTGAATATCGGCACCGAGGACATCAAGGGCAATCAGCAGGTCAAGCTGGCGGCGACCTTGTTGCAGGCGGCGCGCGGCATTAACTATATCGGTTTTGTCGAGGGCGATGGCCTGTATCGCGGCGAGGCGGATGTGGTGGTCTGTGACGGTTTTGTCGGCAATATCCTGCTCAAGTCCAGCGAGGGCCTGGCGACGATGATCGCCGCGCGCATTGAGGCCTTGTTCAGGAAAAGCTTTGCTTCCCGCGTGGTAGGTGCTTTGGCCCTGCCATTGATGAAGCGCCTGCAGGCGGATCTCGCACCGGCGCGACATAACGGCGCAAGCTTCCTCGGCTTGCAGGGTATCGTGGTGAAAAGTCACGGTTCGGCCGGGGTTCAGGGTTTTCAGAGTGCGATTCAACGCGCGCTGATCGAGATTCAGGAGAACCTGCCCGAACGCCTCCACGGTCGTCTGGAGGATCTGTTGTCTTAGGCGTTTTCGTCGGACAATGCTTAAATGTGACCGCCCGGTTCAAAGGGCCATCCAACTGTCAGTTTCTTGCGTCCCCCAGTGGGGCGTCATTTTCGACGACAAGATCATTAGGGGCTTGTTACATGTCTGCTTCCCTCGCATTCGTCTTTCCAGGACAGGGTTCGCAGTCCCTCGGCATGCTGGCCGAGCTGGGCGCGGAATATCCGTTGATCCTCGAAACCTTCAAAGAAGCCTCCGCTGCTCTGGGCTATGACCTGTGGGCACTGACCCAGCAGGGCCCGGAAGAGCTGCTCAATCAAACCGACAAAACCCAACCGGCCATTCTGACCGCTTCGATCGCTCTGTGGCGTCTGTGGCTGGCTGAAGGTGGCGCGCGTCCGGCATTTGTTGCCGGTCACAGCCTGGGTGAATACAGCGCGCTGGTTGCTGCCGGCAGCCTGAGCCTGGCTGACGCGGTGAGGCTCGTTGAGCGCCGTGGACAGTTGATGCAGGTAGCCGTTCCGGCCGGGCAGGGCGGCATGGCTGCCATCCTCGGTCTGGAAGATGCCGACGTGCTGGCAGCCTGTGCCGAAGCGGCGCAGGGCGAAGTGGTCAGCGCGGTGAACTTCAACTCGCCGGGTCAGGTAGTGATTGCCGGCGCCAAGGCTGCGGTTGAACGTGCCATCGAGGGCTGCAAGGCCCGTGGCGCCAAGCGTGCCATGCCGTTGCCAGTGAGCGTGCCATCGCACTGCGAAATGATGCGTCCGGCTGCCGAGCGCTTTGCCGAATCCATCGCCGCCATCGACTGGCAGGCGCCGCAGATCCCGGTCGTACAGAACGTCAGCGCGCAAGTGCCGGCCGATCTGGAGACCCTCAAGCGTGATCTGCTCGAACAACTGTACAAGCCCGTTCGCTGGGTTGAATCGGTTCAGACGCTGGCTGCCAAAAGCGCTACCAGTCTGGTCGAGTGCGGCCCGGGCAAAGTGCTGGCCGGTCTGAACAAACGTTGCGCCGAAGGCGTTTCGACTTCCAATCTCAATACCCCAGACGCTTTCGCTGCCGCCCGTGCAGCGCTGGCCTGAATCAGGAGAAACTTGCATGAGTCTGCAAGGTAAAGTTGCACTGGTCACCGGTGCAAGCCGCGGTATCGGCCAGGCTATCGCACTGGAACTGGGTCGTCAGGGCGCCATCGTTGTTGGCACTGCGACCTCCGCCAAGGGTGCCGAGGCGATTGCTGCCACGCTCAAGGAGCACGGCATTCAAGGTACCGGCCTGGAGCTGAACGTCACCAGCGACGAATCCGTTGCCGCCGTGATCGCGAGCATTCAGGAGCAGTTCGGCGCGCCGGCGATTCTGGTCAATAATGCCGGCATCACCCGCGATAACCTGATGATGCGCATGAAAGACGATGAATGGTACGACGTGATCGATACCAACCTGAACAGTCTGTATCGCCTGTCCAAGGGCGTTTTGCGTGGCATGACCAAGGCGCGCTGGGGCCGAATTATCAGTATTGGCTCGGTGGTGGGTGCCATGGGCAACGCAGGCCAAGTAAACTATGCAGCCGCCAAGGCCGGTCTGGAAGGTTTCAGCCGTGCGATGGCGCGTGAAGTCGGTTCGCGTTCGATTACGGTCAACTCGGTAACCCCTGGGTTCATCGACACCGATATGACCCGCGAACTGCCGGAAGCACAGCGTGAAGCCTTGCAGACGCAGATTCCGCTGGGCCGTCTGGGACAAGCTCAAGAGATCGCCTCGGTGGTCGCTTTTCTTGCATCCGACGGTGCGGCATACGTCACTGGGGCTACAATCCCGGTGAACGGTGGGATGTACATGTAAGTAAAATGTGACGGATTGCTTCAAAAAAATGTCATACGAGCTGTCTAAAATCCGTTATAAAGCTGCAATCTATTTATAGGCAGAGGGCCGCAGGGTTTGAGGAGTGAAGCTTTCAGTTGAAAAGCTGAAAAGCCTTTCTATACACTTACCCACTGGCCAGCTGCCTGAATTTGTCCATTAGGAGTGAAAACAAGGTATGAGCACCATCGAAGAGCGCGTCAAGAAAATCGTTGCCGAGCAACTGGGCGTTAAAGAAGAAGAAGTGGTCAACACTGCTTCCTTCGTTGAAGACCTGGGTGCCGACTCCCTTGACACCGTTGAGCTGGTGATGGCTCTGGAAGAGGAATTCGAGACCGAAATCCCTGACGAAGAAGCTGAGAAGATCACTACTGTACAAGCTGCAATCGACTACGTTACTAGCCACCAGGCGTAATAGTTTGTAATCGTTGTCTGCTGTCATGGAAAAACCGCACTGCCATCATGGCGTGCGGTTTTTTCTTTAGGCCTGATGCAAAGTCGTCATTTGAAAAAGGAGAGTGCTGTGTCGCGTAGACGCGTCGTAGTCACCGGTATGGGTATGTTGTCGCCACTGGGCACGGATGTGCCGAGCAGTTGGCAGGGCATTCTGGCTGGCCGCAGTGGCATTGGTCTGATCGAACACACCGACCTTTCTGCCTATTCCACCCGTTTTGGCGGCTCGGTAAAGGGCTTCAATGTCGAGGAATACCTGTCGGTCAAGGAAGCACGTAAGCTCGACCTGTTCATTCAGTACGGTCTGGCCGCGGGTTTTCAGGCTGTTCGCAACGCCGGTCTGGAAGTCACCGACGCCAACCGTGAGCGCATTGGCGTGGCCATGGGCTCGGGCATCGGCGGTCTGACCAACATCGAAGAAACCAGCCGTACCCTGCATGAGACGGGCCCGCGTCGAATTTCGCCATTCTTCGTGCCAGGCTCGATCATCAATATGATTTCCGGTTTTCTGTCCATCCACCTGGGTGCACAGGGGCCGAACTACGCCATTTCCACTGCCTGTACCACCGGTACGCACTGCATTGGCATGGCGGCGCGCAACATCATGTACGACGAGGCCGACGTAATGATCGCCGGCGGTGCCGAGATGGCCGCGTGCGGTCTGGGCATGGGCGGCTTCGGCGCGTCCCGTGCGCTGTCGACCCGCAACGACGAGCCGACTCGCGCCAGTCGTCCATGGGACAAGGGCCGTGATGGCTTCGTGCTGTCTGACGGTGCCGGTGCGCTGGTACTCGAAGAACTCGAGCACGCCAAGGCCCGTGGCGCCACGATCTACGCCGAGCTGATCGGCTTCGGCACCAGTGGCGATGCGTTCCACATGACGTCGCCACCCGCTGATGGCGCTGGTGCAGCGCGCTGCATCACCAATGCGCTGCGCGATGCGAAGATCAACATCGACCAGGTGCAGTACATTAACGCCCACGGTACTTCGACCCCGGCCGGCGATCTTGCCGAAGCCAACGCGATCAAGACCGTGTTCGGTGAGCACGCCTACAACCTGGCGGTCAGCTCCACCAAGTCCATGACCGGTCACCTGTTGGGTGCGGCGGGCGCGGTCGAGGCGATCTTCAGCGTACTGGCGATCAACAGTCAGGTGGCACCGCCGACCATCAACCTCGATGAGCCGGATGAAGGCTGCGATCTCGATTTCGTGCCGCACACTGCGCGCAACATGGACATCGACGTCGTACTGTCCAACTCGTTCGGGTTTGGCGGCACCAACGGCACATTGGCATTCCGTCGGTTCGCCGGGTGATGGACAGCTGGGTCGACGGTCAACCGGCTGACGCTCTGTCGCTGAAAGATCGCGGCCTGGCTTACGGTGATGGTCTGTTCGAGACCATTGCCGTGCACGGCGGCCAGCCGGTATTGCTGGATCGTCACCTGACGCGTTTGGCCGAGGGCTGCTCGCGTCTGGCCATCGCCGCGGATATCGAGCGGGTTCGCAGCGAGCTACTGGCTTATGCCGCGGCAATGGGCGAGGGCGTGCTCAAGCTCATTCTCACCCGTGGTGACGGCTTGCGTGGCTACGCACCCGATCCTGCGGCGCAGGGCCGACGCATTCTGCAACGCAGTCCGCCTGCGGCTTATCCTGCCGTGCATGGCGAGCAGGGCGTGCGCCTGTTTCCCTGCGTCACGCGGTTATCCAACCAGCCGTTGCTGGCCGGTCTCAAGCATCTGAATCGTCTGGAGCAAGTGCTCGCCCGCGCCGAATGGCACGATGGCGAACATGCCGAAGGCTTGATGCTCGATCAGGCCGGGCGCGTCATCGAAGGCGTGTTCAGCAACCTGTTTCTGGTGCGCGACGGCGTACTGATCACCCCGGATCTGAAGCGCTGTGGCGTGGCCGGTGTGATGCGTGCTGAAATATTGTTTCAGGCCGAGTCATTGGCCATCCCCACTCAAATCACCGACATCAGCCTCGAACAGCTGCAATGGGCTGATGAAGTCTTTGTTTGCAACAGCGTGTATGGCGTCTGGCCGGTACGTGCCTACGCTGCACTGAGCTGGCCGGTTGGCCCGCTCACCCGTAAACTGCAAACCATTGCCCGCGCGCTACTGGATGCTTGATTCGTGAGACGTAAACTCTTGCTGCTGCTGGAAACCGGACTGGTTCTGGCAGGGCTGCTGATGGGCGCCAGCGCCTGGAAAATTCATTCGGCGCTGGAACAGCCTCTGAACATCACGCAGGAAGAACTGCTGGATGTGCCGAAAGGCTCGACGCCGACCCGTACCTTTCTTGAACTCGAAACCGATGGTGTCATCAAGGACGCCTTCTGGTTGCGCATCTACTGGCGCTTCAATCTGGCCGGCACACCGATCCATACCGGCGAATACCGCATGCAGCCGGGGATGACCGTCAACGGTCTGATCGACCTGTGGAAGCGCGGCGAAGTGGTGCAGTACAGCCTGACACTGGTCGAGGGCTGGAATTTCCACCAGGTCCGTGCCGCGCTGGCAAAAGACGAAAAGATCGAGCAGACCCTCAAGGGCTTGAGCGACAGCGAAGTGATGGAGAAAATCGGCCATCGCGGGCTGTTCCCGGAAGGGCGATTCTTCCCGGATACCTACCGCTTTGTGCGCGGTGTTTCCGACGTCGAATTGCTGAAGAAAGCCTTCGACCGCCTCGACGAGGTGTTGGCCAAGGAGTGGGAGAACCGCTCGGCTGATGCGCCGTACAGCGAGCCATATCAGGCGCTGATCATGGCCTCGCTGGTGGAAAAGGAAACCGGTGTGCCGCAGGAGCGTGGGCAGATTGCCGGCGTGTTCGTGCGTCGCATGGCGCTGGGCATGCAGTTGCAGACCGACCCGACCGTGATCTACGGCCTGGGCGATCGCTACACCGGCAAGTTGACCCGAGCTCATCTCAAGGAGCCGACGCCCTACAACACCTATGTGATCCCCGGATTGCCGCCGACGCCGATTGCCATGGTCGGTCGCGAGGCGATTCATGCCGCGCTCAATCCGGTGGAAGGTAACAGTCTGTATTTTGTCGCCCGTGGCGATGGTAGCCATGTGTTCTCCGATGATCTGGATGCGCACAACAGCGCGGTGCGCGAGTTCCAGCTCAAGCGCCGCGCCGATTACCGCTCCAGCCCGGCCCCGGCGAATGCGCCTGCCTCGGCGACGGAGGAGGCGATTCCCGCGGCGTCCCCGGATACCGCTCCTGAGGTGCTGCCGCAGGTTCCACCTCAGGATCCTGCGCCAGCCCCGACCCCTGCTGCCGAGCCTGAGACAGCGGCACCGCAAAACGCGCAATGACTTTGATTAAGGACTGCCTGTGACTGGCTTGTTTATTACCCTGGAAGGCCCGGAAGGCGCCGGCAAGAGCACCAACCGCGAATACCTCGCCGAGCGCCTGCGCGCCGAAGGTGTCGAAGTAGTGCTGACCCGCGAGCCCGGCGGTACGCCACTGGCCGAGCGCATTCGCGATGTGCTGCTGGCCCCGGCCGATGAAGTCATGAACCCCGATACCGAGCTGTTGCTGGTGTTCGCCGCGCGCGCCCAGCATCTGGCCGAAGTGATCCGTCCGGCGCTGGCTCGCGGCGCGGTGGTGCTGTGCGATCGTTTCACCGACTCGACTTACGCCTATCAGGGCGGCGGTCGTGGTTTGTCGCTGGAACGCATTGCTGCGCTGGAGACGTTCGTTCAGGGCGACCTGCGTCCGGATCTGACGCTGATTTTCGATCTGCCGGTGGAAATCGGCCTGGCTCGAGCCACTGCCCGTGGTCGGCTGGATCGCTTTGAACTGGAAGGCCGGGCGTTTTTCGAAGCGGTACGCAATGCATTTCTGCAGCGCGCCGAGGCTGATCCGGCGCGTTATGTGCGCATCGATGCCGGTCAGTCATTGGTCAAGGTTCAGCAAGCGCTGGATACCTTGATTCCGAACTTGCTGGAGCTGATTCGTGGCTGAGGCCTATCCATGGCAGGACAGCCTCTGGCAGCAACTGGCCGGACGTAGCCAGCACGCCCACGCGTACTTGCTGCACGGCCCGGCCGGGATCGGCAAGCGCGCGTTGGCCGAGCGCCTGATGGCCAGCCTGCTGTGTCAGCGTCCGACGCCCGAGGCGTGCGGCGAGTGCAAATCCTGCCTGTTGCTCAGGGCCGGCAGCCACCCGGACAATTACATCCTTGAGCCGGAAGAAGCCGATAAGGCGATCAAGGTCGATCAGGTGCGCGATCTGGTCAGTTTCGTGGTGCAGACCGCGCAGTTGGGCGGGCGCAAGGTGGTGCTGATCGAGCCGGTGGAGTCGATGAACATCAACGCCGCCAACGCCTTGCTAAAAAGCCTGGAGGAGCCTTCCGGCGATACTGTGCTGTTGCTGGTCAGCCACCAGCCGAGCCGTTTGCTGCCGACAATCAAGAGCCGCTGCGTGCAGCAGGCGTGTCCGCTGCCGGGTGAGGCCGTGAGCCTGCAATGGCTGGCGCAGGCGCTGCCGGAGTGCTCCGAAGAGGAGCGCATCGAATTGCTGACGCTGGCGGCAGGCTCGCCGTTGGCGGCAGTCAGTCTGCAGTCCCAGGGCGTACGCGAACAGCGAGCGCAGGTGGTCGAAGGGGTGAAGAAGTTGCTCAAGCAGCAGCAATCGCCGACGCAACTGGCCGAAGAGTGGAAAAGCATTCCGATGCTGCGCCTGTTCGACTGGTTCTGCGACTGGTCGAGCCTGATACTGCGTTATCAACTGACCCAGGATGAAAACGGCCTCGGCCTGACCGATATGCGTAAAGTCGTGCAGTACCTGGCGCAAAAAAGCGCCCAAGGCAAAGTCCTCAATATTCAGGACTGGATTCTCGCCCAGCGGCAGAAAGTCCTGAGCAAAGCCAACCTCAACCCGGCACTGCTGCTGGAAGCGTTGTTGGTGCAATGGGCGGGATTGCCTGGTCAAAGATAAGAATGTGTACCTAGACTCTGAACATCAGCAGTGGAGGTCAACATGAATGAAGCCATCAGCCCGGGGCCGCGCAACGGCATCCTGTCCCTGACGATCAAGGACAAATCGGTGCTTTACGCCGCCTACATGCCGTTCATCAAGAACGGTGGCCTGTTCATCCCGACCAACAAGAGCTACAAGTTGGGCGACGAGGTGTTCATGCTGCTGAACTTGATGGACGAGGCGGAGAAAATTCCGGTGGCCGGCAAGGTCGCCTGGATTACCCCCAAAGGCGCGCAAGGAAATCGTGCCGCCGGTGTCGGCGTGCAATTCAATGAAGGCGACAACACCGCCCGCAGTCGCATTGAAACCCATCTGGCCGGAGCACTGAAATCCGACCGTCCCACTCATACGATGTAAGTTGCAGTCTCTTTTATGCTCGTAGATTCCCATTGTCACCTTGATCGCCTCGACCTCGCCGCCCATGACGGCTCGCTGGATGCTGCACTCGATGCGGCTCGCCAACGCGGGGTAGGGCACTTCCTGTGTATCGGCGTGAGTGCCGATAACGCCGCCGACGTCAAAGCCCTCGCCGAGCGCTATGACGACGTCGATTGCTCGGTTGGTGTGCACCCATTGGATGTGCAACCGGGCGCGGCGCCTGCACTTGACTGGCTGCTGCACGAACTCAATCACCCGAAAGTGGTGGCGATCGGTGAAACCGGTCTGGATTATCACTACGAACCGGAAGCCGCCGAGCTGCAGCAGGCATCCTTCCGCCTGCACCTGCAAGCCGCACAGCAGACTGGTAAGCCGGTGATCATCCACACCCGCGGCGCCCGTGCCGATACCCTTGAGCTGCTGCGTGAAGCGGCATTGCCCCAGGCCGGTGTGCTGCATTGCTTCACCGAAGACTGGGACATGGCCAAAGCAGCGCTGGACATGGGCTACTACATTTCCCTGTCGGGCATCGTCACCTTCCGCAATGCTGACGCCCTACGCGACGTGGCGAGCAAGGTGCCGGCCGATCGCTTGCTGGTGGAGACCGACTCGCCCTATCTGGCGCCGATCCCTTATCGCGGCAAACCGAACCTGCCGCAGTACGTGCGTGAGGTGGCTGAGTTTCTGGCGATGCTGCGTGGGGAGAGCTACGAGCGGTTTGCCGAGCAGACCACCGAGAACTTCAAGCGCCTGTTTTCGCTGGCCTCTGTCAAATCTGCCATGTAGGTCACCGCCAAATCGCAGGCAAAAAAAACCCGGGTTCTGGGGGGTGAATCCGGGTTAAGACCATTAGGAGTAAAACAAAGGCACGCGGTCCCTTGGTACCTTTACCGGCACGGCACTTGGGGGAGATGCCGGCCGACAGTTCAAGTATTGATCAGTCTGGCGTTCAGTCCAGTTAGCCGGTCGGGGTTTTTAAACAAATTTGGAATACGTGCGCTTCAGTTGAGTTCTCATTGCACCCCTGGCGTTCGCAAAATGAACAAGAAACGCAGATATGGTCGGATGATCCGTGCATTTTTGTGCAAGTTAGGCATAATACGCGGCTTCGAATTTTGACCCCTACAGACCTTTTCTTATGCACAAAGAACCTCGTAAGGTCCGTGAGTTTCGTCGCCGCGAGCAAGAAATTCTCGATACCGCGCTCAAGCTGTTCCTCGAACAAGGTGAAGACAGCGTCACCGTCGAGATGATTGCTGATGCCGTGGGTATCGGCAAAGGCACGATCTACAAGCATTTCAAATCCAAGGCCGAGATCTATCTGCGCCTGATGCTCGATTACGAGCGTGATTTGAACGAGCTGCTGCATTCGGCCGATGTCGACAAGGACAAGGAAGCGCTGTCCCGTGCCTACTTCGAATTCCGCATGCGCGACCCGCAGCGCTACCGCCTGTTCGACCGTCTCGAAGAGAAGGTGGTAAAAGGCAATCAGGTGCCGGAAATGGTCGAGGAGCTGCACAAGATCCGTGCCTCGAACTTCGAACGCCTGACCCTGCTCATCAAAGGCCGGATCAGCGAAGGCAAGCTCGAAGACGTGCCGCCATACTTCCACTACTGCGCGTCCTGGGCGCTGGTGCACGGCGCGGTGGCGCTGTATCACTCGCCGTTCTGGAGCAATGTGCTGGAAGATCAGGAAGGTTTCTTCCAGTTCCTGATGGACATCGGCGTGCGCATGGGCAATAAGCGCAAGCGCGACCCGGAAACACCGAGCAGCTGAATCATTCAGCGGCCTTATTGCGCCATGATTTCGCTACATGACGCAGTACCGCAGGAATATACTCAGGCATAGGGCTTGCTAAAACTTGATTTGTGAGTCAAGTTTTAGCGGCTCGAAATTCTATCGCCGGAGTGATCATGATCGTTGACCGTCAAGGCAGGCGTTTTCGCAATTTGCGCATCAGCCTGACTTCAGCCTGCAATTACGCCTGTACCTACTGCGTGCCCAACGGCAAGCGGCTGGTGGCTGCGCAGGATGAATTGTCGGCCGAGGCCATGGCCCGCGGCGTGGCTTATCTGATCGAAGCCGCCGGCATCGAGCGCTTGCGCATCACTGGTGGCGAGCCGCTGGTCAGCCCCAAACTCGAATCTTTCATGAGTGCCGTCGGCAAGATGGGCCTGGAAGACATCAGCCTGACCACCAATGGTCAACTCCTGGCGAAGAAGCTGCCGCTGCTGGTGGATGCCGGCCTGCGCCGGATCAACGTTTCTCTCGATACCCTGGATGCCGGTGCGTTCCGCAGCATTGCCCGTGGCGGCGATCTGGCGACCGTGCTCGATGGCATGGACCAGGCGAAAGCGGCGGGACTGAAGATCAAGGTCAACATGGTGCCGTTGCGTGGGCAGAACCTGGATCAGGTGATGCCGCTGCTCGATTACTGCCTGGAACGGGGCTATGAGTTGCGTTTCATCGAGTTGATGCGCATGGGCCACCTCGCCACCGACTCCAACGCCTTCCTGCAACAGTTCGTCAGCCTGCAGCAACTGCTGAGCCTGATCGGCGAGCGCTACGAGTACGCCCAGGCAGATGCGCCGGTGGATGCCACGGCCGTGCGCTATGCGATACCGGGCCGCGGCCATTTCGGCGTGATCGCCAACGAAAGCGTGCCGTTCTGCAGAACCTGTTCGCGTTTGCGTCTGTCGTCGACCGGCTGGCTGCATGGCTGCCTGTCGTCGAGCAACCGCCACTATGTCGGTGATCTGCTCGACAAGCCTCGCCATCAGGCGTTGCCGGCGTTGCAGCGTCTGTTGGTCAAGGCGTTGGGCGACAAGCAGGAAGTGGCGTTCTCCGGTGGCGCGACAATCATGAAGATCATCGGCGGCTGATCCCTCTTTTTCGCGAGCAGGCTCGCTCCCACTGGGTTTTGCGCAATCCTGTGGGAGCGAGCCTGCTCGCGAAAGCGATTCATCATTCGACGAAGATCCTGAGCTGGCGCAAAAGCTGCATCCAACGGCCATTCGCCGGTTTTCCGTCACCGGCTTCTGGAGGATGAGGATGCGTAGCCTGGTTTTGCTGCTGGCCGTTTTGGCGCTTGGCGGCTGTATGACTGTCAGCGATATGGCCGAAGGCACTCGCTATCAGATGAGCGACGCGGGGCTGCTGGATCACAGCGACAGCCGTCGGGTGAACAATTTCCGCATTCAGCCGGATTCGTTCATCTACATCGCTCAGGGCGCATTTGCACCGCCGGGTGGCTCCTATCCGCGCCCGAACGTGGTGGCCGAAGAAGCGTTCAAGGGTTTTGTCGAATACTTCCCGATGGTCCGCCGCGCCCGTGCCCCTGAAGGCCTCGATCAGGCGATGGGCGAAGCCCGCGATGCTGGCGCGCACTACCTGCTGTACACCCGTTTCGCCAAGGCTGACGACCGTATCGGCAACTCTGACGAATGGCTCGATCAGGAAGCCGTGGATCGCCTCGGCATCGATGGCGGGGTGATTCAGATCATGTTGATCGAGACCAGCACCCAGTATTTGATTGATACTGCACGGATCAAGAGTCGTGGCGGTTTACTGACGTTCCACGATAACAAGCCGGAAGACCTGATCGGCCCGCCGCTGGCGCAATACGCGCGCAGCCTGCTGGGAGTCGGCGACCAATAAACCAAGGAGTACGCCATGAGTGGACCGCAAAAAGCCAATGACCTGTTGGGACAGATCCCCAAAACCAAAGGCCTGCCGCCGGTGCACTTGTGGAACCCGGACTTCTGCGGCGACATCGATATGCGCATCGCCCGCGACGGCACCTGGTATTACCTGGGCACGCCGATCGGGCGCAAGCCGATGGTCAAGCTGTTCTCCACCATCATCCGCCGCGACGGCGATGATTACTTCCTGATTACCCCGGTCGAAAAGGTCGGGATCAAAGTCGACGATGCGCCGTTCGTGGCGATTGCCGTGGAAGCCGAAGGCGAGGGCGAAGCGCAGGTCCTGCGTTTCACTACCAACGTTGAAGAGACTGCTGAGGCCGGGCCGGAACATCCGATCCGCGTCGAGATCGACCCGGTGACTCAGGAACCCGCGCCTTATGTGCACGTGCGCACCAACCTCGAAGCGTTGATTCACCGCAATGTGTTTTACCAACTGGTGGAACTGGCGGTCAGTCGTGAGATCGATGGGCAGCGCTGGTTGGGCGTATGGAGTGGCGGCGAGTTCTTCCGGATCGGCCTCGAACCTTGATCACAATCCCCCTGTAGGAGTGAGCCTGCTCGCGATAGCGGTGTGTCAGTCACCATCAACATTGACTGTTCCACCGCTATCGCGAGCAGGCTCACTCCTACAGGGGTTCATGATTCAGCAGAAAATCCCGATTGACTGTTAATCATATGATCATTAGCGTGGACACCCATCGCCAACTGCTTTGAGGTGTCCATGTCCAGCAGCTTTCATGCATCAACGGTCGATTGGCTGGGCAGCTGGATTGCCGCTGGCCAGGTCAAGCCGGGGCAGGCGATCAAGGTCGAGGCGGATCTGGGCGAGCAGTTAGGTGTCAGCCGCACGGTGATTCGCGAAGCGATCAAGACCCTGGTCGCCAAAGGCATGCTCGAAGTCGGGCCTAAGGTTGGCACTCGCGTGTTACCGGTACGGCGCTGGAACCTGTTCGATCCGCAAGTCGTCGGCTGGCTTTCACGCAACGGTTTGCCGGAAAACTTTGTTGATGACCTGCTCGACCTGCGCCGCACCATCGAACCGATGGCTGTGCGCTGGGCCTGCGAGCGCGCCAGCCTGGAGCAGATTCACGCGGTGCAACTGGCCTACAACGCGTTGGAGCGGGCGGTCGACAGCGGCATTGATTACAACCGTGCCGACCAGTCCTTCCACGAATGCATTCTGGCGGCCAGCCACAACCAGTTCATCGAGCAAATGGTCCCGGCCCTCGGCGCCTTGCTCGCCGTGTCGTTTGAAGTCTCCGCTGCCGACCCCGATGAACTGCGTCGCACCTTGCCGATCCACAAAGACATGGCCGACGCCATTGCTGCCCGTGATTCAGCACGCGGGGTCTGGGCCTGCATGACCTTGATCGACAACGCCGACCTGGCGATCAAACGCTTTTACCCGCAGGTGATGGCCGACAAAAAAGCCAGTTGAAAACACAAATCCCCCTGTAGGAGTGAGCCTGCTCGCGATGGCGGTGGGTCAGTCACAATCGTCGTCACTGACCCACCGCTATCGCGAGCAGGCTCACTCCTACAGTTAAAACAACAACATGAAGGATTCGATATGCCGTTGACCGCCGTAACCCAACACCGCGCCAGGCTCGGTGAAGGGCCATTCTGGGACGCACCGACCCAGGCGCTGTACTGGGTCGATATCGCCGGCAAGCAGGCGCTGCGGCTGATCGGCAACAACGTGCAGATCTGGCAGATGCCCGAGCACGTTTCCGCGTTCATCCCCTGTGCCAGTGGCGACGCGTTGGTGACATTGAGCAGCGGCGTGTATCGACTGGATCTCGATTCCCCGGGCCTCGAACCACGCCTCACGCTGTTCTGCATCGCCGACCCGCAACCCGGCAATCGACCCAACGAAGCACGCTGCGACGCCCAAGGCCGACTGTGGCTCGGCACCATGCAGAACAACATCGGTGACAACGGCGAAGACCTGCCGATCGAGCGTCGTTCCGGCGGCTTGTTTCGCATTGATCCCGACCAGCGTGTCACGCCATTGCTGCTCGGTCTCGGCATTCCCAACACACTGCTGTGGAGTGATGACGGCACCACGCTGCTGTTCGGCGACAGCCTCGACGGGGCGCTCAATCGCTATTTTATTCACACCGACGGCAATCTGGATAACGCCGAGATCTGGTATGGCCCTGACCAGAATGGTGGCCCGGACGGATCGGCAGTCGACGCCGAGGGTTATGTCTGGAACGCCCGTTGGGACGGCAGTTGCCTGCTGCGCCTTACGCCGGACGGCAAGGTCGACCGTAAAATCGATCTGCCTGTCAGCCGTCCAACCAGTTGCGTATTCGGCGGCGAAGACCTGAAAACCCTGTACATCACCAGCGCCCAGAGTCCGCGCAACCATCCACTGGATGGCGCAGTCCTGTCGATGAGGGTGGATGTGCCGGGCAAACTTTGCACACGCTTCGCTGGCTAAATCCCAAAATATGGGATGCAAAATTATATATTGAGATTATTTGGCAGTCGGGTTTATAGTCGGCTCCAGCAGTAACACGCACTCACACTTAAAAAGAACAAAACAGGTGAAGTGATGCAGCGAACCTCTATCGCACTCCTCAGCGGAGTCAGCGTCTCGCAACGGACCGGCGTCGCTCGCCGCGCCTGCCTGTTTCGTTTTCACAGTTTTCCAGACCGGACATCGGCAGATGCCCGGTTTTTTTGTGCTGACGAACAGGAGTCCTGATCCATGGCTGAACCTCTTTCCTTGCCGCCGGTGCCCGCGCCGCCGAAGGGTGAGCGTCTGAAAAACAAGGTGGTGCTGCTGACCGGTGCCGCTCAAGGCATCGGCGAGGCGATCGTTGCCACGTTCGCCTCGCAGCAGGCCAGACTGGTGATCAGCGATATTCAGGCAGAGAAGGTCGAGAAGGTTGCCGCCCAGTGGCGCGACAAGGGCTACGATGTGCAGGCGATCAAGGCTGACGTCTCGCGCCAGCAAGACCTGCATGCCATGGCCAGACGGGCGATCGAGCTGCACGGGCGCATCGACGTGCTGGTCAACTGCGCCGGAGTCAACGTGTTCCGCGACCCGCTGCAAATGACCGAAGAAGACTGGCGTCGTTGCTTCGCCATCGATCTGGACGGTGCCTGGTACGGTTGCAAAGCCGTGCTGCCGCAGATGATCGAGCAGGGTGTCGGCAGCATCATCAACATCGCCTCGACCCATTCCAGCCACATCATTCCCGGCTGCTTCCCGTATCCGGTGGCCAAGCACGGCCTGCTTGGGCTGACCCGGGCGCTGGGTATCGAATATGCGGCGAAGGGCGTTCGGGTCAACGCCATCGCCCCGGGGTACATCGAGACGCAACTCAACGTCGATTACTGGAACGGTTTTGCCGATCCGCACGCCGAGCGTCAGCGAGCATTCGATCTGCACCCGCCGAAACGCATCGGCCAGCCGCTCGAAGTGGCGATGACCGCGGTGTTTCTGGCCAGTGATGAAGCGCCGTTCATCAACGCCTCGTGCATCACGATCGATGGTGGGCGCTCGGTGATGTACCACGACTGAGTGGATCGTGTTTCAGGCGGTGAACTCCGCGTGAAATCCAATCATCATACGATATGACTATTTTTGTCCTACATTGCAAAACCAGGCTTTAACGCTTTTCAAATAACGCTCAAAAAAAATAACAAGGAGTCAGCTTATGAAACGTCGTTTCGGGATTCGTACCCTGTGCAGTGCCGCCCTGGCGGTCACCGCGTTCAGTCTGAGCAGTACGCTGCTGGCTGCCGATGCCGTGAAAATCGGTTTCCTGGTCAAACAGGCTGAAGAGCCATGGTTCCAGACCGAGTGGGCTTTTGCTGAAAAAGCCGCCAAGGACAAAGGCTTCGAACTGATCAAGATCGCCGTGCCAGACGGCGAGAAAACCCTCTCGGCCATCGACAGTCTCGCCGCCAACGGTGCCAAGGGCTTCGTGATCTGCCCGCCGGATGTATCCCTCGGCCCGGCGATCATGGCCAAAGCCAAACTCAATGACCTCAAAGTGATTGCCGTGGACGATCGTTTCGTCGACGCCAACGGCAAGTTCATGGAGGACGTGCCGTACCTCGGCATGGCCGCGTTCGAAGTCGGCCAGAAGCAGGGCAACGCGATGGTCGCCGAGGCGAAGAAACGTAACTGGGACTGGAAAGACACCTACGCGGTGGTCAACACCTACAACGAACTCGACACCGGCAAGAAGCGCACCGACGGTTCGATGAAGGCGCTCGAAGACGCCGGCCTGCCGAAAGACCACATCCTGACCGCCGCGCTGAAAACCCTCGACGTGCCGGGCAGCATGGACGCCACCAACTCGGCGCTGGTCAAGCTGCCCAGCGCGGCGAAGAACCTGATCATTGGCGGCATGAACGACAACACCGTGCTCGGCGGCGTGCGCGCCACCGAAGCCGCCGGGTTCGCTGCGGCCAACGTGATCGGTATCGGCATCAATGGCACCGACGCCATCGGCGAGCTGAAAAAGCCCAACAGCGGTTTCTTCGGTTCGATGCTGCCTAGCCCGCACATCGAAGGCTACAAGACTGCCGAGATGATGTACGAGTGGGTCACCACCGGCAAAGAACCGCCGAAGTACACAGCGATGGACGACGTCACCCTGATCACCCGTGAGAACTTCAAGCAAGAGCTGGAAAAAATCGGCCTGTGGAATTGATGGCTGCTCGATCGGTGTGAAGAGGTGACTCAGATGCACGCGCAAGTACAGACACACTCAAGCAGCGCCGGCGGCAGCCTGCGCTTCAACGGGATCGGCAAGACCTTCCCCGGGGTCAAGGCGCTGGACGCCATCAGCTTCGTCGCCCATCCGGGGCAGGTGCACGCCTTGATGGGCGAGAACGGTGCCGGCAAATCCACCCTGCTGAAAATCCTCGGCGGCGCCTACATCCCGAGCAGTGGTGAGCTGCAGATCGGCGAGCAGACCATGGCGTTCAAGTCGACCGCCGACAGCATCGGCAGCGGTGTCGCGGTGATTCACCAGGAGCTGCATCTGGTGCCGGAAATGAGCGTGGCCGAGAACCTGTTTCTCGGCCATCTGCCGGCCAGTTTCGGCCTGATCAATCGTGGCGTCCTGCGCCAGAATGCCCTGGCCTGCCTCAAGGGCCTGGCCGATGAAATCGATCCGCAGACCAAGGTCGGGCGCCTGTCGCTCGGTCAGCGGCAACTGGTGGAAATCGCCAAGGCGCTGTCCCGTGGCGCGCATGTGATCGCCTTCGATGAGCCGACCAGCAGCCTCTCGGCGCGCGAAATCGACCGTTTGATGGCGATCATCAGTCGCCTGCGCGATGAGGGCAAAGTGGTGCTCTACGTCTCGCATCGCATGGAAGAAGTGTTCCGCATTTGCGACGCGGTGACGGTGTTCAAGGACGGCCGTTACGTGCGCACCTTCGATGACATGAGCCAGTTGACCCACGATCAACTGGTGACCTGCATGGTCGGCCGCGACATTCAGGACATCTACGATTACCGCAGTCGCCCGCGCGGCGCGGTGGCGTTGAAGGTCGACGGTTTGCTCGGCCCGGGCCTGCGTGAGCCGGTGAGTTTCGAGGCGCACAAGGGCGAGATTCTCGGGCTGTTCGGCCTGGTCGGGGCCGGGCGCACCGAGCTGTTCCGGCTGCTCAGCGGGCTTGAGCGCACCACCGCCGGCCGTCTCGAATTGCGCGGTCATGAATTGAAATTGCGCTCACCGCGCGATGCGATTGCGGCCGGGATCCTGCTGTGCCCCGAGGACCGGAAAAAAGAGGGGATCATCCCGCTGGCCAGCGTTGCCGAGAACATCAACATCAGCGCGCGCGGCGCCAATGCCAGCCTCGGCTGCCTGCTGCGCGGGCTGTGGGAGAAGGGCAACGCCGACAAGCAGATCAAGGCGCTGAAAGTCAAAACCCCGCACGCCGGTCAGCAGATCAAATTCCTGTCCGGCGGCAATCAGCAGAAGGCGATTCTCGGTCGCTGGCTGTCGATGCCGATGAAGGTCCTGCTGCTCGATGAGCCGACTCGCGGCATCGACATCGGCGCCAAGGCCGAGATCTACCAGATCATCCATAACCTGGCCGCCGACGGTATTTCGGTGATCGTGGTGTCCAGCGACCTCATGGAGGTGATGGGCATTTCCGATCGCATTCTGGTGCTCTGCGAAGGCGCGCTGCGCGGCGAAGTCAGCCGCGACCAGGCCAATGAATCCAACCTGCTGCAACTGGCTTTGCCGCGCCATCGCGCTGACGGCGTGGCGAACTGAGAGGTGACTATGATGACCATCCAAAACAAGGCGCTGCCGACTCCCCGCAAACCGCTGGACCTGCGGCGCTTCCTCGACGACTGGGTCATGCTGCTGGCGGCGATCGGTATCTTCGTCGCCTGCACGCTGCTGATCGATAACTTCCTCTCGCCGCTGAACATGCGCGGGCTGGGTCTGGCGATTTCCACAACCGGCATTGCCGCGTGCACCATGCTGTATTGCCTGGCGTCAGGTCACTTCGACTTGTCGGTGGGCTCGGTGATCGCCTGCGCGGGGGTCGTTGCGGCGGTGGTGATGCGCGACACCAACAGCGTGTTCCTCGGCGTCAGCGCGGCGCTGGTGATGGGCCTGATTGTCGGGCTGATCAACGGCATCGTGATCGCCAAGTTGCGGGTCAACGCGTTGATCACCACGCTGGCGACCATGCAGATCGTTCGCGGCCTGGCCTACATTTTTGCCAACGGCAAAGCGGTGGGCGTGTCGCAGGAATCGTTCTTCGTCTTCGGCAACGGTCAGTTGTTCGGCGTGCCGGTGCCGATCCTGATCACCATCGTCTGCTTCCTGTTCTTCGGCTGGCTGCTGAACTACACCACCTACGGGCGCAACACCATGGCCATCGGTGGCAACCAGGAAGCGGCGTTGCTCGCCGGCGTCAACGTTGACCGGACCAAGATCATCATCTTCGCCGTGCACGGCGTGATCGGTGCGCTGGCCGGGGTGATTCTGGCGTCGCGCATGACCTCCGGGCAGCCGATGATCGGCCAGGGTTTCGAGCTGACGGTGATTTCGGCGTGTGTGCTTGGCGGGGTGTCGCTGAGCGGCGGGATCGGCATGATCCGGCATGTGATTGCCGGGGTGCTGATTCTCGCGATCATCGAGAACGCGATGAACCTGAAGAACATTGATACGTTTTATCAGTATGTGATTCGTGGTTCGATTCTGTTGCTGGCCGTGGTCATCGACCGCCTCAAACAACGGTAATCTTCAATCCCCCTGTGGGAGCGGGCTTGCTCGCGAATGCGGTGTGTCAGTCAATAATTTCGGCGTCTGACACAGCGCTTTCGCGAGCAAGCCCGCTCCCACAGTAGATCGCGCCGTTCTCCCGCCTCTCGTCACCTTCCCCAAATATTCCTTGCCCGTCCGCGCCCGTTTCGGTTATCACTTTGTACATGATTAGACAGGTACGATTTGACAAGAAACAACGGGTGGTCGATGAACTTGTCCGGCGCATCGAAAGCGGCCTCATGGAGGACGGCTTTCTGTTGCCCGGCGAGCATCAGTTGGCTCAGGAATTCAACGTCAGCCGTGGCACGTTGCGCGAAGCGCTGGCCGAACTGAAGCGGCGCAATTACATCGCCACGCAAAGCGGGGTCGGCTCGATCGTCACCTTCGATGGTGTCGCGCTCGATCAGCGCAGCGGCTGGGCGCAGGCGTTGGCCGACAGCGGGGCGCTGATCAACACCGAAGTGCTGCGCCTGGAAGCGGTAACGCGGCCTGATTTGCTTTCGCGCTTCGGCACCGACCAATTCATCACCCTCGATCGCCGTCGTCGTTCCAACGACGGCACGCTGGTGTCCCTTGAACGTTCTTTGATGCCGGCCACCGGCGGCCTGGAAAGCCTGCCGCGGGTCGGTCTGATCGACAACTCGCTGACCATCACCCTCGCTGCCTACGGCTACATCGGCGAGCGCGGCGATCAGTGGATCGGCGCCGAACCACTCAATGCCGAAGACGCCGAACTGCTCGGGCGCCCGGTCGGCACCGTGTTCCTCAAGGCCCTGCGTACCACCTACGACCGGCAGAACCGTTTCATGGAGCAGGTCGAAAGCCTGCTCGACCCGGTGCATTTCCGCCTGCACCTGCAATTTGGAGAATCGAAATGACCGCGCTCAACCGTGCCCTCGGTGCGTTTTATGGCCTGGCCCTCGGTGATGCGCTGGGCATGCCGACGCAATCGTTGAACCGCGAAACGATCAAGACCCGCTTTGGCCGGATCACTGATCTGCAGGACGCCGGTCCTCTGCAACCGATTGCCGCCAACATGCCCAAAGGCTCGATCACAGACGACACCGAACAGGCGATTCTGGTCGGTGAGTTGCTGGTCGAAGGCAAGGGCCGCATCGAACCGGCAGTCCTCGCTCAACGGCTGATCGAGTGGGAAGCCGAGATGCAGGCCAAGGGTTCGCAGGACCTGCTCGGCCCGTCGACCAAACGCGCCATTGAAATGATCCTCGCCGGTCACTCGCCAGAGGAGGCCGGACGCTATGGCACTACCAATGGTGCGGCGATGCGCATCACTCCGGTGGGCATCGCCGCCAACGTCACCGATCCCGAACGTTTCATCGCGGCCGTGGTGCAGGCCTGTCAGGTTACCCACAACACCACGCTGGGGATTTCCAGTGCGGCGGCGGTGGCGGCGGTGGTTTCGGCCGGGATCAATGGCATGGATCTGGGCGAGGCGCTGAACCTCGGTCAGCAGATCGCGCAACAGGCCGAGGCACATGGTCACTGGGTGGCCGGTGGGCGTATTGCTTCGCGCATCAGTTGGGCGCGCACCATCAGCGTCGATAGCGACAAGGCGCTGCTGGCGGATCTGCTGTACGACGTGATCGGCACGTCGGTGGCCTCGCAGGAATCGGTCGTGGTGTCGTTCGCCCTGGCGCAGCAAGTGGCGGTCGGCGAAATGAGCGCGTTCGAAGCGTTGTGCATGGCCGCCAGCCTTGGCGGCGACACTGACACCATCGCGGCGATTCTTGGCGCCATGCTCGGGGCCTGCCTGGGTCTTGAGAGTTGGCCTGCCGAGATGATCGAGACGGTGAAGGCTGTCAATCATCTGGAGCTTGAGCCGTTGGTGCAGGGGCTGTTGGCCTTGCGTTGATCGGGCGGACGCCTTCGCGAGCAGGCTCGCTCCCACATTGGATCTGTGGCGTTCACATAACCCATGTGGGAGCGAGCCTGCTCGCGAAGGCCGCACTGCAAATCTTGAATATTCACCCGCAATGGATCGCACAGACAGGCCGAGGAAGGCCACAGATGTCTTGTCGTTTTGCGTCATTGCCACAACCACAATAAAGGCAAACAGGAGCACTGTTCATGAGTTCAACAAACGCCGGGCCAAGCGCCGGGCAACTGGAAACCCGCGGCATCGAGCCGGTGCCGGAAGCCGAGTGCAACGGTCATCCGCTGCAACTGTTCTGGGTCTGGTTCGCCGCCAACATTTCCATTCTCGGCCTGCCATTGGGCGCCACGCTGGTGGCGTTTCGCGGGCTGGCGATCTGGCAGGCGATCATCGTTGCCATCGTCGGCGCCGCCGGTTCATTCGCCGTGGTGGGGATCATCTCGATTGCCGGCCGCCGTGGCCGCGCGCCGAGTCTGACCCTGTCGCGGGCGATCTTCGGCGTGCGTGGCAATATCGGCCCGACGCTGGTCTCGCTGATGTCGCGTCTGGGCTGGGAAACGGTCAACACCACCACCGCGGCGTTCGTGCTGCTGTCGCTGTGTTCGATCCTGTTCGGCTCGCCGGTTGAAGCGAAAAGTGCGCCAGTGCTGACGCTGATCTTCATCGCCATTTTCGTCCTGCTGACTCTGTCGGTTTCCGGCCTCGGTCACGCCACCTTGCTGGTGATCCAGAAGTGGGCGACCTACGTGTTCGGCGCGCTGAATATTCTGGTCGGCGGCTTCCTCTGCGCGACCATCGACTGGAGCGCGGTGTTCAACGCCACGCCGGCGCCGTTGAGCGCGATGATCATCGGCATCGGCACCATGGCTGCCGGTACCGGGATCGGCTGGGCCAACGCCGGTGCGGACATGTCGCGCTATCAGCACCGCAGCGTCAAGGCCGTACGGCTGGTCGCCTCGGCGGCGTTCGGTGCGGGGATTCCGCTGGTGCTGCTGATCACCCTCGGCGGCCTGCTGTCGGTGGGCAACAACGATCTGGCATCGGCGACTGACCCGATCGTGGCCATCCGCGACATGCTGCCGACCTGGATGGCCGTGCCGTACCTGATCACCGCGTTCGGTGGCTTGCTGCTGTCGAACAACCTCTCGGTGTACTCCGCCGGTTTGACCACGCTGACCCTCGGTCTGAAGGTCAAACGCGTGTACGCGGTGGTGGTCGACATCGTGGCGATCTTCGCCGGCTCGATCTACTTTATGCTGATCGCCGACAGCTTCTATGGCCCGTTCATTACCTTCATTTCGCTGCTGGCGGTGCCGATCACTGCGTGGGTCGGGATCTTTGTCGTCGACCTGCTTCACCGTCATTACTACAGCCCGAAAGACCTGCTCGATGTCAGCCCGAGTAGCGCCTATTGGTATCGCGGCGGCATCGAGTGGCGCGCGTTCGGCGCGTGGGCGATTGCCATCGTGCTCGGCTTCAGTTTCACCACCATCGGCACAACCGCCGAGAACGTCTGGTTCAAGGGCTTTTTGTCCGACTCGTGGCTGGGCCACAACGGCCTCGGCTGGATCGTGACCTTCGTGGTGGCCGGTGGCATTTACTTCGTCCTTGGCGGGGCGAAAGATCGCCGTGCCGCGCAAGTCGAGAATGCTCATGCCTAAGATGTTGCACACCGGCCAGGTCATCATCGACCTGGTCATGGCCGTGGATCAGCTGCCGCAAATCGGCGGCGATGTGCTGGCGCAGTCTGCCGCTTTCGAGGCTGGCGGCGGCTTCAACGTGATGGCCGCAGCCGTGCGCAACGGTTTGCCGGTGGTCTATCTCGGTCGCCACGGCACCGGGCGTTTCGGCGATCTGGCGCGTCAGGCGATGAAGGATGAAGGCATTCACATCGGCATCCAGATGCCTGCACAACGCGATACCGGGATATGCGTGGCGCTGACCGATGCGTCGGCCGAGCGCAGTTTCATTTCCTACATCGGCGCTGAAGGTGAGGTGACCGGAGAGGACTTGAACAGCGTGGCGGCCGAGGCGGGCGACTACGTTTATGTAAGCGGTTACAGCCTGCTGCACGCAGGCAAGGCGCAGGCGCTGCTGGACTGGACGCTGGCGCTGCCGGAGGTGATCAACGTGGTGTTCGATCCGGGGCCGTTGGTGGAGTCGCCGGACTCGGCGCTGATGCAGGCGCTGCTGCCGCGCATCGACGTGTGGACCAGCAACAGCGTCGAAGCGCTGCGGTTTACCGGGGCGGCGGACATTGATCAAGCGCTGGACCGGCTGGCGGATCATCTGCCCAAGGATGTGCTGATGGTGGTGCGCGATGGACCACAGGGTTGCTGGATTCAGCAGCGTGGCGAGCGACGGCATGTACCGGGGTTTGCGGTAAAAGCCGTGGACAGCAACGGGGCGGGTGATGCCCATGCCGGGGTGTTCGTCGCCGGGTTGGCGCAGGGTTTGACAGCCCATGAGGCGGCGCGGCGGGCGAATGCGGCAGCGGCTTTGGCAGTGACACGATGGGGGCCGGCAACAGCGCCGGGCGCGGCTGAAGTGGATGGGTTTATCCGCGGATCCGGCAGCGACTGAGCTGACGCTTTCGCGAGCAGGCTCGCTCCCACAGGGAGATTTGCATCGTTCATAGTTCCCTTTGTGGGAGCGAGCCTGCTCGCGAAGGGGCCATACGGCTCAGCACAAAAAATATGGATCAGCCCGCTTTGCGCAACGCCGCAATCAACTCATCCTTGCGCATCGAAGAACGCCCGGCAATGTTCTTCGCCCGCGCCTCCTTGCGCAGACTGTCTACGGTCTGAGTATCCCGGGAGGCCTTGCTGTCACGCGCATGTCCCTCGCGACTGGCCACTGCGCGTCGTGACGACTCCTTGCGGTCTTCGGACTTGGCACTCGCCGGTTTCTTGCGTCCGGAACCGCCAGCCTTTTCGCCGCCGCCCGACTGTTTGTTGACCGTCGCCCAGGCCCGCGCTTCGGCTGCATCCTTCGACAAGCCTTTTTTCTCATAGCTGTCTTCGATGTGTTCGGCCTTGCGCTTCTGTTCGGCGGTGTATTTGTCTTTGCTTCCACGAGGCATGGGATTTCTCCTCTTTTGTGCAGATTCGGCCGCTCGCCGCACCGGCAGCGAGCGGCCTGAGGACTACTGCAAATCCAGCTTGCGCGCCGCTTCGACGCCCGCCGCACTGAGCTTGATCGGCAGATTCAACGAGTGTTCGCCGGCCTCGTTGCAGGTCACATGACCATGGTGGATCAAGCCGCGATCCTGCAGGGAGGCGAGGGCGCTGGCCACCACTTTCTCGCCGCGATAATTGTCCAGCACCTCTTTGCCCAGTCCGCTCGGATGGGCATGCAGCAGGCGGGTGAGGACTTCTTTTTCCAGGTTTTTATCGACGTTCATGGTTACCTCTTCATGGATGTGAATAGGACGCTCGCGTCGGCGAACTACTGGCCGCCGCCCTCGGAGCCCGAGCCACCGGTGGTGGTTTTCGAGCCGATGCCGGGGCCGGCGTTATCGGGTGTGGCGGGGGAGTCAGGGGTGTTCATGCCACCCTGGCGACCGGGGTCACTGCCTTGGGTGCGTGGGTCGGTGCCAGTGGCAGGTGGCTGGTTGATCAAGGGTACGCCGGAGCCATCGGTGTTCATGCCGGGGGCACTGTTGATGGCGGGCGCGCGTGGCGGTGGAACCGGGTCGGTGGGGCCTGTGCCCGCTGCGGTGGTGGAGGCGGCGAACACCGCAGGACTCAGCAGGGCGGCGAAAACGAGGGCAGTCAACCTTGACGGGATCATAGGGCTTCTCCAGTGATTGGAATCCTTACCTGTATTTGGTCTGCCCTCGAATCGGATTGGTGCCTGATGAACGACGAACGGTCGAGACACAGGATTATCAGTCGAGGCCGATTTCTTCCTTGAACTGCTCCATGAAACCCTTCAGGCGTTGATGGCGGATCTGCGCCAGACGCTGACCGGCGCCAGTCTGGAAACCGTCGGCGAGGTGCAGCAGCTTGGTCTGGAAGTGGTCGAGGCAGAAGCGTGTGTCGTCGTAGTCGCGCTCCTTGGCTTCAGGGTCGAGCGGGTCATACAGCGCACTGCCCATGCGCCCGGCGACGTAGAAGGTGCGGGCAACGCCGAGCATGCCCAGCGAGTCGAGCCGGTCGGCGTCCTGAACGAGTTTCGCTTCGAGGGTCAGCGGGGTGATGTTGGCGGAAAAACTGTGGGCTTCGATGGCGTGGGTGACGCCGCTGATTTTGCTTTCGGGCCAGTCCAGATCGGCCAGCACGCTGGCGGCTTTTTCTGCGGCGAGACGCGAAGCCTGCGAGCGCAGCGGCGAGTTTTTTTCCACGGACACGCAATCGTGCAGCAGCACGGCAGCGAGCAACACCTCCAGGTCGCCACCTTCGTCAGCCTGCAAGGTGCGCGCGTTGTGCCAGACCCGTTGCAGGTGCGCGAGGTCGTGGGCACCGTCGTCGCCGGGTTCGAGGGCGTGGGGCAGCAGTGCTGCTGCAAGCGCCTCCACGGGCATAAAAATCTCAGTGTTCATGAGCATCCTTTCAGACTGGCGAAGTTCCTGTGGGAGCGGGCTTGCTCGCGAAGGCGTCAATCCAGTCACCATCATTGTTGTTTGTCAGAGCGCTTTCGCGAGCAAGCCCGCTCCTACAAAAAGCCACACTGTTTGCAATAGCGGAGCAGGATATTCTCTGTGTTGCCATGTGACGAGCGCCGTCCGTGGCCTTAGTATGGCGCTTTCCAATTTCCGACAAGGCCCGTCCATGACGATCGAAATCCGCCCGGCGACCCCCAGCGATGCACCGCAAATCCTCGCCTTCATCACCGAACTGGCAGATTTCGAAAAGGCCCGTCACGAAGTCATTGCCAGCGTCACCGACATCGAGCGCAGCCTGTTCAGCGAAGGCGCTACCGCCCACGGCCTGATCTGCCTGCGTGACGGTGTGCCTATCGGTTTTGCAGTGTTCTTCTTCAGCTATTCGACGTGGCTCGGCAGCAACTGCCTGTACCTCGAAGACCTCTACATCACCCCCGAACAACGCGGCGGCGGTGCCGGCAAAACCCTGTTGCGGCATCTGGCGAAAATCGCCTGCGACAATGACTGCGGACGCTTCGAATGGAGCGTGCTGGACTGGAACACCCCGGCCATCGAATTCTACAAATCCCTCGGTGCGCAGCCGCAAGAAGAGTGGGTGCGCTATCGCATGGATGGCAAGGTGTTGCGTGAGTTTGCCGAAGGCTGATGAGATGATGGCAATCCGATGCTGAAGTGATTGCCGCCACCGGGATGGCGGTGTTGTTGCCGATCATTGAGATCAACCAGTTGGTGCAGTAGCTGATTCCGAGGTCGTCTGGTCTGGCCTCTTCGCGAGCAAGCCCGCTCCCACAGGGGACAGAGTTGTTAATGCAATATATGTCACACCGCAAGAACCTGTGGGAGCGGGCTTGCTCGCGAAGGCGCCCGTCAGAACAACAAATAATTCAGACTTTTTTACCAGGACTTCAGCATCACCCGACCCTCAAAAGCACCATCCTCGGGTTCTCCTTTCTGTCATCTGCAACCACCCCGCAACGGCTGCAGCCGTGACATCCGTTCGGTCGCGCCCTCCGCCAACTGCCTATGACGTAACAGCAGGTTTTTGCAGGCCTGCGGCATCTTTGGCAACCAAAGTGTGGCAAGCAATAACCTCGATATCAACAACCCCAGCGTTTGCAACGGCATTGGCCGTCCTCTGAACTAAAAATCTTGAAACTCAATGGCGGGCTCTTTATGGGACCGCCATTTCAAAAAGGATTTCGTAGTGACTGCGCACTGCCCGCCACCAGACACAACGCCACCGCGTGTGCCAACGGCTTGAGCAGCCAAAGCGACGGCTCGACGGTTTCACGCTTGGAGGACAGAACGTGGGTACGACGACGGGATGGGCGAGCGAGCATCAAAAAGAGCCCGCGCCTAAGGCTGAATATTGGGTGAATGTGAGAGCCGATGCCAAGGACTGGAATTTTTCCGACCTGGTGGCTGATTTCGGAGAACAGTGGGATATGAAGAGCGGTCCGAACATGAATGGCAGGGTTGACGTTAACCACGCTGATGCATGGGCCATTTATATTGCCGATCTTGGCGCTGGGCTGTCAGCCAGAGATGTTCTGATGGAATCGGTGGTGTTGCATTTTAAAGGAAGGAAATGTGCGTAAGTTAATTCTGATTTTGATGTTTTCGATGTGTACTTCATGTGCGATCAGCCACGGAAAACCTACTGCAAAAATCGAGTATTTGGGGGTGGAGCGCTACTTGGATCGAAACATTTACCAAGTCAGTTTTTCGTCCGACGTCGATGTAGACAAACTCTTCAAGTCCAAGATAAGTCAGTCGCTGCTTTGTGCTTTGGGGGAGAGTAGAGATTTTTCGCAGTCGCGCAATCTGAATGAATATGGTGAAGGATGGATTGAGCCTCTGAAGCCTGCAGACGGATCCACTTTCAAAGCGGATCTCATGTTTTATCGTGTGAAAGACTCAACGAGTGAAACGCTGATGAGCAGCAAGGACTTAAGCACTGTATTAGCGGGGCGAAAAACAATCGCATGCAAAGTCAGAATCAACTCCTACTCCTACAAAATCTACTATTCAGAAACGATGAATATTCCTGTTGCTGAGCTGCTTAAGGAAATTGACAAGTATTGAGATTGGGCTTCTTGCCTGATCACAGGAAGCCTTGTTCTGATGCTCATTTCTCTGCGGATTCCCAATGACCGCTGAGCAATCCATCAAGTGTCTTTCGCACGGAAATCTTGAAAGCCCCGGCCTTCTCTTCATCGAAGGCCGCTCTCCAGTAGGTGTAGCCCTGACTGAAATCCGGAATCTGCGCCGTCTCTCCCACGCGACGAGTCAGGCTGCGCTGCAAAGCCTCGGCCTGGAAAGGCAGGTGGGGCATTGCGGTGAACTCGCCTCCGGTGACCGGGTTGATCATCCGAATGCCATCAACGCGGATATGCACGACGCTGCCGTAGTGCGGATAGCTTTCGATTTTGAGGATGGTCAAGGTCGAGGCTTCTTCACCCGGCCGGGTGTTGTAAGCCCAGATATCACCCTCCTTGATAGCGGGCAAGGCGCGGGCAATCGCCGCGAAGCAGAGTGCGCTGCAGAGCAGTAACGCCTTTAAAGCGGTTTTCATTTTTCTTCCTTGAACCTGTCGAGAGCGGTCGTCGCGTGAATGGGATCGGCATTTTAGAGATTTGGCGAAGAAACGGCTGTTACACTTGTAAATCCCATAATATGGGAATGATATTTATATATTGAGATTTTCCTGCGCCGAGGTTTATAGTCCGTCGTACTCACTGCCAAAAACAAAACAGGTGAAGCGATGCAGGCGCAATTGATCGCGCTCGACTGGGGGACGACCTCATTACGTGCTTACAAACTCGCAGCGGGCGGGGTGGTGCTGGAGCAGCGTGCGCTGTCGTCCGGGATCATGCAGTTACCGAAGACGCCGCGAGTCATCAACGGTGCTGAATGCGCCGACGGTTTTGAACTGGCCTTCGAAGAGGCGTGTGGCGACTGGCTCGAGGCGCAGCCGGATCTGCCAGTGATCGCCTGCGGGATGGTCGGCAGCGCCCAGGGCTGGCGCGAAGCGGCCTACTGCGAGACGCCGGCGAACGTCGCCAATCTCGGAAATTCCCTACAAACACTGGTCAGTCTGCGCGGCACACGGGTACATATCGTGCCGGGGGTGATCCAGCGTTCGCGTCTGCCCAATGTGATGCGCGGCGAAGAAACTCAGGTCCTCGGCGTACTGCAGAACCTGCCGGCCGAGGCGGGCGGCGATCTGTTGATCGGTCTGCCGGGTAGCCACTCCAAGTGGGTGGAGGTGGTCGAGGGCCGCATCACGCATTTCGACACCTTCATGACCGGCGAAGTGTTCGCCGTGCTTAGTGAGCACAGCATTCTCGGGCGTACCCAGCAACAGGGTGCGGCGTTCGACGGGTTGGCGTTCGACCGTGGCGTGCAAGTGGCGCTGTCGGCGGACGGCGAACTGGGCGTGCTCTCCACATTATTCAGTGCCCGCACCCTGGGCCTGACCGGCGAACTGGCGCCGACGGCGCAAGCGGATTACCTCTCTGGCCTGATGATTGGCCATGAACTGGTGGCGCTTGCCGCAGCCCAGCGGCGCCGACGCAATAGTGCGCATCTGCCGTCGATCATCCTCATCGGCAACGCGCAACTCTGCGCCCGTTACGGCCGAGCCCTCGATGCCTGCGGTTTCGCGCGCGTCACGCTGGCCGAGCAGGCCACCGAGCGTGGTCTGTGGCAACTGGCGCTGGCCGCCGGGCTGCTCGATTCCTTATCCCGTTAACCCTGACTGGAGGCCTGACATGCTCAAGCAAGCATTGGCACAAAACGGTCTGATCGCAATCCTGCGTGGCCTGCATCCGCAGGAAGCCGCTGCTGTCGGAGAAGTCCTGTATGCCACCGGATTTCGCGTCATCGAAGTACCGCTCAATTCCCCGTCGCCGTACGAAAGTATCCGCATCCTGCGTCAGACCTTGCCCGCCGATTGCCTGATCGGTGCCGGCACGGTGTTGACCCCGGAGCAGGTCGAGCGGGTGAAAGAGGCTGGCGGCCAGGTGATCGTGATGCCACACAGCGACGCCAAAGTGCTGCGCGCAGCGAAAGCGGCGGGGCTGTACCTGTCGCCGGGAGTAGCGACGCCGACCGAAGCGTTCGCGGCGCTGGAGGAGGGCGCGGACATTCTCAAGCTGTTCCCGGCCGAGCAGATGAGCCCGGCGGTGGTCAAGGCATGGCTCGCGGTGTTGCCTTCCGGGACGGTGCTGGCGCCGGTCGGCGGGATCACCCCGGACAACATGCAAGCATTCATCGACGCTGGCGTGAAAGGTTTCGGCCTCGGTTCCGGACTGTTCAAACCGGGCATGACGGTTGAGCAAGTGGCGGCCAATGCCAAGGCCTACGTGGCTGCCTGGAAAGCCCTTCGCTGAGATTTATCCGGCGCTGCGTGCGCTGCATCTAACAAGAGAGACAAACAGATGAAAATCACCAAACTCACCACCTTCATCGTCCCGCCGCGCTGGTGCTTCCTCAAGGTCGAAACCGATGAGGGTGTGACCGGTTGGGGCGAGCCTGTGGTCGAAGGCCGCGCCCACACTGTCGCCGCTGCCGTTGAAGAATTGTCCGACTACCTGATCGGCAAAGACCCACGCAACATCGAGGACATCTGGACCGTGCTGTACCGCGGCGGCTTCTACCGTGGTGGCGCGATCCACATGAGTGCACTGGCCGGTATCGATCAGGCGCTGTGGGACATCAAGGGCAAGGCCCTCGGCGTGTCGGTCAGCGATCTGCTCGGCGGTCAGGTGCGCGACAAGATTCGTGTGTATTCGTGGATCGGTGGCGATCGTCCGGCCGACACCGCACGCGCCGCGAAAGAGGCGGTGAGCCGGGGTTTTACTGCGGTGAAAATGAATGGCACTGAAGAGCTGCAGTTCCTCGACTCCTTCGAGAAAGTCGATCTGGCCCTGGCCAACGTTGCCGCCGTGCGCGATGCCGTCGGGCCGAACGTCGGTATCGGCGTCGACTTCCACGGTCGGGTGCACAAGCCGATGGCCAAGGTGCTGATGAAGGAGCTCGACCCGTACAAACTGATGTTCATCGAAGAGCCGGTGCTCAGTGAAAACTACGAAGCGCTGAAAGAGCTGGCACCGTTGACCAGCACGCCGATCGCCCTTGGCGAGCGGCTGTTCTCGCGCTGGGATTTCAAGCGGGTGCTGAGCGAAGGCTACGTCGACATCATCCAGCCGGATGCCTCGCATGCCGGCGGTATCACCGAGACCCGCAAGATCGCCAACATGGCCGAAGCCTACGACGTGGCGCTGGCGCTGCATTGCCCGCTGGGGCCGATTGCGCTGGCGGCGTGCCTGCAACTGGACGCGGCTTGTTACAACGCGTTTATCCAGGAGCAGAGTCTGGGTATCCATTACAACGAGAGCAACGATCTGCTCGACTACGTGAAGGATCCGCGAGTGTTCGACTACGATCAGGGCTTCGTGAAGATTCCGAACGGGCCAGGGCTGGGCATCGAGATCAACGAGGAATACGTGATCGAACGCGCGGCGGTCGGCCACCGCTGGCGCAACCCGATCTGGCGCCATGCCGATGGCAGTTTTGCCGAGTGGTGAGTCTCTTCTGACCCACCACAAATCCTTGTGGGAGGGGGCTTGCTCCCGAATGCGGCATGTCAGCTAAAGAGATGTCGACTGACACTCCGCATTCGGGAGCAAGCCCCCTCCCACAATTGATCTCCATGGATGGGAGATGGCGTCAATGACCTCAAATAATCATAAGAAGAGGCACCCCCCATGCCAACGCAAACCCTCACCGGGCAGGCGTCTTTAGTCACGCCTAGCCGCAAGCGGTTTTTCATCATGGTGTTGCTGTTCATCACCGTGGTCATCAACTACCTCGACCGCAGCAACCTGTCGATTGCCGCGCCCGCGCTGACCAGTGAACTGGGCATCGACCCGGTTCACGTCGGGCTGATTTTCTCCGCATTCGGCTGGACCTACGCCGCGATGCAGATTCCCGGCGGCTGGCTGGTGGATCGGGTGCCGCCGCGCATTCTCTACAGTGTCGCGCTGCTGCTGTGGTCGCTGGCCACGGTGCTGCTCGGTTTCGCTGCGAGTTTCATTGCGCTGTTTGTGCTGCGCATGGCGGTCGGCGCGCTGGAAGCACCGGCCTATCCGATCAACAGCCGCGTGGTGACCACCTGGTTTCCCGAGCGCGAGCGGGCCACGGCGATTGGTTTCTACACCTCCGGGCAGTTTGTCGGCTTGGCGTTTCTGACGCCGGTGCTGGCCTGGCTGCAACATGAGTTCGGCTGGCACATGGTGTTCGTCGCGACCGGTGCGGCGGGCATTATCTGGGCGGCGATCTGGTACGCGGTGTACCGCGAACCGCGAGATTTCAAGGGCGCCAACGACGCGGAGATCGACCTGATCCGCGAGGGTGGCGGACTGGTGGATATTCAAGCGCAAACGGCCAAGGCCTCGTTTAGCTGGACCGACCTCGGCATTGTCCTGAGCAAACGCAAGTTGTGGGGCATCTACCTCGGCCAGTTCTGTCTGAACTCGACGCTGTGGTTCTTCCTGACGTGGTTCCCGACCTACCTGGTGAAATATCGCGGCATGGACTTCATCAAGTCCGGCCTGTTGGCATCGCTGCCGTTTCTCGCGGCCTTTGTCGGCGTGCTGTGCTCGGGGTTCTTTTCCGACCTGTTGATCCGCCGTGGCTGCAGCGTGGGCTTCGCGCGCAAGTTGCCGATCATTGGCGGGCTGCTGATTTCAACCTCAATCATCGGCGCCAATTTCGTTGAATCGACACCGCTGGTGATTGCCTTCCTGGCGTTGGCGTTTTTCGGCAACGGTCTGGCCTCGATCACCTGGTCGCTGGTCTCGACCCTCGCTCCGGCGCGGTTGCTGGGGCTGACCGGCGGGGTGTTCAACTTCATCGGCAACCTGTCGGCGATTGCCACGCCGATTGTCATCGGGTTCCTCGCCAGTGGTGATTCGTTCGCCCCGGCGATTACCTACATCGCGGTGCTGGCGCTGATCGGTGCATTGTCCTACGTGCTGCTGGTGGGCAAGGTCGAACGTATCGAGTTGTAGTCGTCTGCGTCGGGCGACCATAATGCCGCCCGTTCCCTCGCTCAACGGTAAAGGCTGGATATGCAGGAAGACGCCCCGGAAAAAACCAAGGACGCCGCACCCACCGGCACCCAGACGCTGCTTCGCGGCCTGGGTGTGGTGCAGGCGGTGGCCAGTGGCGCCCGCGATCTGAAAGAGATCGCCCGACTGATCGGCACCACGCGCAGCACCACCCATCGTCTGGCCAGTTGCCTGGTGGACGAACGCTACCTACGCGTGGTTCCGCAAATCGGCTATCTGCTGGGGCCAAAACTGATCGAACTGGGGTTTCAGGCGCGCGAAGAGTTGCCGCTGGTGAGTCTGGCCGGGCCGTATCTGGACGAGTTGTCGGCGCTGACCGGCGACACCGTGCACCTGGGCATTCGTGAGGGCGACGAGGTCTTGTATCTGCTGAAGAATCCGGGGCGTAACGGTCCGGAAATGCGCTCGCGGGTCGGCCATCGCATGCCGTTGGCGCGCACCGGGATCGGCAAGGCGTTGATGCTCGATGATGCGCCGCAGGATTGGCAGCGGCTGTACGACATCAGCCTGCCGGCGGGTGGGAAAAGTCAGTTCTGGCCGCAGCATCCCCAGCAGTCGTGGGAACAGCTTGAACAGCGCATGACCGAGTACGTGGCCGGCGGCTACGCCTTCGATCTGGAAGACAACGAGCCGTCGATCCGCTGTGTGGCGGCGCCGATTCGTGATGCGAGCAAGCGCATTGTGGCGGCGATCAGTATCGCCAGCACCGTGCCGTACATGCCGCTGGAAAAAATGGCCGAGCTGATTCCCCTGATCAAAGGGGTCACAGCCCGGCTCTCGGCAGAACTCGGTCTGAAGGTTTAAAGCTTCAACGTCGCCATGTCGATCACGAAGCGATACTTCACGTCACCGGCAATCATCCGCGCGTAAGCCTCGTTGATCTGGCGGATGTCGAGCATTTCGATGTCGCAGGTGATGTTGTGCTCGGCGCAGAAATCCAGCACTTCCTGGGTTTCGGCAATGCCGCCGATCAACGAACCGGCCAGCACGCGGCGGCCCAGCACCAGGTTGGCAGCATGCACCGGCGGGTCGATCGGTTCGATCAGGCCGACCAGAATGTGCACGCCATCAAAGCGCAGGGTTTGCAGGTACGGGTTGAGGTCGTGCTGCACCGGAATGGTGTCCAGCAGGAAGTCGAACCGGCCTGCAGCGGCAGCCATCTGCTCGGCATCGGTGGAGACGATCACGTGATCGGCGCCCTGACGACGACCTTCCTCGGCCTTGCTCGCCGAACGGGTAAACAGCGTGACTTCCGCGCCCATCGCCTTGGCGAACTTGATGCCCATGTGGCCGAGGCCGCCCATGCCGAGAATCCCGACCTTGTCGCCGGCCTTGACCCCGTAGTGCTTGAGCGGTGAGTAGGTGGTGATGCCGGCGCAGAGGATCGGCGCGGCGCTGGCCAGATCCAGCTTTTCCGGAATGCGCACGACGAAGTGCTCGCTGACCACGATGCTGTCCGAATAACCGCCCATGGTGTTGCTGCCATCGACCCGGTCCGGGGTGGCGTAGGTCATGGTCGGGCCTTCGAGGCAGTATTGCTCGAGGTTCTGCTGGCAGGCAGCGCAGGTGCGGCAGGAGTCGACCATGCAACCGACACCGACCAGATCGCCGACTTTATGTTGAGTGACGTTCGCACCGACGGCGGTGACTTTGCCGACGATCTCATGGCCGGGCATCAACGGATAAACCGCGATGCCCCATTCGTTGCGCGCCTGGTGGATGTCGGAGTGGCAGACGCCGCAGTACAGGATCTCGATCGCCACGTCGTCAGCGCGTGGGCTGCGGCGTTCGAATTTCATCGGGGCGAGGGGAGTGGTGGCCGATTGGGCGGCATAACCGATAGCGGTGTACATGAGAAACCTCGCAGAAGCAGTGACAGGTGAGGTGGCGCATTTTGGGCGCCGTCTGCCGCTGCGGCCATGACGATTCCTCCGGGTCTCATGCCTAATCCTCCGGCATGCAGGTCTGGGCAAGCGCATTGGCAAAAGGATCTGCGATGATGCTTGCATGCCTTTTTCCGTGACTTTTTTGAAGACCCCTCCGATGCAGTTGACCCGTCACCTTGATGCCAATGCCACGCTGGTTTCGCTGATCGAGCCGCTGGCGCTTTGCGATGGTTACAGCCAGACCGGGCTGCCCGGCGTGCAGGTGTTGCGCGCCAGTTGCGACGTGGCGCGTGGCCCGCACATTTATGAGCCGAGCCTGATGATCATCGCCCAGGGCAGCAAACTGGCGTTCCTCGGCCCGCGCACCATGGAATATGGCGCCGGGCATTACCTGATTCAGGCGCTGCCGGTGCCGTTCGAGTGCGAAACCTTTGCCTTGCCGGATGCGCCGTTGCTGGGTGTGTCGGTGGCCATCGACCGGGTGCTGCTCGGCGAGCTGGTGCTGGCCATGGGGCTGGCGCCCGGGCGGCATATCCCGGCGCAAACGCCGGAGTCGATGACCTCGGTGGTGCTCGACGATGACATGCGTGGCTGCGTCGAACGCTTGCTGCGCTGTCTGCACGATCCGCTGGAGCGGCAGATTCTCGGGCCGGCGCGAGTGCGTGAATTGTTGTTCACTGCGCTGCGCGGGCCGCAGGCCGATGTGTTGCGCGCGCTGGTCGAGCAGCAGGGGCAGTTCGCCCGGGTTGCGGCATCGATCAGTCATCTGCATGCGCACTACACTGAGCCGCTGAACGTCGAGACTTTGGCCAGTTGCGCGAACATGAGCGTGTCGTCCTTCCACGAGCACTTCAAGCGCAGCACGCTGTTGTCGCCGGTGCAGTATCTGAAACGTTTACGCTTGCTCAAGGCGCAGACCTTGCTGGTCGCCGAAGGGCTGGGCGTGGCGCAGGTGGCGCATCGGGTGGGGTATCAGAGTACGTCGCAGTTCAGTCGCGAGTACAAGCGCTACTTCGAGCGTAGCCCTGGTGATGAGCGCGTAGCCTGATAAGACGATAATCCCCTGTGGGAGCGAGCCTGCTCGCGAAGGCGGTGTAGCAGTCGACATCATTGTTAACGACACACCGCTTTCGCGAGCAGGCTCGCTCCCACAGTTGTTTTGTGGTGTCAGAGGAATTTTGGGCAACAAAAAGGCCCCCGTTTCGGGAGCCTCGTTGTTCAGCGATACGGCTTACATGTTCGGGTAAGTCGGGCCGCCAGCGCCTTCCGGCGTGACCCAGGTGATGTTCTGCGAAGGGTCCTTGATGTCACAGGTCTTGCAGTGCACGCAGTTCTGGGCGTTGATCTGGAAGCGTTTTTCGCCGTCTTCCTTGGTGATCACTTCATACACGCCGGCCGGGCAGTAGCGCTGGGCCGGTTCGTCGTACAGCGGCAGGTTCTTGCTGATCGGGATGCTCAGGTCGGTCAGCTTCAAGTGGCACGGCTGTTCTTCTTCGTGGTTGGTACCGGAGATGAACACCGAGCTCAGTTTGTCGAAGCTGAGTTTGCCGTCCGGCTTCGGATAGTCGATCTTCTTGCAGTCGGCCGCGAGCTTCAGGCAAGCGTAATCCGGCTTGGTGTCGTGCAGGGTAAACGGCAGTTTGCCGCCGAAGATGTTCTGGTCCAGCCAGTTGAAACCACCGCCGACGATCGCGCCGAACTTGTGGATCGCCGGGCCGAAGTTACGGCTGGCGAACAGTTCGTCGTAGAGCCAGCTCTTCTTGAAAGCGTCGACGTAAGTGGTCAGCTCTTCGGTGCCATCCTTTTCGGCGAACAGTGCGTCGGCCACCGATTCAGCGGCCAGCATGCCGGACTTCATCGCGGTGTGGCTGCCCTTGATCTTGGCGAAGTTCAGGGTGCCGAGGTCGCAACCGATCAGCGCGCCGCCCTTGAAGACCATTTTCGGCAGCGAGTTCAGGCCACCTTTGCAGATCGCACGGGCGCCGTAGCTGACGCGCTTGCCGCCTTCCAGGTACTGGGCCAGCACCGGGTGATGCTTGAGGCGCTGGAACTCGTCGAACGGCGACAGGTAGGTGTTGCTGTAGGACAGGTCAACGATCAAACCGACCACCACCTGGTTGTTTTCCAGGTGATAGAGGAACGAGCCGCCGGTGTTTTCGGTGCCCATGATGTCCAGCGGCCAACCGGCGGTATGCACCACCAGGCCTGGCTGGTGTTTGGCCGGGTCGATTTCCCAGATTTCCTTCAGACCGATACCGTAGTGCTGGGCGTCGGCATCGCTGTCGAGGTTGTAGCGCTTGATCAGTTGCTTGCCGATGTGGCCACGGCAGCCCTCGGCGAACAGCGTGTACTTGCCACGCAGTTCCATGCCCGGGGTGTACAGGCCTTCTTTCGGGTTGCCTTCGCGGTCGACGCCCAGATCACCGGTGATGATCCCGCGCACGATGCCGTTTTCGTCGATCAGCGCTTCCTGAGCGGCGAAGCCCGGGTAGATTTCTACGCCGAGGTTCTCGGCCTGCTGGGCCAGCCAGCGGCACAGGTTGCCGAGGGAAATAATATAGTTGCCTTCGTTGTGCATGGTCTTGGGCACAAAGAAGTCAGGAATTTTCTGCGCACTGTCGGCGTTTTTCAGCACGAAAATGTCATCGCGGGTGACCGGAGTGTTCAGCGGGGCGCCGAGTTCTTTCCAGTCCGGGAACAGTTCGTTCAGAGCACGTGGTTCGAACACGGCACCGGAAAGGATGTGTGCGCCGACTTCGGAGCCTTTTTCGACCACGCAGACGCTGATTTCCTTACCGGCTTCGGCGGCCTTCTGCTTCAGACGGCAGGCGGCGGACAGGCCAGCGGGGCCGGCACCGACGATGACCACGTCGAATTCCATGTATTCGCGTTCCACAGGCTATCTCCTACTCAAGGCTCAACAGTTTTTTTTCTAATTTGGAGGTTCGGTGTCGCATCCGTTATTGCCTTTACGTTAACGTCAAGGGTAATAATGGGCAAACCACCTTTCTCTCTAGGCGGCGCATTATATCTACACCACTCCGAGCGTCCAATACAAACGTTTGTTTGAATCGGCTCCAGCCCAGAGAAATCAAAGAAGCGCGGCTTATGAACGGCCATTTTGCCGTATTGACCGGAATAGGCGTTCCGGTCAAGATACGGGCGGTTTTGCGCTCGCCGTAGGCAGACTGGCGGTTTCAAGAGCACCTCTAAAGACAGGGCACAGGCAGTACAAGGTGATGCGCAGCGCAAGTCCGGCGCGCAGTTTACACACCGTGCGATTCAATGACTTGTTGGTCACCACTGACGAACGGTCATCGCCCCCCGCCGGCGTTTTTAGAGGTGCCCTTGTGCCCGATGAGCATCAACCGCCAGGTTCGCCTAGGCGACTTTCTTTTCACCGGAGAGTAACGAGGAATCCATGAAGGTTCTTGTAGCTGTCAAACGCGTTGTGGATTACAACGTCAAGGTCCGCGTCAAGGCGGACAATTCCGGCGTAGACCTCGCCAACGTCAAGATGTCGATGAACCCGTTCTGCGAAATCGCAGTGGAAGAAGCCGTACGCCTGAAAGAGAAAGGTGTTGCGACTGAAATCGTCGTCGTCTCCATCGGCCCGTCCACCGCTCAGGAACAGCTGCGTACCGCACTGGCTCTGGGTGCCGACCGCGCCATCCTCGTCGAATCCGCTGAAGACCTGACTTCGCTGGCCGTGGCCAAGCTGCTCAAGGCTGTGGTCGACAAGGAACAGCCTCAACTGGTGATCCTGGGCAAACAGGCGATCGACAGCGACAACAACCAGACCGGCCAGATGCTCGCTGCACTGAGCGGCTACGGTCAGGGCACTTTCGCCTCGAAAGTCGAAGTCTCCGGCGACAGCGTTGCCGTGACCCGCGAAATCGACGGCGGCGCGCAGACCGTTTCCCTGAAACTGCCAGCGATCGTCACCACCGACCTGCGTTTGAACGAGCCGCGCTACGCGTCTCTGCCAAACATCATGAAAGCCAAGAAGAAGCCTCTCGAAGTGCTGACTCCGGACGCTTTGGGCGTTTCCACCGCCTCCACCAACAAGACCCTGAAAGTCGAAGCGCCGGCTGCACGCAGCGCAGGCATCAAGGTCAAGTCGGTGGCTGAACTGGTCGAGAAACTGAAAAACGAAGCGAAGGTAATCTAATCATGACTATCTTGGTAATCGCCGAACACGACAACAAGGTGCTGGCCCCGGCCACACTGAACACCGTGGCTGCTGCTGCCAAAATCGGCGGCGACATTCACGTGCTGGTTGCCGGTCAGGGCGCTGGCGCCGTGGCCGAGGCCGCTGCGAAAATCGCTGGCGTGAGCAAAGTCCTGAACGCTGACAATGCCGCTTACGCGCATCAGCTGCCGGAAAACGTCGCTCCTCTGGTTGCAGAGCTGGGCAAGGGCTACAGCCACATCCTGGCTGCCGCCACGTCCAACGGCAAAAACATCCTGCCGCGCGTTGCCGCTGCACTGGACGTTGACCAGATCTCCGAGATCATCTCGGTAGAAAGCGCCGATACTTTCAAGCGTCCGATCTACGCCGGTAACGCCATCGCTACCGTGCAATCGACCGCTGCGATCAAAGTGATCACCGTGCGTGCCACCGGTTTCGACCCGGTTGCCGCTGAAGGTGGTTCGGCGGCTGTTGAAGCGGTTGCTGCTGCGCACGACGCCGGCACTTCCAGCTTCGTCAGTGAAGAACTGGCCAAGTCCGATCGTCCTGAGCTGACCGCTGCCAAGATCGTCGTTTCCGGCGGCCGCGGCATGCAGAACGGTGACAACTTCAAACACCTGTACGCCCTGGCCGACAAGCTGGGCGCAGCCGTCGGTGCTTCGCGCGCCGCGGTCGACGCAGGTTTCGTACCGAACGACATGCAGGTCGGTCAGACCGGCAAGATCGTTGCGCCACAGCTGTACATCGCGGTCGGTATCTCCGGCGCGATCCAGCATTTGGCCGGCATGAAAGACTCCAAAGTGATCGTCGCGATCAACAAGGACGAAGAAGCGCCGATCTTCCAGGTGGCCGATTACGGTCTGGTGGCGGATCTGTTCGAAGCGGTACCTGAGTTGGAGAAGCTGGTCTAATCCGGCAGCTTCACTTATAAAGAGCCCGGCCTTATGGTCGGGCTTTTTTTTGTCTCGAATTTGCGTGGGAGTGTTTTGCCATGGATCTGCGCCGCGGGTTGTTATTGGGATTGATCCTGTTACCGGGGATGGCTGCGGCCGCCGGCAAATGCGAGCGCCTTGTCGTCACCGGCAGCCCGGATGCGCCGCCGTACCTGTGGCAGGATCCACAGAATCCCAAGCACTTGATCGGCGCCAGTGCCGACCTGTTGCAGCAAGTGGCCAAGGATCTGGGGATCAAGGTCGAGCTGCTCTACGCCGGCAAACGCGCGCAGGCCCTTGATGAAGTACGCAGCGGGCGCATGGACATGCTGGCCGACACGCCTCTGATGTTCAACGAGCTGGAAAACCTCGACTACATCTATCCGCCGTTGCTGGAAAACGACTATCTGGTGTGGACGCGCAAAGGCTCGACGCTGGTCTACAGCGAAGCCAAAGACCTGCAAGGGCACACCGGCGGGCTGTCGGAAAAGTCTCGGATGACCCAGGCATTCGGCACTTTCGCCGAGCAGAATCTGACCCTGACCCGGACGGCAAACCTCACTCAGGCCTTTCAGAAACTTCTGCTGGGTGAAGTGGAATACGTACTCGCCGGGCGCTACTCGGGCATGGCCGCCGCGCAGGCATTGGGCATGGCCAATGATCTCCTGGCGTTCGAGCAACCGATTGACCGACCGGGACTGTTCCTCGCGGTTTCGCACAACTCGGCCTGCAACGATCCGTGGTTGCGCGGACAGCTCGCTAAAAAGATGACAGAATTGCCCGCGTCCGGACTGACCGAAGCCGCGCTGCAACGCAACATCGAGCGCTGGAAGGCTCAGCAGCAACAGCCGCAGCCACCTGTCAGTGCCCCAAAACAGTAGGGATTCTTAGTGAGTATTCGACCTCTTTTCGCGGCCATGGCCGTTCTGGCCCTGGCCGGCTGCGCCAACGATCCTGCGCCCAATGAGCAAATGCGCCTGACCGAGCAGGCCATCACCCAGGCCAAAGCTGTCGGTGCGACCGCCGATGAAATGCCGGAAATGAAACTGGCCGAAGACAAGTTCAACCGGGCCAAGGGCAACATGACCGACGAGTCTTTCAAGAACGCCCGCATGCGCGCCGAACAGGCCGAGCTGGACGCACGTCTGGCAGAAGCGAAGGTGTTGACGCAAAAGAGCGAAGAGCAACTGAACGTGCTCAACACCCGCATCATCCGTCTGCGCAAGCAACTGGGAGATGCCCAATGAGCCTCAAGTCCAAAGCCCTCGGCGGTTTGCTTCTGGCCGGTTGCGCGAGCCTCTATGGTTGCGCCGGTCAACACGGTGAGGCCGCATTGCAACAGGCCGGCAGTGATTTCCAGAAGGTCAAGGAAGATTCCAACGTGCTGCGTATCGCGCCCAAGGATGTGATCCGCGCCGGTGAGTCGCTGGCCCGTGCCGATCGCCTGTCGACCTATTGGGGCAGTGGCTCGGACGTGGTGCATTACGCCTACCTGAGTCAGCGCTATAGCGAAATCGCCCGCGAACACACCAATCTGGTGCTCAACGAAGAGCGCGCGGCGAAGCTCGAGCTGGAACGCCAGCGCCTGCAACTGGCCCTGCGTGAGTCCAAACTGCTGAGCGTGCAGCAGCAGGGCAAGTGGCTCGAGGAGCAGATCGTTGCGCTGGCCACCACGCAAACCGATCGCGGTCTGGTCATGACCTTGGGCGACGTGCTGTTCGACACCGGCGAAGCGGAGCTGAAAAACTCGGCCAACCGCGTGGTGCTGAAGATCGTGCAGTTCCTGCAGCTCAACCCGAAACGCGTGGTGCGCATCGAGGGCTACACCGACAGCACCGGCGGCAAGCAGGAAAACCTCAAGCTGTCGCGTGATCGTGCGCAGGCGGTGGCCGATGTGCTGATGGACCTGGGTATCGAGGACAAGCGGATTCAGGTCGAAGGTTACGGCGACGAATACCCGGTGGACGTCAACGCTTCCGAGCGTGGGCGAGCACAGAACCGTCGGGTGGAAATTGTGTTCTCCGACGAAAAAGGCCAGCTCGGCGCCGCCCGCTGAGGGCTGCGTCTCTGGAAAGCCCGGCCTGTCATGCAGCGCCGGGCTTTTTTACGTCTGTCGAATAGCACGCAAATCCGTACAGTTGTAGCTGACACTGCACTGTACGGTCGACTATGGTGGCAACTGTCCCAGTACACTTCTAAACTGTTCCGGTATTGTTTCACACAAGAATAAAATGCCCGTGAAATCGAGTGCTGCGTCATGACCAACCTCTTGCTCTACCAACGTATTGCTCAACAGCTGGCGGAAGACATCCGGCGCGGTGTCTATCAGCCCGGAGAACGCGTGCCGTCGGTGCGCAAGATGAGTTCGCAGCTCAATGTCAGCCATGCAACGGTGTTGCAGGCTTACGCCAACCTCGAAGATCAGGGCCTGATCCGTGCACGGCCGCAGTCCGGTTACTACGTGCACCAGACCCCGGCACTGACAGCGCCGACCCCGGACATCGCCCGGGTCGAGCGGCCAGGACTGGTCACCCGCGCCAGCATCATTCAGCAAGTGTTGGTCGAATCGCGGCGCGAAGGGGTGTTCCCGTTGGGCGCTGCGGTGCCGAGTGTCGATTACCTCCCGGTGCGCGCGCTGCATCAACAACTGGCCAAGGTCACCCGATTCCATAGCCCACGCGCGTTCAGTTACATGTTCAGCCCGGGTTTTGAACCGCTGCGTCGGCAAGTGGCGATCCGCATGCGCGATGCCGGGGTCGTCGTCGATCCTTCAGAAGTGGTGATCACCCACGGGTGTGTCGATGCGCTGCAGATGTCGCTGCGGGTGCTGACCCGTCCGGGCGACCTGATCGCCGCCGAATCGCCAACCTATTACGGTCTACTGCAACTGGCCGACCTGCTGGGCCTGAAAGTGATCGAGATCCCCAGCGATCCGGCCACCGGCATGAGCCTCGAAGCCTTGCAACTGGCGGCGAACCAATGGTCGATCAAAGCCTTGGTTCTGACCACTCGCCTGAGCAATCCCCTGGGCGGCACCATGCCGGAAGAGCGGCAGAAACAACTGCTGCGCCTGGCTTCGGACTTCGATATCCAGATCGTCGAAGACGACATCTATGGCGAGTTGATGTTCGAACAGGGCCGCACCAAAGCCCTCAAGGCCTACGATCGACTGGATCGGGTGATCTACTGCTCGAGCTTTTCCAAGACGTTGTCGCCGGGTGTGCGCGTCGGCTGGATGATCGCCGGCAAGTATCAGCAGGAAATCCAGCGTCTGCAGACCTTCACCACGCATTCGGCGTGCAGCGTCACGCAAATGGCGATTGCCGCTTATCTGGAAAATGGCGGTTATGACCGGCATTTACGGTACATCCGCCAGGAATACCGAAAAAACCTCAGCGCGTTCCAGTTGGCGGTGCAGCAGTACTTCCCCGAAGGCACGCAAATGACCCGGCCCACGGGCGGTTTCATTCTCTGGGTGAGTCTGCCGGGCAGGGTCAATACCCAGGAATTGCACGTCCGCGCCTTGCAGCAGGGCATCAGTATTGCGCCGGGGCTGATCTTCAGTAATACCGAGCAGTTCAACCACTGCATCCGCCTGAACTGCGGCACGCCGTGGAATCGCGAGGCGGAAAGGGCGCTGATGACCCTCGGTTTGCTGGCGACTCAACTGTGTCAGGAAACCGCAGGCGGTTTCTGAACGAGTGGCGCACCGTGCTTGTCTTGTGACGCTCAACAGGCGAGCATATGGCCCTCTGCCGTTAGTGTTGTGGGGCTCATGAAAGCGATTTTGCCTGCTGCCTGGATTTTGCTTGGTGTGTTGACGATGGGCCATGCGCCCGGTGTCATGGCAGCCGCCGTTCAGGAAAAGCCTGCGGCGTCAGCTGCGGCGAGTAAAACGGGCAGCAACAAAGCCGTTGCGGACAAGAAAGCTCAGACGAAGAAAGCCCCGCAGAAGAAAGCGGCCCCGGTGAAGAAGCGGGCCCCGATTGCCTCCAAGTCAAAACCGGCCAGTGAAGTGGCTAAAACCAGACTGCCGCCGGCCAAACTGGACCTGAGCCTGCCCAAAGACATGGTCCAGCAGCTCAAACCTGCCGGTACCGTGCCGATGCCCAAACACGACGCGATCCTGCCGCAGATGTTTGGCGAGAAGAACAGCGGCTTCCAGCTCAATGGCCGCCTGCTCAGCAATGAAATGCAGTTGCAGCTGCGCAACGAAGAGCGCCGCGAAGTCGAAGGCGCAGCGCTGGATTTCGAGTTCAAGCAATAAATTCAATCGAGCCGTGACCCGCGAACCAGACGCTTTGTCGGAGACTGGTCAGTCACATTCAGTTATCGGTAAAAACCCCGGTCCAGGGAATTTGAAACAACCGTTTTAGCGGTTACTCTGTCCGTGTCTCTTTAACACATTGCCCGTCGCGAGGACTTGCTCGTCATGAAATGCCGTGAAGGCTGTGGCGCTTGCTGCATTGCCCCGTCCATCAGCTCTGCCATTCCGGGCATGCCCAACGGCAAACCTGCCGGCGAACGTTGCGTGCAACTCTCGGTCGAAAACCTGTGCAGCATTTTCGGCCAGCCGGAGCGCCCGGCGGTCTGTTCGGGATTTGCCGCCGATGTCGAAGTCTGCGGCAGCAGCTCGGAAGAAGCGATCAGGTTGATCGGTTGGTGGGAGCAGATGACGGCGGCGTGATGTGTCAAACGAACGGAACTTCAACAATAAGGAATAAGACTATGGGTTCGCTGCATCGTATCGCTGTGTTGTGTGGTTTGACCGCTGTGCTGGCTACTTCGATGGCTCAGGCCGAAGACTGGAAGGTCGCCAAGGAACAGGACGGGATCAAGGTCTCGCTGGCCGAAGTGCCGGGTTCCGATTACAAGTCCTATCAGGGTGTTGCCCTGATGAAGACCACCGTTGCCAAACTGCGTGCCTTGCAGGAAGACGTGGCCGGAGCCTGCGCCTGGATTCACGAATGCAAAACCCAGAAACTGCTCAAGCACGAGGGCGATCAGAGCTGGACCTACACCCAGTTCAATACGCCGTGGCCAGTGACCCCACGTGATTCGGTGTTGCACATCACCACCGTTGAGGGCGCCGATGGCAGCCTGACCCGCAACCTCGAAGGCGTGCCGAAGTACCTTCCCGAAGAGAAAGGCTTTGTCCGTGTCGCTCAGGTCAAAGGGTTCTGGAAGTTCGTACCCAAAGGTGATCAAGTCGAAGTGACCTATCAGGTGCACACTGAGCCCGGCGGCAGCGTGCCGAGCATGATCGCCAACAAGTTCGTGGTCGATGCGCCGTTCAATACGCTGAAAGCCCTGAAAGAACGCGCCGAGAAGTAATTCTTCGCGCTGACAGCAAAACGCCCCGACCGAATCGGGGCGTTTTGTTTTGTCGTTATATTGTGTTTCCAGATATGCGTTGGACGAAATTTTCACAAAGTGTTCCAGACAATTCGCCCGCGCAACTCGGTTTGTCCCCCGTCCGAATGCTTGTATGAAAGAGTCGGGCAATGGGGCAGTAATCAATGGCAATGCTGCCGTTGATCGTGCAACATTTGCGCACCGCGCACGCCCCGGGGCCTGGAATGGCCAAAAGAGGGCATGGCGCCGCTGTATTTTGCAACTTCAACTTCCAATGGGTCCTAAAACGACATGGCAAACCCGGACGCCCTGAATCAGCAGCGATCTTCCACTCGCCTGCTGCAACCGACCGTCAAATCGCATCTGGCCTACACGTTGCTGTGTGCCCTGGTCATGATGGTGATGTTTTCCGTGCTGCGCCTCGCGCTGCTGGTCTACAACCGCGAGATGATCCTCGATACCCCGGCTTCGACCTTCCTCGAAGCCTTCGCCAACGGCCTGCGTTTCGACCTGCGCCTGGTGGTCTACGTCTGCGTTCCACTGGTGCTGGCACTGTTCAGCGCCCGTGCAATGGCTGCGCGTGGCTTCTTCCGTCTATGGCTGACCGTGGCGTCCAGCATCGCGCTGTTCCTCGGCCTGATGGAAATGGACTTCTACCGCGAGTTCCACCAGCGCCTCAATGGTCTGGTGTTCCAGTACGTGAAGGAAGACCCGAAAACCGTGATGAGCATGCTCTGGTACGGTTTCCCGGTAGTGCGTTACCTGCTGGCGTGGGTCATCGGCACCGTGATCCTGACTCTGGCCTTCAAGGGCGCCGACCGTGCGACCCGTCCACGCGGCCCGTTCAGCGGCGGCAACGTCGGCACCCGTCAGGTGGCGCCGTGGTACACCCGCCTGGCGGTGTTCGTGGTCTGCCTGCTGATCTGCGTCGTGGCCGCCCGTGGCACCCTGCGTCAGGGCCCGCCGCTGCGCTGGGGTGACGTGTACACCACCGAATCGAACTTCGCCAACCAGCTCGGCCTCAACGGCACGCTGTCGCTGATCGCCGCCGCCAAGGACCGCATGGGCGAGGACCGCGATAACATCTGGAAAGCCACCCTGCCGCAGGAACAGGCGCAGAAAGTGGTGCGCGAGATGCTGGTGATGCCGGACGACAAACTGGTCGATGCCGACATCGCTGCCGTGCGTCGTGACTACACGCCGCCGGCCGACAAGACCCTGCCGATCAAGAACGTAGTCGTGATCCTGATGGAAAGCATGGCCGGTCACTCGGTCGGCGCCCTGGGCGCACCGGGCAACATCACACCTTACCTCGACAAACTGTCGAAGGAAGGCCTGCTGTTCGACCGCTTCTTCTCCAACGGCACCCATACCCACCAGGGCATGTTTGCGACCATGGCGTGCTTCCCGAACCTGCCAGGTTTCGAATACCTGATGCAGACCCCGGAAGGCAGCCACAAGCTGTCCGGTCTGCCGCAGCTGCTCAGCGCGCGCAAGTATGACGACGTATATGTCTACAACGGCGACTTCGCCTGGGACAACCAGTCGGGCTTCTTCAGTAACCAGGGCATGACCAACTTCGTTGGCCGTAACGACTTCGTCAATCCGGTGTTCTCCGATCCGACCTGGGGCGTGTCCGACCAGGACATGTTCGACCGTGGTCTGCAGGAGCTGAAGGCACGGGAAAACGGCAAGCCGTTCTACGCGCTGCTGCAAACCCTGTCCAACCACACGCCGTACGCCTTGCCGACGCCATTGCCGGTCGAGCGCGTGACCGATCGTGGCAGCCTCAACGAACACCTGACTGCCATGCGTTACGCCGACTGGGCGCTGGGTCAGTTCTTCGAGAAGGCACGCAAAGAGCCGTACTTCAAGGAAACCCTGTTCGTCATCGTCGGTGACCACGGTTTCGGCAACGAACGCCAGATCACCGAAATGGACCTGGGCCGCTTCAACGTGCCGATGCTGATGATCGCCCCGGGCATTCAGGAAAAATTCGGCACCCGTGACCACACCGTGGGTACGCAGATCGACATCGTGCCGACCATCATGGGTCGTCTGGGTGGCGAAGTGCGTCATCAGTGCTGGGGTCGCGACCTGCTGAATCTCCCGGCCGGCGACACCGGTTTCGGTGTGATCAAGCCGTCGGGCAGCGAGCAGACCACCGCCATCGTCACTGCCGACCAGATCCTGGTGCTGCCGAAAGAGAAGGAAATGGCGCCGAAGATCTACCAGTACCAACTGGGCGCGAACCCTTCTGCCGAGATCATTCCGGACGCACCGCGTACCGCCGAACTGAAGCTCAAGCTGGAAGCGTTCCTGCAAACGGCGACCAAGAGTCTGATGGACAACACTGCCGGTGTGATCAACGGCAAGCCGGACTGAAAAACCGCTGCATAAAAAAGAGGCCCCTGAGGGCCTCTTTTTTTGTCTTGGGGTTTTATATCCTGCCAAGTAACAGCAAGACCAACAGCACCACCAACACCACGCCGATAATGCCCGAAGGACCATAACCCCAACTTCTGGAGTGCGGGAAGACCGGCAGACCACCGATCAGCAACAGGATCAGGATAATGATAAGAATTGTGCCCATGTCGATTTCCTTGTTTATAGCGTTCGAGAAGACTTGGTGTTCAAGGGCGACTGGAGGCTAACTAATTCCAGACGGCTTACAAATTCCGACTGGTGCGAATGAAAGAAAATTCAATGTTTTTTTAATGTATTTGGATTACTCGTTTATTTCCTTTAAAGCGCGAGATCAAAAGATCGCAGCCTTCGGCAGCTCCTACAGGGAACTGATGTAGGCGCTGCCGAAGGCTGCGATCTTTTGATCCTGTATTCAGCAATCTGATGGAGCGTGGGTGGCCAGTGTTCCTTCGCTACACTCCGCGCATCTCCTACGGAACAACAAGGCTGTCTGCTATGCAAAATCGCATGATGATCACGGGTGCGGGCTCAGGTTTGGGTCGCGAAATCGCGCTGCGCTGGGCGCGTGAAGGCTGGCACCTGGCCTTGTCCGACGTCAGCGAACCTGGCCTGCAGGAAACCCTGAAGCGGGTGCGCGAGGCCGGTGGTGACGGTTTCACCCAACGTTGCGATGTGCGTGACTACAGCCAGCTCACCGCGTTTGCCCAGGCTTGCGAAGTGAAGCTCGGCGGTATCGATGTCATCGTCAACAACGCCGGTGTGGCGTCCGGCGGGTTCTTCAGCGAACTGTCGCTGGAGGATTGGGACTGGCAGATCGCGATCAACCTGATGGGAGTGGTCAAGGGCTGCAAGGCGTTCCTGCCGCTGCTGGAGCAGAGCAAAGGCAAGATCATCAACATCGCTTCGATGGCTGCACTGATGCAGGGCCCGGCGATGAGCAACTACAACGTGGCCAAGGCCGGTGTAGTGGCGCTGTCGGAAAGTTTGCTGATCGAACTGGCGCAGCAGGAAGTCAGCGTGCATGTGGTCTGCCCGTCGTTCTTCCAGACCAACTTGCTCGACTCGTTCCGTGGTCCGACCCCGGCCATGAAAGCCCAGGTCGGCAAGTTGCTGGAAAGTTCGCCGATCACGGCTGCTGACATTGCAGACTATATCTACCAGCAAGTGGCCGCCGGCGAATTCATGATCCTGCCGCACGAGCAGGGGCGCATGGCCTGGGCGATCAAACAGAAGAACCCGCAACTGATCTACAACGAAATGACCACCATGGCCGATAAAATGCGCGCCAAGGCCAGACAAACCAACGGCTGAACTTGCCCCGAGGATGTTGCGTCGTTAGGGTGGCCGCAATGGTCACCCTGTCGAGACGCATCAATGCTCAATTACCTGTGGTTCTTCCTCGCGGCGCTGTTTGAAATCGCCGGTTGTTTCGCCTTTTTCATGTGGCTGCGTCAGGGCAAAAGTGCCTTGTGGGTGATCCCGGCGCTGCTCAGCCTGACCCTGTTCGCCCTGTTGTTGACCCGCGTCGAAGCGGCTTATGCCGGGCGCGCCTATGCCGCCTATGGCGGGATCTACATCGTCGCGTCGATCGGCTGGCTGGCGGTGGTCGAGCGCGTTCGCCCTTTGGGTTCGGACTGGATCGGCGTGGCGCTGTGCGTGATCGGCGCGAGCGTGATTCTGTTCGGGCCGCGATTTTCCGCGGCTTGAGGCGAGACTGTTTAGCGATTTGCAGGAAACGTCTGACGGGCGCGGCGCTTGTGGGTGTAGGGCAAGACTGAATTGCTCTGCGTGCATTGTCGAGCGGGCGTCCACCGCGCATCTTCAGGGCTGGCTAACCCTGAAGGATAAATTCCATGCTTGTACTCAGCCGTGTAGTGGGCGAGTTGATTTCCATCGGTGACGACATTTCCGTGCGCGTACTGTCAGTCAACGGTTCCAGCGTGCGCTTTGGTGTCGAGGCGCCGCAGAAGGTCAATGTGCACCGTTCTGAAGTCTATCAGCGGATCCAGCGCAAACAGGTCACCGAAAAGGTCCGCTAGTCGAACAGATGCTTGGGCACATCGTGTTTGAGCATCAACTGGCATTGTTCGCTTTCCGGGTCGAAGACGATCAGCGCCTGGCCTTTGGTCAGCGCCTGGCGCACGCGCAGCACGCGGGTTTCCAGCGGTGTGTCATCACCGTTGTCGGTGCCGTCGCGGGTGACGAAGTCCTCGATCAGGCGGGTGAGGGTGTCGACTTCAAGAGCGTCGTAGGGAATCAGCATGGGCACCTCGGCTAAATCAATGACGGGATGCTACGGCGATTGGTGGCTGGCTGCCAGTTTTGTGTAGGCGGGTCTGGCCCCATCGCTGGCAAGCCAGCTCCCACAGAGTTTGTTGATGTACACAAACAGGTGATCCACCTCGAAAACTGTGGGAGCTGGCTTGCCAGCGATGGGGCCAGTCCAGCCACCACAGAACCCCGGATCAACTGTCGGAACGCTGCCCTACCAGACTGTCCACCGACGGCACTCGCGTATCGCTCTCCATCTGTGTCTCATGTTCGATCTGGTGACTGAAGCGATCCAGCGAAGCATTGGCCGGCGCCGCATCGCTGGCAAATACCGGCGGACTCAGAATGTACGCCCCGAGCAAACGACTGAGCGCCGCCAGACTGTCGATGTGCGTACGTTCATAACCATGGGTCGCGTCGCAGCCGAAGGCCAGCAGAGCGGTGCGGATATCGTGCCCGGCAGTGACTGCCGAATGCGCGTCGCTGAAGTAATAGCGGAACAGGTCGCGCCGTACCGGCAGTTCGTTTTCACCGGCCAGACGCAGCAAATGCCGCGACAGGTGATAGTCGTAAGGGCCACCGGAATCCTGCATCGCCACGCTCACCGCGTGTTCGCTGGAGTGCTGGCCGGGCGCGACCGGCGCGATGTCGATACCGACGAATTCGCTGACGTCCCATGGCAATGCCGCCGCCGCACCGCTACCGGTTTCTTCAGTGATGGTGAACAGTGGGTGACAGTCGATCATCAACTCCTGACCGCTCTCGACGATGGCTTTGAGCGCAGCGAGCAATGCCGCAACCCCGGCCTTGTCGTCGAGGTGACGGGCGCTGATGTGGCCGCTCTCGGTGAACTCCGGCAGCGGGTCGAACGCCACCACGTCGCCGACGCTGATGCCCAGCGAGTCGCAATCGGCCTTGGTCGCGCAATACGCATCCAGACGCAATTCGACGTGATCCCAACTGATCGGCATCTCGTCGACGGCGGTGTTGAAGGCGTGCCCGGAGGCCATCAGCGGCAGCACGCTGCCACGAATCACGCCGTTGTCGGTGAACAGGCTGACCCTGCTGCCCTCGGCAAACCGGCTCGACCAGCAACCGACCGGGGCCAGGGTCAGACGACCGTTGTCTTTCACTGCACGCACGGCGGCGCCGATGGTGTCGAGGTGCGCGGAGACAGCGCGGTCAGGGCTGTTTTTCTTGCCCTTGAGGGTGGCGCGAATGGTGCCGCGACGGGTCATCTCGAAAGGGATGCCAAGTTCTTCCAGACGCTCGGCGACGTAGCGCACGATGGTGTCGGTGAACCCGGTAGGGCTGGGAATGGCGAGCATTTCCAGCAGGACTTTTTGCAGGTAGTTCAGATCCGGTTCAGGGATTTGAGTGGTCATGGAAACTCCTGATGAGTTGAGGCGCATCGATGGTTTCGATGAGGGAATTTGTGTTGCCTGTCAGGGCCTCATCGCTGGCAAGCCAGCTCCCACAGTGATTGGGTACACCGATAAACCTGTGGGAGCTGGCTTGCCAGCGATGGGGCCGGTTCAGGCGCTACATGATCAAGAAACAGCCGGCTGACTGTGCGGAAACAACAGATCGACAAATCGCTCTGCCGTCGGCTGCGGCTCGTGATTGGCCAGTCCGGCGCGTTCATTGGCTTCGATAAACACGTACTCGGACTGATCCGCCGCCGGCACCATCAAGTCGAGGCCAACCATTGGAATATCCAGCGCCCGCGCTGCGCGGACGGCGGCATCGACCAGCGTCGGGTGCAGAATTGCCGTGACATCCTCCAGCGTGCCGCCGGTGTGCAGATTGGCCGTGCGACGGACGAACAGGTGCTCGCCCGCCGGCAGGATGCTGCTGTAGTCATACCCGGCCGCGTGCAGGGTGCGTTGGGTTTCGTGATCCAGCGGGATCTTGCTCTCGCCACTGGTAGCGGCTTGCCGACGCCGGCTCTGCGCCTCGATCAATGCACCGATCGAATGATGGCCGTCACCGACCACCTCGGCGGGACGACGAATCGCTGCCGCCACCACTTCAAAACCGATCACCAGAATCCGCAGGTCGAGGCCTTCGTGGAAGCTTTCCAGCAGTACGCGGCTGTCGAAACGCTTGGCGGCTTCGATGGCCTGCTGCACCTCTTCGATGCTCTGTAGATCCACCGCCACGCCCTGGCCTTGTTCACCGTCGAGCGGCTTGACCACCACACGCTGATGCTCGTCAAGAAACGCCAGGTTGTCGTCGGCGTTGCCCGCCAGTTGCTGCGAAGGCAGCTTCAGTCCGACGCCTTTCAACACTTTGTGGGTCAGGCTTTTGTCCTGACACAGACTCATGCTGATCGCGCTGGTCAGGTCGCTCAACGATTCGCGGCAACGTACCCGGCGCCCGCCATGGCTGAGGGTGAACAGCCCGGCTTCGGCATCGTCCACTTGCACATCGATGCCGCGCCGGTGCGCTTCCTCGACGATGATCCGCGCATAAGGGTTGAAGTTGGCTTCCGGCCCGGGCCCGAGGAACAGCGTCTGATTGATACCGTTCTTGCGTTTGATGGCGAAGGTCGAGAGGTTGCGAAAACCGAGTTTGGCGTAGAGGTTCTTGGCCTGACGGTTGTCATGCAGCACCGACAGATCCAGATAACTCAGGCCGCGACTCATAAAGTGTTCGATCAAGTGCCGCACCAGCACTTCACCGACGCCCGGCCGCGAGCACTGCGGATCCACCGCCAGGCACCACAGGCTGCTGCCGTGTTCCGGGTCGTTGAAGGCTTTCTGGTGATTGAGGCCCATGACGCTGCCGATCACCGCGCCACTGTCTTCATCTTCGGCCAGCCAGTACACCGGGCCGCCCTGATGATGCGGAGTCAGGCGCGTGGCATCGATCGGCAACATGCCGCGTGCCTGATACAGCAGATTGATCGCTTGCCAGTCCGCTTCGCTTTGCGCGCGGCGAATGCGGAAGCCGCGAAACACGCGGGTGGCCTGGCGGTAATCGCTGAACCACAGGCGCAGAGTATCGGATGGGTCGAGAAACAGTTGCGTCGGTTCCAGCCCGAGAATCTGCTGCGGTGCGGCGACATAAAGGGCGATATCGCGTTCGCCGGGCTGCTCGTTGAGCAGTTCCTGCGCCAGCGTCGCCGGGTCAGGGAAAGTGTGGCCGATCAGCAGCCGGCCCCAGCCGCAGTGCACGGCGATGGGGTCGGCGCCGAGTTCGCTGCCGTCTTCGGCCAGACGCGCCTGCAAGCGTTCATACGACGGTGTCTGACCGCGTAACAGGCGCTGATTGATCGCTGTGGCGTGAGGTTTCATCAATCAGATTCCTTGTTCACTGAGCCACAGGTTCAGGGCCGCCAGTTGCCACAGTTTCGAGCCGCGCAACGGCGTCAGTTGGCCTTGCGGATCAGTCAGCAATTTGTCGAGCATGGCCGGGTTGAACAGGCCACGATCCTGGCTCGGATCCAGCAGCAGTTCACGCACCCAGTTCAGGGTGTCGCCTTGCAAGTGCTTGAGGCCCGGCACCGGGAAGTAACCTTTCTTGCGGTCGATTACTTCGCTTGGAATCACCAGACGTGCAGCTTCTTTGAGTACCTGTTTGCCGCCGTCCGGCAGCTTGAACTGGCCGGGAATCCGCGCCGAGAGTTCCACCAGGCGATAGTCGAGAAACGGCGTGCGCGCTTCCAGGCCCCAGGCCATGGTCATGTTGTCGACACGTTTGACCGGGTCATCCACCAGCATCACCGTGCTGTCCAGACGCAAGGCTTTATCGACTGCGGCATCGGCGCCGGGTTGGGCGAAGTGTTCTTTCACGAAGTCGCCGGCCGCGTCATTCGCGGTCAACCATTTCGGTTGCACGGTGGCGGCGTAGTCGTCGTAGCTGCGGTCGAAGAACGCCGCGCGATAGGCTGCGTATGGATCCGCCGCACCGTCGACTTGCGGGTACCAGTGATAACCGGCGAACAACTCGTCCGCACCCTGGCCGCTTTGCACCACTTTGCAGTGCTTGGCCACTTCGCGCGACAACAGGTAGAAGGCGATGCAGTCGTGGCTGACCATCGGCTCGCTCATCGCACGGAACGCAGCAGGCAGTTGCTCGATGATCTCTTTTTCGTCGATGCGCAATTGATGATGCTGCGTGCCGTAGTGTTTGGCGATCAGGTCGGAATACTGAAATTCATCGCCACGCTCGCCGCCGGCATCCTGGAAACCGATGGAAAAGGTCGACAGGTTCTCCACCCCGACTTCTCGCAGCAGGCCGACGAGCATGCTCGAATCGACACCGCCGGAAAGCAGCACGCCGACATCCACCGCTGCGCGTTGACGGATTGCCACGGCCTCGCGGGTGCTGTCGAGCACGCGGTCGCGCCAGTCTTCGAGGGTCAGGTTTTTCTCGTCGTCCTGTGGGCCGTAGGGCAGGGTCCACCAGGTTTTCTGCTCGGTGCGGCCATCGGCTTCGACGCGCATCCAGGTCGCTGGCGGCAGCTTTTCGATGCCCGCGAGCAAGGTGCGTGGAGCCGGCACCACCGCATGGAAATTCAGGTAGTGATTGAGCGCCACCGGATCGAGGATCGGGTTGATGTCGCCGCCCTTGAGCAGCGCCGGCAGGGCCGAGGCAAAGCGCAAACGCTGGCCGGTGCGCGACAGGTACAAAGGCTTCACGCCGAGACGGTCGCGAGCGATGAACAGGCGCTGGGCATCACGCTCCCAGATGGCGAACGCGAACATGCCGTTGAGTTTCGGCAGCAGCGCTTCGCCCCAGGCGTGGTAGCCCTTGAGCAGCACTTCGGTGTCGCCACCGGAATAGAAGGCGTAGCCCAGCGCTTCGAGTTCGGCGCGCAGTTCCGGAAAGTTGTAGATCGCGCCGTTGAAGGCCAGGGACAAGCCGAGTTGGCTGTCGATCATCGGCTGCGCCGAGCCATCCGACAGGTCCATGATTTTCAGGCGACGATGGCCCAGGGCAATCGGCCCTTGGGCATGGAAGCCCCACGCGTCGGGGCCGCGAGGGGCCAGGTGATGGGTGATTCGCTCTACCGCTGCAAGGTCTGCAGGTTGATGATCAAAACGTAACTCGCCAGCTAATCCGCACATAAAGTCCTTACCGGTTTTTCCGTTGGGGAGGGGTGATTCAAGTCAGGCCAAAATGGCCGGTACTCAGAAACTGACCCGCTGCAGATGTGGGAGTTTTAGAACGATGAGTTATAAGAGGGGGCGACTGACCAGCGGCCAGTCGCGATTTTTCATTTGCCGCGAATCAACGTACGCAGCGCGAAACGGTTGGGGTGGCAGGCTTCGGCGACACTTCTGGGCAGTGGCAGCGGCTCGTTGTCCAGCCACGCCGCGAGCAGTTCGCCCGACAGCGGCGCGGTGATCAGCCCGCGTGAACCGTGGCCGCTGTTGACGTACAGGCCATCGAGCCACGGGCAGGCGATGTCCGGCACTTGTCGTGCATCCTTGCTCAACGCCGCATAGGCCTGAGCGAAGGCTGTGCGGTCGGCGAGGGGGCCGACGATCGGCAGATAGTCGGGACTGGTGCAGCGGAATGCGGCGCGTCCCTCCAGAGTTTCCGGGGGCAGTTGATTGATGTGCAGGCGCGCCACCAGATCGCCGGAGATCTGTTCGAGCATCGCCAGATTGCCCAGGTGTTCGGCGGTGGTCGGCGTCAGGTCATCGCTGTTGAAGTCGAAACTCGCGCCCAGCGTGTGTTCGCCCAAGCGTGCCGGCGCGACATAACCTTCGGCGCAGACCACGGTGCGCAGCGCCTGGCTTTCAGCGGTTTGCGGCAGGCGCGTGATTTGCCCGCGAATGCGCTTGAGCGGCAACTCGGCACTTTGCGCAAAGCGTTTGATCTCCGCCGCGCCGGCCAATATCACCACCGGCGCGCTGGCGAGCACGCGCTCGCCGTCGAGGGCTTGCCACTGACCTTCGACCTTGCGCAGTTCCAGCGCATCGTGATGCTTGAGCAGTTCGATGTTTGCTTGCGCGGCTTGCGCCTGGCACAGCGCGGGTGGATGCACCCAGCCCCCTTCGGGGTAGAACAGCCCGCCGTGTGCCAGCGCAATCCCGGCTTGGATTTCGGCTTGCGGCTGATCAAGCCAGTGCACCAGATCTTCCGGGAAGGCCGCGGCCAGTTGCGCCTGACGCTCGGCTTCCTTGGCATTGAAAGCCAGTTGCAGCACGCCGCAATCGTCCCAGTCGGTGCCGCGTTGCAGGGTTTCCAGCAGGCGGCGGGTGTAGCCGAAGCCGCTGACGATCAGTTGCGACAACGCGGTGCCGTGGGCCGACAACTTCAGGTACAGGACGCCCTGCGGATTGCCCGACGCTTCCTGTGCCACGGCCTCGTGACGCTCCAGCAGACTGACTTGCCAGCCGCGCGCGGCGAGGCTGGCAGCGGTCGCACAACCGGCCAGCCCGGCGCCGATCACCAGCGCCCGACGCTCGCCGGTCAGCGGGGCAGGGCGAGCGAACCACGGTTTGTCCGGCAGTGGTGGCGCGACGTCCTGCGGCCAGCCGAGAAACTCGCCGCGCAGGATCTCCCACTTGTGGCCGATGCCCGGCGTGCGTTTCATCTTGAACCCGGCGGCGTTGAGCAGACGCCGCACCCAACCGGTGCTGGTGAAGGTGCTGATGGTCGAACCCGGCGCGGCCAGTCGAGCCAGTTCGACGAACAGTTCAGCGGTCCACATGTCGGGGTTTTTCGCCGGGGCGAAACCGTCGAGAAACCACGCATCAATCTGCGCATCGAGTTGCGGCAGTTGCTCCAGCGCATCGCCGATCAGCAGCGTCAGCGTCACGCGGCCATTGCCGAGAATGATCCGCTGAAAGCCCTGATGGATCGCCACGTACTGCGTCAGCAGTTGATCGGCCAGTGGCTTGAGCTGCGGCCACAAGGCCAGCGCCCGTTGCAGATCCGTCGGACTCAGCGGATATTTTTCGACGCTGACGAAATGCAGCCGCGCACCGGCCACCGCGTGCTGTTCGAACAACTGCCAGGCGCAAAGGAAATTCAGCCCGGTGCCGAAGCCGGTTTCGCCGATCACCAGCCGCCCGTGCGCCGGCAGCGCGGCAAAGCGCTCGGCCAGACGGTTCTGTTCGAGGAACACGTAACGGGTTTCATCCAGCCCCGACTGGTCGGAAAAATACACATCATCGAACACCCGCGAGCGCGGGCGTCCCTGGTCATCCCAGTCGAGTTGGGCGTGGGGCAATACAGGTTTCATGGCAGGCTCGGCAACGACAAGGCGGCCATTCTAGCCGATCGTGCGGAGCGTGCTTGATCCATGGCAAGGCCTGGCTGTGCAGCCTCGAAGACAATCAACGATTTGGGCGCGGATCAGAGCAACCTGTGGCGAGGGGATTTATCCCCGATCGGCTGCGTAGCAGTCGCAATCCCGCTAACAGCGTGCATATGGCGTTGAATGGCTTTGGGGCCGCCGCGCTGCCCATCGGGGATAAATCCCCTCACCACAGAGTTTTTCTTGAAGCCAAAAGGAGCGGAATTTCTCCGCCGCGCCCATGCCCAATCCGCTAGTCTTGCTGAATCCTGGAAGGAGCCGTCCCCATGTTTGAATCCGCCGAAATCGGCCATGCCATCGACAAAGAGACTTACGACGCGGCTGTACCTGCCTTGCGTGAAGCACTGCTGGAAGCGCAATTCGAGTTGCAGCAGCAGAAGCGTTTTCCGGTGATCATTCTGATCAACGGCATCGAGGGCGCAGGCAAGGGCGAGACCGTCAAGTTGCTCAACGAGTGGATGGACCCGCGCCTGATCGAGGTGCGCACCTTCGATCAGCAGACCGATGAAGAGCTGGCGCATCCACCGGCCTGGCGTTACTGGCGGATGCTCCCGGCCAAGGGACGGATGGGCGTGTTCTTTGGCAACTGGTACAGCCAGATGCTTCAAGGGCGGGTTCACGGTCTGTTCAAGGATCCACGCCTGGATCAGGCGATCAACGCCGCCGAGCGTCTGGAAAAGATGCTCTGCGATGAAGGCGCGCTGATCTTCAAGTTCTGGTTTCACCTGTCCAAGAAACAGATGAAGGCCCGCCTCAAGGCGTTGGCCGATGACCCTTTGCACAGCTGGCGCATCAGCCCGCTGGACTGGCAGCAATCGCAGACTTACGACAAGTTCGTCAAATACGGCGAGCGCGTGTTGCGCCGCACCAGCCGCGACTACGCGCCGTGGCATGTCATCGAAGGCATGGACGCCAATTATCGCAGTCTTGCCGTCGGCAAAATCCTGCTGGAGGGCCTGCAGAATGCGCTCAAGCGCCCCGAGGTGCATACCGAAGAGGTCAACGCGGCGCCGTTGGGCACGGCGGTCGATCAACTCAACCTGCTCGACAGCCTCGACCTGAACCAGCGGCTGGAAAAGAAAGACTACGAAGAACAACTGATCACCGAGCAGGCGCGGCTGTCCGGGCTGATGCGCGATAAATGCATGCGCCGCCACGCACTGGTGGCGGTGTTCGAAGGCAACGATGCGGCGGGCAAGGGCGGGGCGATTCGCCGGGTGGCGGCGGCGCTCGATCCGCGTCAGTACAGCATCGTGCCGATTGCCGCGCCCACTGAAGAGGAGCGCGCGCAGCCGTATCTGTGGCGCTTCTGGCGGCATTTGCCGGCGCGGGGCAAGTTCACCGTGTTCGACCGCTCCTGGTATGGCCGGGTGCTGGTGGAGCGGGTCGAGGGCTTCTGCAGCCCGGCCGACTGGCTGCGGGCTTACAGCGAGATCAACGATTTCGAAGAGCAGATCGCCGACGCCGGGGTCATCGTCGTCAAGTTCTGGCTGGCGATCGACAAGGACACGCAGATGGAGCGCTTCCAGGCCCGCGAGCAGATTCCATTCAAGCGCTTCAAGATCACCGAGGACGACTGGCGCAACCGCGACAAGTGGGACGCCTACCGCGCGGCCGTGGGCGACATGGTCGACCGCACCAGCACCGAGATTTCGCCGTGGACGCTGGTCGAGGCCAATGACAAACGCTGGGCTCGGGTCAAGGTGCTGCGTACGATCAACCGTGCCCTCGAAGAGGCGTTCGCGAAGTCCGACAAACGCGCGAAAAAACACAAGGACTGAGCCGATGGACCCGCATACGCGGGGTGAATGATTGTCGCGGTCGGCGGTGAGGTGGACTTATGCTCGGTCCACTCTCCTCCGACAACAACAATTGAGGTATGCCATGCGTGAAGTGGTGATCGTCGACAGCGTGCGGACCGGCCTGGCCAAATCCTTTCGCGGCAAGTTCAACCAGACCCGCCCCGACGACATGGCGGCCCATTGCATCAACGCGCTGCTGTCGCGCAATGACATCGACCCGGCCAGCGTCGAGGACTGCATTGTCGGCGCCGGATCCAACGAGGGCGCGCAGGGTTACAACATCGGCCGCAACGTGGCGGTGCTGTCGCGGCTGGGCACCGGCGTGGCCGGCATGACCCTCAACCGTTTCTGCTCGTCGGGGTTGCAGGCGATCGCGATTGCCGCCAACCAGATCGCCTCCGGTTGCAGCGACATCATTGTTGCCGGCGGCGTCGAATCAATCAGTCTGACCCTGAAAAGCGTCAACACCGATCACCTGATCAACCCGTTGCTCAAGCAGCAGGTGCCGGGCATCTACTACACCATGGGCCAGACCGCCGAAGTGGTTGCGCGCCGTTACGACGTCAGCCGCGAGGCGCAGGATCGTTACGCGCTGCAAAGCCAGTTGCGCACTGCTCAGGCGCAGGCGGCTGGGCTGTTCAATGATGAAATCGTGCCGATGACGGTCAAGTACCGGGTCGAGGACAAGAACAGTGGTGAGGTGCAGATCCTCGATGGCATCGTCGATCACGACGACTGCAACCGCCCGGACACCACTTACGAAAGTCTCGCCGGACTGAAACCGGTGTTTGCCGAGGACGGCTCGGTCACCGCTGGCAACTCATCGCAGCTGTCTGACGGCGCCTCGATGACGCTGGTGATGAGCCTGGAAAAAGCCCTGCAACTGGGGCTCAAGCCGAAGGGGTTTTTCCGTGGTTTCACCGTCGCCGGTTGCGAGCCGGACGAAATGGGCATCGGCCCGGTGTTCTCGGTGCCGAAACTGCTCAAGGCCAAAGGCTTGCAGGTGGCGGATATCGATCTGTGGGAACTCAACGAGGCGTTTGCTTCGCAATGCCTGTATGCCCGGGACCGGTTGGAAATCGACAACGACAAATACAACGTCAATGGCGGCTCGATTTCCATCGGCCACCCGTTCGGCATGACCGGCTCGCGGCAGGTCGGGCATCTGGTGCGCGAGTTGCAGCGGCGTAACCTGCGTTACGGCATCGTGACCATGTGCGTGGGGGGCGGGATGGGGGCGACGGGGTTGTTTGAGGCGGTGCGCTGAACCCTGGAAGGTGGGGTGGTTGATCTACCGCTTTCGCGAGCAGGCTCGCTCCCACATTGGAATGCATTCACCTGTGGGAGCGAGCCTGCTCGCGAAGAGATCGACCGGATTTACCGGTTGGAATCCAGAAGCTGCATCCGCGCGATATACGCCTGAATTTCCTGCTCAGCCTTATCCGGGGAATCGAACGGCCCCTCAAGGGTGTTCTCCCGCGTGCTGAAAAACAGTTCGCCATTGACCCGACACACTCGGTCACTGCGAAAGTGCGTGGCGGGGGCGCTGTCATCGGCGCGCATTCCGTACATGATCCGGCTCCTTGATTGATCCGTTGCAGGGATCCAATCAGCTTATGCCTGAAGCACTTGGCGCGCTTCGTCAGCCGATCAACGGCAAAGCGTCAATTTAATGCTGCGACCTGCACAGTTTCATTCGCGGCCTGGCCCGAACTGTCCCTGTGTTGCGTCTGTCGGCGGGCCTAGAATAACCGCTCTTGTCAGCAGGCATTGGGGTTCGCATGCACATTTCATCCGGTCGCTGGGTCTACGGTCTGTTCCTGGCGCTGCTGACGGCGTTTTTGTGGGGCATCCTGCCGATCAAACTCAAACAGGTGCTGCTGGTGATGGACCCGATCACCGTGACCTGGTTTCGCCTGTTGGTGTCGGGCGGCTGCCTGTTCATCTACCTGGCGGCCACGCGCCGCCTGCCGAGCCGCCAGGTGCTCGGTCCTCGAGGCGGCTGGCTGGTGCTGATGGCGGTGCTCGGGCTGGTGGGCAACTACGTGCTGTACCTGATGGGCCTTAACCTGCTCAGCCCCGGCACCGCGCAGTTGGTGGTGCAGATGGGGCCGATCATGTTGCTGATCACCAGCCTGTTTGTGTTCAAGGAGCGCTTCAGCATCGGTCAGGGCATTGGCCTGGCGGTGCTGCTGATCGGCTTTGTGCTGTTCTTCAATCAGCGTCTGGCTGAACTGCTCACCTCATTGTCGGACTACACCGCCGGCGTGTTGCTGGTGCTGCTGGCCTCGACAGTCTGGACCTTCTACGCACTGGGGCAGAAGCAATTGCTCACGGTGTGGAATTCGTTGCAGGTGATGATGGTGATCTACCTGTTCTGCGCGCTGTTGCTGACGCCGTGGGTGCATCCGCTTGAGGCACTGGAACTGAGCCCGTTGCAGGGCTGGTTGTTGCTGGCGTGCTGCATGAACACATTGATTGCTTATGGCGCGTTTGCTGAAGCACTGGCGCACTGGGAGGCCTCGCGGGTCAGTGCGACGCTGGCGATCACGCCGTTGGTGACCTTTGGCGCGGTAGCGATTGCCGCCGGGGTGTGGCCGGAATATGTGCATGCCGAGCAGATCAATGGGCTGGGTTATGGCGGGGCGGTGCTGGTGGTGCTGGGGTCGGCGCTGGTGGCGTTGGGGCCGTCGTTGATTGCCGGATTGAAAGCGCGGCGGATGCGGATTGCAGCCAGTTAGACCGCGCTGCTCCCATTCGCGAGCAGGCTCGCTCCCACATTGGTACGGAGTACACCGATCCAAATGTGGGAGCGAGCTTGCTCGCGAAGGCGGCCTGTCAGGCGCTACAAATCTCAGCCCTTGGCGCCAGCCTCGATCATGTTTTCCGGCCGCACCCACGCATCGAACTCTTCACTTGTCAGATACCCCAGCTGCAGCGCCGCCTCGCGCAAGGTCAGGCCTTCGCCGTAAGCCTTCTTGGCGATTTCCGCCGACTTGTCGTAACCGATGTGCGGATTCAGCGCGGTCACCAGCATCAGCCCACGCTCCAGGTGTTTGGCCATGACTTCGGCGTCGGGTTCAAGACCGGCAATGCAGTGCTGCTGGAAGTTGCTGCAACCATCGGCAAGCAGGCGGATCGATTGCAACACGTTGTGGATGATCACCGGTTTGTAGACGTTCAGTTGCAGGTGACCCTGACTCGCCGCGATGCCGATGGTGACGTCGTTGCCCAACACCTGGCAGGCGAGCATCGACAGCGCTTCGCACTGAGTCGGGTTGACCTTGCCGGGCATGATCGAACTGCCCGGTTCGTTGGCCGGCAGCTTGACTTCGGCAAAGCCTGCGCGAGGGCCGGAGCCGAGCAGGCGCAGGTCGTTGGCGATTTTCATCAGCGCCACGGCGAGCGTCTTCAGGGCGCCGGACAGACTGGTCAGCGGCTCATGCCCGGCCAGCGCAGCAAACTTGTTCGGCGCAGTGACGAACGGCAGACCGGACAGCGCGGCGAGTTCCGCGGCAATCGCTTCGCCAAAGCCGTGCGGCGAATTCAGGCCGGTGCCGACCGCGGTGCCGCCCTGCGCCAGTTCACACACCGCCGGCAGTGCGGCGCGGATCGCCCGTTCGGCGTAATCCAGCTGCGCTATAAAGCCCGACAACTCCTGACCGAAGGTGATCGGCGTCGCGTCCATCATGTGCGTGCGACCGGTCTTCACCAGTTTCATATGGCGTGCGGCCAGTTCGGCCAGGCCGCCGGAGAGCTCGGCGATCGCCGGCAGCAATTGCTCCTGCACGGCTTTGGCAGTGGCGATGCTCATGGCGGTGGGGAAGCAGTCGTTGGAGCTTTGCGAGCGGTTGACGTGATCGTTGGGGTGCACCGGCGTCTTGCCGCCGCGCGGGTTGCCGGCCAGTTCGTTGGCGCGACCGGCGATCACTTCGTTGACGTTCATGTTGCTCTGGGTGCCGCTGCCGGTCTGCCAGACCACCAGTGGAAACTGGTCGTCGTGCTGGCCGTCGAGGACTTCGTCGGCGGCTTGTTCGATCAGGCGGGCGATGTCGGCGGGCAGGTCGCCGTTGCGGTCGTTGACCCGGGCGGCGGCTTTCTTGATCAGGGCCAGGGCGTGCAGTACCGGCAACGGCATGCGTTCCTGACCAATGGCGAAGTTGATCAGCGAGCGTTGCGTCTGAGCACCCCAGTAGGCGTCGTCCGGGACTTCGATCTGGCCCAGGCTGTCGGTTTCGATACGGCTCATCGTGCACACTCCTGTTGGTTCGTTTGCGCAGTTTAGGCCCGGTCAGGCCCAGGTGGTTCCCTCGAACCGATTGTTGACCGGTAAAACCCGGGCAATCAAGCGCGGCAAGGCTCGGGGGTTGAGCCACGAGGTTTTTTAGGCGCAGAATGGTCGCCCTTGGGGTTTTACCTCGCCTAGCTGAAAAGGAAACTCGATGACTCGTCTTCGTGCCATCTGCACCGCGGTTGCACTGGTTTGCGCCAGCGGCCAGGTGCTTGCCGATACCGCCAGCCACAACGCCAGTGCTGAAGCTTTCCTGACCCTGGCGCACGCTGACAAGCTGGGCACTCCGGTGTACATGCAAGTGCAGCAAATGTTCGCTCAGCGTTTTGAACAGACCAAAGCCCCGGAATCCAAGAAAGCCGTACTGGAAACCTACCAGGCCAAGGCCAACGCCGCCCTGGACCAGGCCATCGGCTGGAACAAGCTCAAGCCTGACATGGTCAAGCTCTACACCAGCAACTTCAGCGAATCGGAGCTGAAAGATCTGGTCGCGTTCTACCAGTCGCCACTGGGCAAGAAAGTCCTGGAGAAAATGCCGCAGCTGACCCAGCAATCGGCCCAGATGACTCAGGCCAAGCTGGAAAGCGCCGTGCCTGTCGTCAACAAGCTGCTCGACGACATGACCAACGAGCTGGCACCGAAAGGCGCTGCGCCGGCCAAGAAGAAGTAAGCGGAGTTCGTGATGACCATGCAACAACGCATCGAATCGACGCTGGGCCTGCTGCAGCCTGAGCATCTGCAAGTGCTGGACGAAAGCCACATGCACAGTCGCGGGTTACAGACGCACTTCAAGGCAGTGGTGGTCAGCGCGCAGTTCGAAGGCCTGAACCGGGTCAAGCGCCACCAGAAAGTCTACGGCACGCTTGGCGAGCTGATGGGCGAGTTCCATGCGTTGGCGCTGCACACCTACACCCCGCAGGAATGGGCAGAAGTGGGCGCCGCCCCGGCGTCGCCGACCTGTGCCGGCGGTAGCAAACACTGAGGATTGCGAGGGCTCCCTCGCCACAGAGTTTTGACAGATCCTAAATCCACCGTGTTTTTGCTAGAATCCGCAACGCGCCGCTCACCCGGCGCGTTTTTTTTGAATCCGGTTCACCCTTTGCGAGGGTAGCCACCTGGAGAAATACCCATGACACAACCGATTGTCGTGGCGGCACTGTATAAGTTCGTCACCCTCGAAGATTACGTTGACCTGCGCGAGCCCCTGCTGCAAGCGATGGTCGACAATGGCATCAAAGGCACCCTGCTGATCGCCGAAGAAGGCATCAACGGCACCGTGTCCGGCAGCCGCGAAGGCATCGACGGCCTGCTCGCCTGGCTGAAGAACGACCCGCGCATGATCGACATCGACCACAAAGAGTCGTACTGCGACGAGCAGCCGTTCTACCGCACCAAGGTCAAGCTGAAGAAAGAGATCGTCACCCTCGGCGTCGAAGGCGTGGACCCGAACAAAAAGGTCGGCACCTATGTCGAACCGCAGGACTGGAACGCGCTGATCAGCGATCCGGAAGTGCTGCTGATCGACACCCGCAACGACTACGAAGTGGCGATCGGTACCTTCGAAGGCGCCATCGATCCGAAAACCACCAGTTTTCGCGAATTCCCCGACTACATCAAAGAACACTTCGACCCGGCCGTGCACAAGAAGGTCGCGATGTTCTGCACCGGCGGCATTCGCTGCGAGAAAGCCTCCAGTTACATGCTGGGCGAGGGGTTCGAAGAGGTTTACCACCTCAAGGGCGGCATCCTGAAGTACCTCGAAGAGGTGCCGCAGGAAGAAACCAAGTGGCAGGGCGACTGCTTCGTGTTCGACAACCGCGTGACCGTGCGTCACGACCTCAGCGAAGGCGACTACGATCAATGTCATGCCTGCCGCACACCGGTCAGTGTTGAAGATCGCGCCTCCGAGCACTACGTGGCCGGCATCAGCTGCCCGCATTGCTGGGACAAACTGAGCGAGAAAACCCGCCGCAGCGCCATCGATCGGCAGAAGCAGATCGAACTGGCCAAGGCGCGCAACATGCCGCACCCGATCGGCTACAACTATAAACAAGCATCCACCGAGGCCTGATCATGACTGCGCGCCTGCTCTATGTGATGGATCCGATGTGTTCCTGGTGCTGGGGGTTCGCTCCGGTTGCCAAGGCATTGGTCGAGCAGGCGCAGGCAGCCGGGGTGGAGTTGCACCTGGTGGTCGGCGGGTTGCGCACCGGCAGTGGTGCGGCATTGGAACCAACTACACGTCGCTACATCCTCGAGCACTGGCAAGCGGTCAACGAGGCTACCGGTCAGCCGTTCAAGTTCGACGGGGCGTTGCCCGACGGTTTTGTCTACGACACCGAGCCGGCCTGTCGGGCAATCGTCACCGCGCGCAGCCTGGCGCCGGATTGCGCGTGGACGCTGGTCGGCCTGATCCAGCAGGCGTTTTATGCTGAAGGTCGCGATGTCACTCAGGCCAGTGTGCTGGTGGAGCTGGCTGAGAAGGCTGGCGTGCCGCGCATCGAATTTGCTGCCTTGTTCGATCATGCCGACCAACACAAAGCGACTCAGGCTGATTTCAGCTGGGTGCAGGATCTGGGCATCGCCGGGTTCCCGACCCTGCTCGCCGAGCGCAATGGCCAACTGGCCTTGCTGACCAACGGCTATCAACCGCTCAGTGAACTGTCGCCGTTGCTCGGCCGTTGGCTGGAGCGCGCCGCCTGTGCCTGACCGGGCCGATGACACGCCAGCCGTAAAGCGTGTCGACCGGCTGAGCTGGGCAGAAGTCCGGCGCCTGGCACTGCATCACAAAAAATCCCTGTGGATCGCCAACGGCGTGGCCGTGCTGGCGACGCTGTGCAGTGTGCCGATTCCGTTGCTGTTGCCCTTGCTGGTGGACGAAGTCCTGCTCGGGCATGGCGATGCTGCGCTGAAAGTCATGAACCACGTGCTGCCGTCGATGTGGCAACAAGCGGCGGGTTACATCGGCCTGATGCTGGTGGTCACCTTGACTCTGCGTTGCAGCGCCCTGTGTTTTGGCGTGTTGCAGGCGCGGCTGTTTGCCCGGCTGGCGAAAGACATCGTCTACCGCATTCGCGTGCGGCTGATCGAGCGCCTGAAAAGGATTTCCCTCGGCGAATACGAAAGCCTCGGTAGCGGCACCGTGACCACCCATCTGGTCACTGACCTCGACACTCTCGACAAGTTTGTCGGCGAAACCCTCAGCCGGTTTCTGGTGGCGATGCTGACCCTGGTCGGCACCGCGAGCATCCTGATGTGGATGCACTGGAAGCTGGCGCTGCTGATCCTGCTGTTCAATCCATTGGTGATCTACGCCACGGTGCAACTGGGCAAGCGGGTCAAGCACCTGAAGAAACTGGAGAACGACAGCACCTCGCGTTTCACTCAAGCCTTGAGCGAAACCCTCGATGCGATCCAGGAAGTGCGCGCCGGCAACCGTCAGGGTTTCTTCCTCGGGCGACTCGGCTTGCGCGCGCAGGAAGTGCGTAACTATGCGGTCAACTCGCAGTGGAAGACCGATGCCTCGAACCGTGCCAGCGGTCTGCTGTTCCAGTTCGGCATCGATATTTTCCGCGCGGCGGCGATGCTCACGGTGCTGTTCTCCGACCTGTCGATCGGCCAGATGCTCGCGGTGTTCAGCTACCTGTGGTTCATGATCGGCCCGGTCGAACAACTGCTCAATCTGCAATACGCCTACTACGCGGCGGGTGGCGCACTGGCGCGGATCAACGAACTGCTGGCGCGGGCTGACGAGCCGCAATACCCGGGCGGCGTCGATCCGTTCAAGGGGCGGGAAACCGTGGGTATCGAGGTGCAGGGACTGAGCTTCGGTTACGGCGATGAATTGGTGGTGGATCAGATGAACCTGTCCATCGCCCCCGGTGAAAAAGTCGCGATTGTCGGCGCCAGCGGCGGCGGCAAAAGCACTTTGGTGCAACTGTTGTTAGGGCTGTACACGCCGTTGTCCGGGACTATCCGTTTCGGCGGTTCGACCCAGCAGGAAATCGGTCTGGAGCTGATTCGTGAAAACGTCGCGGTGGTGCTGCAGCATCCGGCGCTGTTCAACGACACCGTCCGCGCCAACTTGACCATGGGCCGCACCCGCAGTGACGAAGCCTGCTGGCAGGCGCTGGAAATCGCCCAGTTGGAGACGACCATCCGGGCGTTGCCGGACGGACTCGACAGCATCGTCGGACGTTCCGGCGTGCGCCTGTCCGGTGGTCAGCGTCAGCGTCTGGCAATTGCGCGGATGATCCTCGCCGAGCCGAAAGTGGTGATTCTCGACGAAGCCACTTCAGCCCTCGACGCTGCCACCGAATACAACCTGCATCAGGCCATGGCGCGCTTCCTCAATGGCCGCACCACGCTGATCATTGCCCATCGCCTGTCGGCGGTGAAGCAGGCGGATCGGGTGCTGGTGTTCGATGGCGGGCAAGTGGCCGAGGATGGCGACCACCAGCAACTGATCGCCGATGGCGGCCTCTACGCCAAACTCTACGGCCATCTGCAGCGCCTGTAATCAGCCCCACAGCACCTGCAACGCCGCCTCGCCGCCGTCATGGCCGAACTGCTTCATCACCACCGAACAGGATTCGCACGGGCGCATCGTTGTTGCGATGTCGACCGCGCGGATTTCTGTCGGGTCGGGATATTTCTCGCGCAGCACGCTGATCAGTTTGCTTTCGCTGTCCAGCGAGGTCGGCCGGCTGGTCTGCGTCGGCTGATAGGTTTTCAGCTCCTTGATGGTCAGCGGCACGGCCAGCAGTTGCCCTTGCTCGGTGACCTCCAGCGAGGTGCGCGGGAAGTCTGGGTTGTAGTCGATGTTGATGTAAGTGGTGTCGCCGATCCGCACGTGATCGGCGTTGATGCGGCTAAACAGCGGCAAGCACTGTGTGCTGCCCTGAGCGCCGGAGACACTGACGTACACCTCCCGATTGCCGCTGGTCGTGGTGACTTCTGCATAGGCAATGTTGCGCGGATTGTGTGACTGCTGATGCGCGGGCAACCGTTTGTGCAGTTTCTGCATGGCACGGTTGATACGCAGGGGCGCGTTGGTGTTGGCCGGGTTGATCGTCGGTGACAGAAACAACGTGTCGAAAATCTCTGCGGTTTTCTGCCGGAAGAGCTCCGGCGCTTCGCTGCTGCGCGTCCAGGTGGTGGCGCCTTCGGGCAGGCGGGTGACGATCATCCGTGTCGAATTATCGAACATCAATGCTTCGCCCGGGCTGGTGTCGACCTTCAGCCATTTCATATTGTTTGCAGGAATGGCCGTGGTGCCGATGGGGATCGCGATCTGTTCCATGGTGTGCATCGCGCGCTGCACCGATTCCAGACCATGGATGCGCACGATGTTGTTGGCGTGTAGCGAGCCGGTGTAGACGGTCAGCAGTTCAGCACCGAGGGTGCCGTCGGCCAGTTCGGCGGGTGCCAGGCGCCTGAAGGTCAATTGATCGGGCGCTTTTTTACCCTTGGCGATGGTGGCCAGGTAGTACTCCTGGATGTTGATTCGGAAGAACACGTAGGAGGCCGAGTCGTCGATGGCCGGCATTAGCACCGCACCAACCTGATGTGAGTCATTGATCCCGTCATAGCTGCCGCCGGTTTTTATCCGCGCATAAATGCCTTTGCGAAACTGCAGCGTGGCTTGAATCTGCTGTCTTGGTACCAGCCTGCCTTGATGGAATCCAAGGAGTCGCAGATCACCGGTGAACAGCCTCGGGCGGTTATCGATGATTTGATAAAGCCTGGCATCGACCGCCAGGAACATTCCGTCTTGATGGGGCAGCATGGCCGGCTCCGAAACCCGCTCGCCGAACCATGGCGCGTAACCCTTTTCCTTGTCGATCGTGCCGAGGGCGGGGGTCGGAGCGGGTTCGGCGGTGATGTAGCTGACGCGGCAGTCGCCCGCGCCCGGTGCGCGGCGTATCCGGCATGGCAGCAGCGTCCAGTGCTGACTGTCATCGAGCAGATCGACCCGGCGCAGTTCATCACCGTCGAATCGATACGGCACATCATCGATCAAGACCGTGGTGCGTCCGCCAGCCTCGGGCATCAGTTCGACGCGCCTGTCGGGCATCAGCTCGATATCGATCTTGTCGTCGGTTTTTTTCACCGTGCTGTAGTGCGAACGCCCCAGCGAAAAGTCATGTTCGTGTGCAAGCAACCGGGGGCCGTAAGGGCGGTCAGACAGCGGATCGAGCACGTGATACCGCGAGCCGCCAACGTTGCGCACCGGCACATCGTCAATGCCTCTGACCACGGCCAGATGATCGGCAGGGTTCAGCGCTTTCCAGCGCCCGGCATCCAGTGCCTGGGGCAGACTGTGCAGCAGGTCATAGTCAGCGCTTCTGCCGGCCAGCCTTTTCAGACGTGCAACCGCGCGGTGTTCCAGATGCGCCACGGCCCGCACTGCGCCGATCGCACCTCGGCCGCCGAGCTTGAGCAAAGCAGGCGCAGCGTCCAGCGGATTGAGATTTCTCAAGCTCGAAACCAGCAGGTTTTTTGACAATTGCGCCATGCGTGGCAGGGCGACGCGAATCGCCATTTTCCCGGCCACGGCAGCGAGGCGAATGCTGCCGGCGACGAACTTGCCCAAGGGAATCGCGAACGAGACGATATCGAGGAGCAGGCCGAGTACGCCCATTGCGCGTTTGCCCGGACTGTCCGACTGCAGGTCTTCGAGACTGCCCCAGAACGGGATGAAGCCCTTGAGGGCATGAGTCCAGTGCTGTTTGCGGCTTTCGCGCTCGAAGCGGGTATCACCCCAGGCCTCACTGCGCAGCGCCTGCTCATCGGCATAGAACAACCGGGTCGCGATGAACGAGGCGATGTGCGCCGTGCGCGGCGAGGTGAAGGTCAGGTTCGGCGAACTGTCGTGATGGGCCGCCGGGATCATCGATACCGGGAGGGAGTCGCCCAGCGGTTCGAGGATCGCGACGCATTTGGCGTCGGGGGCAGGTGTCGAACCGTCCCAGTGTGCTTTTCGATCGAACGGCAGGCGGCGGGTGACGATGCGGGTGATGCTCTGGCCCTTGGTCCGTCCACGTTTGGGCGGCAAGGGTGGCAATAACAGACCGCCAACATGTGTGCTAACCAGATCCGGGCGTTTACGAATGATGCCGGCGCGTGGCAGGCATTCGTAGAATTGTGGCGGGCCCTGATACGTCGCCTGCAAAACGAAGCCCATGCGGGCCCGGTGCGGCAGGATGTTTTCCGCTGTCTCCAGGTGAGCTTCGATATGCCGTGTCGGATCCCTGAGGCTGTGAATCCGCACTTCGCCGTGCTCCAGTGCCCGGCGGTCGGGCCACGGCAGTGTGACCAGCAGCGACTTGATCAGGTATTCATAGGCTTCGCGGGTCTCGCTCAGATAGTCATCGAACTGCTGCTCGAACAAGAGCCTGATCTCGGGCAAGGTGCAGTTGCTCGGAAACCGTGAAAGGCGTCGGCCTGGATGTCCGGTATCGACAAAACCGCTTTGCAGTTTGCCTGCTGCGTTGAGGCTGATCCATTCGCTGGCACTGCGGCCATCGTTGCTGACGTACCAGCGTGTGTCGCTGCTCAACCCGCCGGCGGCATAGACCTCCAGCAACGGCCAGGTCGGCAATACCACATCCGGGGTGTCGATAATGCTGCGTCGGCTACGGTTGGGCGTTGAAGGATGGTGGCGTTTGAGGCGAATCGTCGTGTGATCGTACAGCTCGTTGGCCAGCGCCTTGTCCAGTTGCTGTTTTGCCAGGGCGAGTCGCCGTGGCGGCTCGATGTCCAGTTGCAGGATCGCTGCGTTCATTTGCTTCTTGTGGTCTTCCAGCGCTTGCAGGGCAGCGTCATCGCCGGATGTCTCGTTCGCTGCGGCCTGGGCTCCGGTGGCCAGTGTCCAGGTCTGTGCGGCAGCCACTCGGGTCATGGCGATCAGGGTTTGCAGGTCGGTGCTGGCGTTTTCACTTTTGTGCAGCGGCAGATCGACCAGTTGTTGAAAGCTCAGATGTTCCAGCAACTGTGGATCGAGGGCATGGGCGAGGTGCACGCCATGCACGAAATTGACCCAGACCACCGAGCTGGCGTACGGCAGGTCGTCAGGAATGTCGCGCACTTGAAAATCCAGTCCGAACTGCGTCAGGCATACCCATCCCAGCACATGTTTTTCGGTCGGGGTCGAGGTTCGGTGAGAATCCTCCAGGTGCTTTAAAAAGTCCCGGCGAATGGCGGCGTAGCTGGCGCCGTAGTAAGCGCGTTGTTCCAGCGCAAAACCAGCCACTTCGGTCGAGCTGCCTTCGCCGGGCAGTTCGTACCACAGGCACAACGCCTCGAGCAGTAAACGCAGGCCGATATCGGGCACGGTCAGTTCATCGGGCCGCGCGCCATACCATTGCAGTTTCTGCAGCAGGCGCTGGCCCAGGTCACGCGCCTTGGGGGTGTCGAGCAGGCGTTCCAGGCAGGCGGCAGGCTGCTGTTCCAGTTGCTGGCGGGTGAATGGGGGCGTTACTTCGCTGGCCAGGCTGTCGATGGCCGACAGGGTTTTGCCGGTAAGCCAGTCGCCAATCAGGTCGTGAATCGCGGCTTTGTCATCGTCGCTCATCAGTCCCGTCAGCGCCGGGTGATGCCGCAGATTCAGTCGATGGCTGGCGCGTTGTTCTTCGACCTTGCCGATCAGCCGGGCCAGTGCCGTGGCGTCCTGTACGTCGGCAAATGTGAACCCGGACTCACGCAGCAGTTGTGACAACGGCAGCAGCCTGTCGGAACGCAGGTGTGCGCCTATACTCAGCAACGCTCGCTGAAATTCTTGAATTGTGCTGGAGGCCCGGGTGACATCCTCGATGGTGAAGCGGGCGCAGCTGCCATCGGGACGGTTGAAGGAAAAGCTGCAGTGACCGGCTGCGGCGTCGACTTGCAGCAATGATCCTCTGGACGTTTGCAGGTAGGCCGCCAATTGTGGCTCGCCGCTGTCATCGAACAGTGCTTGCAGAAGGTTTTGCGCCTGGTCGTGGGCTGCACCAAGGCGTGAATGTGTCTGGGGTGTGAGGTAGTAGGTCTGCAGTGAGGTTGAAGCGCTGAGCACGGCGCGCAGGGCGGTGATCATTGCGCGGTATTCGCTCTGTTGGGCAGTATGGCGTTGCAGCGTGGCGGAAGGTGACTGCATGGAAAACGGCTCTGGAATGATTGAAAGCCGTCAGTGTCGAAGCATGGCGAACAGCGGGTGCGGTACATACGTATCGCCGGTTGAAAATGTCCTGGTTTGCTGGAAGGGGTCGCTCCCTTGTCTGGCTCTGGCGATCTCCCCTTGAAGATGACAGTGCGTGCGCAAAGGACCTCATGAAGCATAAAAGGACTCTCGGAACGCCACGGTTGTTGGGCATCGTCTGGCCATTTATCGCCGTCGTGTTATTTCAGGCGTTATTGGGGGGCGTGAGTCTTTATGTCCTGTCGGCCGTTCGCGGCTATGTCGCCGGCGAGAGTCTCTGGTCCAAGGGCCAGAAAGACGCCATCTATTACCTGAACCTGTATGCCGACAGCCGCGACGAGGCGATCTTTCTCAAATACAAGCAAGCGATTGCCGTGCCTCAGGGCGGTCACCAGTTGCGTCTGGCGCTGGATCGTCAGCCACCGGATCTGCAGGCGGCACGGGAGGGGATCCTCAAGGGCGGCAACCATCCCGATGATGTGTCGAGCCTGATTTGGCTGTACCTCAATTTCCGTCATTTCAGTTATCTGGAAACCGCGATCGACCGCTGGACCATCGGTGACGCCTATCTGGTGCAACTGGACAATGTCGCGCGCGAGATGCATCAGGGCATCAGCGAAAACATCGCGACGCCGGCTGATATACAGCACTGGAAAGCGCAGATTTTTGCCATCAACGACGGTGTGACGCCGGCAGCCAAGGCGTTCAGCGACGCCTTGGGCGAAGGCTCGCGGATGATCCTGCGCCTGCTGCTGTTCACCAACCTGGCCACGGCGCTGGGGTTGATCGTGCTGGCCCTGTTGCGCACCCACAAACTGCTCAAGCAGCGGCATGCCTTTGCCCAGGCGCTGCAGCTGGAGAAGGATCGGGCACACATCACCCTGCAATCGATTGGCGACGGGGTGATCACCACCGACGTCAACGGCGCGATCGATTACATGAACCCGGCGGCGGAGGCGATGACGCACTGGAAGTCCGAGCACGCGGCGGGGTTGCCATTGGCAGCGCTGTTCAATCTGCTCGATGACAATGCGCAGACCGAAGGGCTGACGCTGATCGAGCACATTCTCAGCGGGCAACTGATCGGTGGCAGCGAGCACTCCAAACTGATTCAGCGCCTGGATGGCAGTACGGTCTCGGTGACGCTGGTGGGCGCGCCGATCCGCAACGCCGAGAAGGTTATCGGTACGGTGCTGGTGCTGCATGACATGACTCAGGAACGGCAATACATCGCCAACCTGTCGTGGCAGGCGACCCACGATGCACTGACCGGTCTGGCCAACCGCCGCGAGTTCGAATATCGCCTGGAGCAGGCCCTGCACAACCTGACGCGCCAGCCCGGTCGGCATGCGCTGATGTTTCTCGATCTGGACCAGTTCAAACTGGTCAACGACACCTGCGGTCACGCCGCTGGCGATGAGTTGCTGCGGCACATTTGCACGCTGTTGCAATCGGGCTTGCGCGAAAGCGACACCCTCGCGCGGCTGGGCGGCGACGAGTTCGGCATTCTGCTGGAGAACTGCGCCCCGGATGCCGCCGAGAAAATCGCCGAGAGCCTGCGCCAGACCGTGCAGAACCTGCATTTCGTGTGGAAGGGGCGGCCGTTTTTGACCACTGTGAGCATTGGCCTGGTGCACATCGCCCAGACCCCGACCACCCTCGAAGCGTCATTGCGCGCCGCCGACATGGCTTGCTACATGGCCAAGGAAAAGGGCCGCAACCGGGTGCAGGTCTATCATGCCGACGACTCCGAGCTGTCGCTGCGCTTCGGCGAAATGGCCTGGGTGCAGCGCCTGCACATGGCGCTGGAGGAAAACCGCTTCTGCCTCTATGCCCAGGAAATTGCTCCGCTGGGCGCTACAGCCCATGGCGGGGGGCACATCGAAATACTCTTGCGTCTGCATGACGAAGCCGGACGGATGATCCTGCCGGACAGTTTCATTCCGGCGGCCGAACGTTATGGTCTGATGAGTCAACTGGATCGTTGGGTCGTCGAGAATGTTTTTAAAGTGATTGCCCAATGTATTACCGAACAACATGAAGGTCCGTTGGCAATGTGTGCGATTAATCTTTCAGGCATTACTATCGGAGATGACGCGTTCTTGCACTTTCTGCGTGAACAGTTTGTTAATTACGCTATACCCCCTGAAATGATTTGTTTTGAAATTACTGAAACCAGCGCCATCGCCAATCTCGGCAGCGCAATTAGATTTATTAATGAACTCAAAGGCTTAGGTTGTTACTTCTCACTTGATGATTTTTGTGCCGGAATGTCTTCATTCGCTTATCTGAAACATTTGCCTGTAGACTTCCTGAAGATCGACGGGAGTTTCGTAAAGGATATGCTGGACGACCCGATTAACCGTGCAATGGTCGAGGTGATCAATCACATCGGGCATGTCATGGGTAAGCAGACAATTGCCGAGTTTGTTGAAACAACCCAGATCGAGCAGGCATTGCTTGAAATCGGGGTGGATTACGCTCAGGGTTATGTCATCGAACGCCCGCAGTTGTTTACCTGCGACAGTTTGCAAAGTCGGCCCGCCAGACCGCAGCCGCTGTTGTTCAAGGCGCCTGGCACGTTCCGTTGAAATATCTTGCCGATCCTTACAATCACAAATCAAAAGGAGCCGAACAGTGATCGACACATTCAACCGAACCGGACCACTCATGGAAGCTGCAAGTTATCCTGCCTGGGCACAACAGCTCATTGCAGATTGCAGCGAGAGCAAGCGCCGGGTTGTCGAACATGAACTGTACCTGCGCATGCGCGATAACAAGCTCAGCGCCAAAACCATGCGCCAGTACTTGATCGGGGGCTGGCCAGTAGTTGAACAGTTTGCGTTGTATATGGCGCAGAACCTGACCAAAACCAAGTTTGCCCGCCATCCTGGGGAGGACATGGCGCGCCGCTGGCTGATGCGCAACATCCGCGTCGAACTCAATCATGCCGACTACTGGCTGAACTGGAGTCGCGCGCATGGGGTCAGCCTGGAGGATCTGCAGGCCCAGCAAGTACCGCCGGAACTGCATGCATTGAGTCACTGGTGCTGGCATACGAGTTCGGCGGATTCGCTGATCGTCGCCATCGCTGCGACCAACTACGCCATCGAGGGCGCGACCGGGGAGTGGTCGGCGCTGGTCTGCTCAACTGGCGTGTACGCGGCAGCGTTCCCGGAAGAAGAGCGCAAGCGTGCAATGAAGTGGCTGAAGATGCATGCCCAGTACGACGACGCGCACCCGTGGGAGGCGCTGGAAATCATCTGCACGCTGGCGGGCATGAACCCGAGCAAGGCGCTGCAGACCGAACTGCGTCAGGCGGTGTGCAAGAGCTACGACTACATGTACCTGTTTCTGGAGCGCTGCATGCAACTGGAAACTGCCGAGCGGGCGTTGCACGGGCGTGAACGCCGGGCGCTTGTAGAGAGCTGATTCTCGGCAAAACGCCAAAGCAAATGTGGGAGCGGGCTTGCTCGCGAAAGCGGTGTGTCAGTCAGCAATTGTTTGACTGGCACACCGCTTTCGCGAGCAAGCCCGCTCCCACAGTGGTTTTTGGGTGTCTGGAAGGACTCAGCCCGCCATTGCCAACCGATTACGCCCTTCGCGCTTGGCCACGTACAGCGCACTGTCGGCCCGGCGCAGCAGGCTGTCAGCTGACTCTCCCGGCAACAGAGTCGAGCAGCCAAGGCTCACGGTCAGGTCGATCAGTTTGCCGTCCGCGAAATATTCTGCAGTCTGCGCGGCGTGGCGCAGACGCTCGCCGACCATCGCTGCCGCTTCCCGGCCGGTGTTGCACAGCAAGATCAGAAATTCTTCCCCGCCATAGCGAAACACCATGTCGACGTTACGCAGTTGGCCCTTGATCGACGCTGCCACCGCTTTGAGCACGTCATCCCCGGCACTGTGGCCATGGCTGTCGTTGACCCGTTTGAAGTGGTCGATGTCGAGCATCAGCACCGACAACGGTTGCAGGTGCCGGCGTGACATGTCGATCTCGCGTTGCAGGGTCTGCTCCATGGCGATCCGGTTGCCGGTTCCGGTCAACGGGTCGCGCAGCGCACTTTGCGTTGCGGCGCGGTAGAGCAGGGCGTTGCGCATCGGAAACAGCAGCGACGACAGCAGCGATTCGAGGTTGCCCTGATCCTGCTCGCTGAAGCGCTGGTTGCGGCGGAAGACCAGTTCACCCAGGTGCTCGCCTTCGTGGCTGAGGCTGTAGCTGACCGAATGGTGACCGCGGGCACCGAACTCCAGGCGCAAGTCGCTGCCCGAATGCACGTAGCTCAAGGCATCCAGCGGCACAAGACGCTGAACTTCGCGGAAAAACAGACCGAGGATTCGTTGCGGCTCAAGACTGGTTTGCAGTTGCAGGCTCATTTGCTGGCGCAATTGCGCCAGGCTGGCCGGGCGTTCCAGAAGCGGAGGCAGCTGACCAAAGCCCAGGCGTTGCAATTTGGCACTGTCAAAGTCAATTGCATTGGTCTGGGAAGGTGATTTCATATGGCGTGAGCCCCTAAGCAGTAAGTCTGTCTTACAGGCTGGGTGAGAGCGGCTATGGGCTGCGCGTCATACTGATCCATCAGTCCCGTAGGACATTTGGCGTAAGTTTAGTCTGCCTGATGACGATTAGTCAGCTATCGAAATCGGCCTTGCCCCAGTGCCTTCACACGGCATGCTTTGAGGAGAATTAGAGCGAAAGTCGTGCCATTCGGTTCAGGTTTATTAAAACCTTTATGAATCAACAGGATGGCTTTTTGCTTTGAGGGCGGGTGGCGGATATTTGACTGAGGTGTGACGGTGGGAAGCGGCAATTGTGTGCCGCGACGGTAATCCGCCACGGCAACAAAAGCGACGTATGGCAGTTATTGCGCGTTGAATGCCTGGCCATTGATGCCCGTGCTGTCCGGGCCCATCAGGTACAGGTACACCGGCATGATCTCTTCCGGGGTCGGATTGTTCAGCGGGTTTTCTCCCGGATAGGCCTGTGCACGCATGCTGGTACGCGTGCCGCCCGGGTTGATGCTGTTGGAGCGCACGGGTGCCACGCCATCGACTTCATCGGCCAGGGTTTGCATCAAGCCTTCGGTGGCGAACTTCGATACTCCGTAAGCGCCCCAGTAGGCCCGGCCCTTGCGCCCGACGCTGCTGGAGGTGAACACCACCGAGGCATCCTGCGACAGCTTGAGCAGCGGCAGCAGGGTGCTGGTCAGCATGAACATGGCATTGACGTTGACTTGCATGACACGCATGAAGTTTTCGCCCGACAGCTGCTCGATCGGCGTGCGCGGCCCGATGATCGAGGCGTTGTGCAGCAAGCCGTCGAGGTGGCCGAACTCGCTCTCGATCATCGCCGCCAGCTCATCGTATTGATGGGGCAGGGCGGTCTCGAGGTTGAACGGGATCACTGCCGGTTGTGGATGCCCCGCGGCTTCGATCTCGTCGTAGACCTGAGTCAGATTGGCTTCGGTCTTGCCCAGCAGTAGCACGGTGGCGCCGTGGGCGGCGTAGGTTTTCGCGGCAGCCGCACCGATGCCACGACCGGCACCGGTGACCAGAATGACCCGATCCTTGAGCAATTCGGGACGGGCGGTGTAATCGAACATAAGAACCTCACAATCCATTCATGAAGACCTGCTTCCTTGTGGTGAGGGGATTTATCCCCGACCGGCTGCGAAGCAGTCGTAAACCTGCATATCGAATCGACCTGAAAGATTGCGGGGGCTGCTTCGCAACCCATCGGGGATAAATCCCCTCGCCACAAAGGCCGTTTTCAGCAGCTGCACAGCGCGCTGTCGAGCACCTTGCGCAACTCCAGCGGATGATCCACCACCACATCCGCGCCCCAGTGCCGCGGGTTGTCGTCCGGGTGGATATAGCCGTAGGTCACGGCGCAGGTCTTGGTGCCGGCATCGCGCCCGGATTCGATATCGCGCAGATCATCGCCCACAAACAAAACCGTCGACGGATCCAGATCAAGCATCTTGCACGCGAGGATCAGCGGCTCCGGATCCGGCTTGCTGTTCTTCACGTGATCCGGGCAGATCAGCAGCGCCGAGCGCTCGGCCAGCCCCAGCTGTTGCATGATCGGCTCGGCAAACCGTACCGGTTTGTTGGTGACCACGCCCCAGATCAGGTTGGCCCGCTCGATGTCGGCCAGCAACTCGCCCATGCCGTCGAACAGCTTGCTGTGCACAGCGCAACCGGCCAGATAACGCTCGAGGAATTCCTGACGCAGCTCCTCGAAGCCCGGCGATTCCGGGTCCATCGAGAACGTCACCGCGACCATCGCTTTGGCGCCGCCGGAGATTTCGTCGCGGATGTGCTTGTCGTTCATCGGCGGCAAGCCGCGATCCGCGCGCATCGCCTGACAGATGGCGAAGAAGTCCGGCGCGGTGTCGAGCAGGGTGCCGTCCATGTCGAAAAGGACTGCTCTGATGGCCATCGGCTTACTCCTCGCGCAGGGTCTGGATCATGTAGTTGACGTCAACGTCGCTGGCCAGCTTGTAGTGCTTGGTCAGCGGGTTGTAGGTCAGGCCGATGATGTCCTTGACGGTCAGGCCGGCAATGCGGCTCCAGGCGCCCAGCTCGGACGGGCGGATGAATTTCTTGAAGTCGTGGGTGCCGCGCGGCAGCAGCTTCATGATGTATTCGGCGCCGATGATGGCGAACAGGTACGCCTTCGGGTTGCGGTTGATGGTCGAAAAGAACACCTGGCCGCCGGGCTTGACCATGCGGTAGCAGGCGCGGATCACCGACGACGGGTCCGGTACGTGCTCCAGCATTTCCAGGCAGGTTACGACGTCGAACTGCTCGGGCATTTCTTCAGCCAGGGCTTCGGCGGTGATCTGCCGGTATTCGACGCTGACCCCGGACTCCAGCTGATGCAGTTGTGCAACCGCCAGTGGCGCTTCGCCCATGTCGATGCCCATGACAGTGGCGCCGCGCTGGGCCATGGCTTCGCTGAGGATGCCGCCGCCGCAACCGACGTCGAGAACTTTCTTGCCGGCCAGATTGACTCGCTCGTCAATCCAGTTGACGCGCAGCGGGTTGATGTCGTGCAGCGGTTTGAACTCGCTTTCACGGTCCCACCAGCGATGGGCCAGGGCTTCGAATTTGGCGATTTCGGCGTGGTCGACGTTGCTCATGATGTATTCCTCGAAAAACTTGAAAAGGGCTGTAGCCGCGGAGTCTGCTCCGCGGTGTTTACGATTCGGTATGGCCGCTGATGCGCTGGCCCCAGGCCCGGGCGGTGGCGCCCAGCTGTTGTTCGTCCAGACGGGTCAGGCGCCGGTCGTCGAGTAACTGTTTGCCGGCGACCCACAGGTGTTTCACGCAGTCGCGGCCGGTGGCATAAATAAGCTGCGACACCGGGTCATAGACCGGTTGCTGAGCCAGGCCGGACAGGTCGAAAGCGACAATGTCCGCAGCCTTGCCGATCTCCAGCGAACCGACCTGCGCCTCGATGCCCAAGGCCCGTGCGCCGTTGAGCGTGGCCATGCGCAGCGCACGATGGGCGTCCAGCGCGGTGGCCGAGCCGGCGACGGCTTTGGCCAGCAGCGCGGCAGTGCGGGTTTCGCCGAGCAGGTCGAGGTCGTTGTTGCTCGCCGCGCCATCGGTGCCGACGGCGACGTTCACGCCAGCCTGCCACAGGCGCTCCACCGGGCAGAACCCGCTGGCCAGCTTCAGATTCGATTCCGGGCAGTGGATCACGCTGGTGTTGCTTTCTACCAGCAATGCCAGATCGTCATCGCTGATCTGGGTCATGTGCACCGCCTGGAAGCGCGGGCCCAGCAGGCCGAGGCGACCGAGGCGGGCCAGTGGCCGCTCGCCGCGATGCTCCAGCGATTGCTGGACTTCGAAGGCGGTCTCGTGGACGTGCATGTGGATCGACGCGTCCAGCTCTTCGGCGATCACGCGGATTTTTTCCAGGTTCTCGTCGCCCACGGTGTAGGGTGCATGGGGGCCGAAGGTGATCTTGATCCGTTCGTGATGCTTCAGATCGCCGAACAGCTCGACGCCCTGACGAATGGCCTCATCGGCGCTGCTGGCGCCGGGGATCGGGAAATCGAGGATCGGAATCGCGATCTGCGCGCGAATGCCGCTATTGTGCACGCGCTCACTGGCGACTTTCGGGAAGAAATACATGTCCGAGAAACAGCTGATGCCGCCCTTGATCTGCTCGGCAATCGCCAAGTCAGTGCCATCACGGACGAACTCTTCATCGACCCATTTGGCTTCGGCCGGCCAGATGTGGTTTTCCAGCCAGGTCATCAGCGGCAGATCGTCGGCCAGACCGCGGAACAGGGTCATCGCCGCATGCCCGTGAGCGTTGATCAGGCCCGGGCTGAGCAGCACGTCCGGTAATTCGCGGACTTCTGTGGCGTTACACTTCAATGCTTCGGCGCGCGGGCCGATAAACACGATGCGACCGTCGCGAATGCCCAGGCCATGCTCCTTGAGCACAACGCCTGCAGGTTCGACGGGTACCAGCCAGGTCGGCAGCAATAATAAGTCGAGCGCAATGGCAGGTTTCGGCATCGAGGGTCGGTTCCAGTGCTTTTGTAAAGGATGGCGAAGTATACCCGAGCGTCTTCGCGGGGGGATCGCTATAATCGGCGGCTTTTGTTCATGAGTGCGGGGTGAGGGATGCGCGATCGACTGTTGGCTGCGGAGAAAGTAAAGGCCATCGATTGGCGAGATGGCGCGCTCCACCTGCTGGATCAGCGTATTTTGCCGTTCGAGGAAACGTGGATTGCCTACACCAGCGCTGCCGGTGTGGCTGAGGCGATTCGTTCGATGGTGGTGCGTGGCGCACCGGCCATCGGCATCAGCGCGGCCTATGGCATTGTGCTGGCGGCCCGCGCCCGCGTGGCTGAAGGCGGCGACTGGTACGCGGCGCTGGAAGAGGATTTCGCCCTGCTGGCGGATTCCCGCCCGACGGCGGTCAACCTGTTCTGGGCGTTGAATCGCATGCACGATCGGCTCGATCGTCTGAAGGACAATGCCGATCCGCTGGTGGCGCTGGAAGCCGAAGCCATTGCCATTCATGAAAGCGACCGCGAAGCCAACCTGACCATGGCCCAGCTCGGCGTCGATCTGATCCGCAAGCATCAGGGCAATGCCCAGGCGATCCTGACCCACTGCAACACTGGTGCTCTGGCCACCGGTGGTTTCGGTACCGCGCTGGGGGTGATTCGTGCGGCGTATCTGGAAGGCATGGTCGAGCGGGTGTATGCCGATGAAACCCGGCCATGGCTGCAGGGTTCGCGCCTGACCGCGTGGGAGCTGGCGAACGAAGGCATCCCGGTGACGCTGAATGCCGATTCGGCCGCTGCACACATCATGAAGACCAAAGGCGTGACCTGGGTGATCGTCGGCGCTGACCGCATCACTGCCAATGGCGACGTGGCGAACAAGATCGGCACCTATCAACTGGCGGTCAACGCCATGCACCACGGCGTGCGTTTCATGGTGGTGGCGCCGAGTTCGACCATCGACATGCATCTGGCCAGTGGCGACGACATCCCGATCGAGGAACGTGACGGCGCCGAGTTGCTGGAGGTGGGTGGCAAGCGCGTGGGGGCCGATGTCGAGGCGTTCAACCCGGTGTTCGACGTGACGCCGGCGGATCTGATCGATGCGATCGTCACTGAAAAGGGCATCGTCGAGCGGCCGGATACGGCGAAAATGGCTCAGTTGATGTGCCGCAAGCGCCTGCATTGATTGGCTTTGGCGTCTGCAAGGACGCCTTCGCTGGCAAGCCAGCTCCCACAGGTTCTGTGCTCGCCGCTGACCCTGTGGGAGCTGGCTTGCCAGCGATGGGGCCCTAAAAGTCAATAAACATCGCAAAACCTGACCTCAAAACTGCATTCAAAGAAGCTCTGAGCCTCTCTCGTCCCCTTTACGCCTGTCATCGGTCAACTAACTATGCTCCATGCGCATCTGGGGGATAGGTGCGTGGCGGCTCTTGTGATAACATCCGGCGTTTTCCGAGGCAGCTTCACGGAGCTGTCTTTACTGCGCAAATCCACGGTTCGATTTGTTGATTTGTCGTAAGTCGGCGCATGGCACTCAGCCTGCCCCGACGAGCTTCGTACATCCCATATGGATATGACGAAGTTTCACCAGAAAAAGGAATCAGGCTTCTCATGGGCGAACTGGCCAAAGAAATCCTCCCGGTCAATATCGAAGACGAGCTGAAACAGTCCTACCTCGACTACGCGATGAGCGTAATCGTCGGCCGTGCACTGCCGGATGCGCGCGATGGCCTCAAGCCCGTGCACCGTCGCGTACTGTTCGCGATGAGCGAGCTGGGCAACGACTTCAACAAGCCGTACAAGAAATCTGCCCGTGTTGTCGGTGACGTGATCGGTAAGTATCACCCGCACGGTGATACCGCGGTGTACGACACCATCGTCCGCATGGCTCAGCCTTTCTCCCTGCGCTACCTGCTGGTTGACGGTCAGGGCAACTTCGGTTCGGTGGACGGCGACAACGCCGCGGCCATGCGATACACCGAAGTGCGCATGACCAAGCTGGCGCACGAGCTGCTGGCTGACCTGCATAAAGAAACCGTGGACTGGGTGCCGAACTACGACGGCACCGAAATGATCCCGGCGGTGATGCCGACGCGCATCCCCAACCTGCTGGTCAACGGTTCCAGCGGTATCGCCGTGGGCATGGCAACCAACATTCCGCCGCACAACCTCGGTGAAGTCATCGACGGTTGCCTGGCCCTCATCGACAATCCCGAGCTGACCGTCGATGAGCTGATGCAATACATCCCTGGTCCGGACTTCCCGACGGCCGCGATCATCAACGGTCGTGCCGGCATCATCGAAGCCTACCGCACCGGTCGCGGCCGCATTTACATGCGTGCCCGTTCGATCATCGAAGACATCGACAAGGTCGGTGGCCGTCAGCAGATCGTCATTACCGAACTCCCGTATCAGCTGAACAAGGCGCGTCTGATCGAGAAGATCGCCGAGCTGGTCAAAGAGAAGAAGCTTGAAGGCATCACCGAGCTGCGCGACGAGTCCGACAAGGACGGTATGCGCGTCGTGATCGAACTGCGTCGCGGCGAAGTGCCTGAGGTGATCCTCAACAACCTCTACGCCCAGACCCAGCTGCAATCGGTATTCGGCATCAACATCGTCGCGCTGATCGACGGCCGTCCGCGCATCCTGAACCTCAAGGATCTGCTGGAAGCCTTCGTCCGTCACCGTCGCGAAGTGGTCACCCGTCGTACCGTATTCGAACTGCGCAAGGCCCGCGAGCGTGGTCATATCCTCGAAGGTCAGGCCGTTGCCCTGTCGAACATCGACCCGGTGATCGCCCTGATCAAGGCGTCGCCGACCCCGTCGGAAGCCAAGGAAGCGCTGGTCAGCACCCCTTGGGAATCCAGCGCCGTAGTCGCGATGGTTGAACGTGCCGGCGCCGATTCGTGCCGTCCGGAGAACCTCGATCCGCAGTACGGTCTGCGTGAAGGCAAGTACTTCCTGTCGCCAGAGCAGGCGCAAGCCATTCTGGAACTGCGTCTGCACCGTCTGACCGGTCTGGAGCACGAGAAGCTGCTGGCCGAGTATCAAGAGATCCTCAACCAGATCGGCGAGCTGATCCGCATCCTCAACAGCGCCGTGCGCCTGATGGAAGTGATCCGCGAAGAGCTGGAAGTGATCCGCGCCGAATACGGCGACGTGCGCCGCACCGAGATTCTCGATGCGCGCCTCGATCTGACCCTGGGCGACATGATCCCGGAAGAAGAGCGCGTCGTGACCATCTCCCACGGTGGCTACGCCAAGACTCAGCCGCTGGCTGCGTACCAGGCTCAGCGTCGTGGCGGCAAAGGCAAATCGGCGACCGGCGTCAAGGATGAGGACTACATCGCTCACCTGCTGGTAGCCAACAGTCACACCACGCTGCTGCTGTTCTCCAGCAAAGGCAAGGTGTACTGGCTGAAGACTTACGAAATTCCGGAAGCGTCCCGTGCCGCCCGTGGTCGCCCGCTGGTCAACCTGCTGCCGCTGGATGATGGTGAATACATCACCACCATGCTGCCGGTCGAGGAATACACCGAAGGTCACTACATCTTCATGGCGACCGCCAACGGCACCGTGAAGAAGACCCCGCTGGAATCCTTCAGCCGTCAGCGCAGCGTCGGTCTGATCGCGCTGGAGCTGGACGAAGGCGATGTGCTGATCTCTGCGGCCATCACCGATGGCGAGCGCGAAGTGATGCTGTTCTCCGACGGCGGCAAAGTCACGCGCTTCAAAGAGTCTGACGTGCGTGCCATGGGCCGTACCGCACGTGGTGTGCGCGGCATGCGTCTGCCGGAAGGGCAGAAGCTGATTTCGATGCTGATCCCGGAAGAAGGCAGCCAGATCCTCACCGCTTCCGAGCGTGGTTATGGCAAGCGCACCGCGATCACCGAGTTCCCTGAGTACAAGCGTGGCGGCCAGGGCGTGATCGCCATGGTCAGCAACGAGCGTAACGGCCGACTGGTCGGTGCGGTTCAGGTGCTCGACGGCGAAGAAATCATGCTGATCTCCGATCAGGGCACTCTGGTGCGCACCCGTGTCGACGAAGTGTCGAGCCTGGGCCGTAACACCCAGGGCGTGACCCTGATCAAACTGGCCAAGGATGAAACCCTGGTCGGTCTGGAGCGGGTTCAGGAGCCGTCGGAAGTCGAAGGCGATGAGCTTGAAGGTGAAGAGGGTGCCGGGTTCGAGGGGGATGTCGTGATCGACGACGTTGCCGAGGACCAGCAACTCGACGCCGCAGCTGACGAAGAGCCGCAGGAATAAGCGGACAAGCGAGGGGGCGGATGAAAATTCGCCCCCTTGTTATTTGTCCGGTATGAAATTTCGACATCATGGAGATCCCCTGTGGGAGCGAGCCTGCTCGCGAATGCAGGCGCTGCGGTACCTCTGACCCACCGCGGTGATGCATTCGCGAGCAGGCTCGCTCCCACAGGGCTGTGTTGATCGGTAGTGTGATTTATTGCGTGATACCACCAAATCAGAGCGAGATTGGATGTGAGCAAGCGAGCCTATAACTTCTGTGCCGGTCCTGCGGCGCTTCCTGAAGCTGTCCTGCAACGTGCCCAGGGTGAACTCCTTGATTGGCATGGCAAGGGTCTGTCGGTCATGGAAATGAGCCATCGCAGCGATGAGTTCGTGTCCATCGCCACCCAGGCCGAGCAGGACCTGCGTGACCTGCTGAATATCCCGTCGAACTATAAAGTGCTGTTTCTGCAGGGGGGCGCCAGCCAGCAATTCGCGCAGATCCCGCTGAACCTGTTGCCTGAAGGCGGCAGCGCCGACTATATCGACACCGGTATCTGGTCGCAGAAAGCCATCGAAGAAGCCTCGCGCTACGGCCACGTCAATGTTGCCGCCACCGCCAAGCCTTACGACTATTTCGCCATTCCGGGCCAGAACGAGTGGAATCTGTCGAAAGACGCCGCTTACGTTCACTACGCGCCGAACGAAACCATCGGCGGTCTGGAATTCCAGTGGATCCCGGAAACCGGTGATGTGCCGCTGGTCGCCGATATGTCCTCGGACATCCTCTCGCGTCCGGTCGACATCTCGCGTTTCGGCATGATCTACGCCGGCGCACAGAAGAACATCGGCCCGAGCGGTATTGTCGTCAACATTATCCGCGAAGACCTGCTGGGCAAGGCGCGTTCGCTGTGCCCGACCATGCTCAACTACAAGGTCGCGGCCGATAACGGCTCGATGTACAACACCCCGCCGACCCTGGCCTGGTACCTGTCCGGCCTGGTGTTCCAGTGGCTGAAAGAGCAGGGCGGCGTCGAAGCGATCGCCAAGCTCAATGACGTCAAGCAGCGCACGCTGTACGACTTCATCGACGCCAGCGGCCTCTATAGCAACCCGATCAACAAGTCGGACCGCTCGTGGATGAACGTGCCATTCCGTCTGGCTGACGATCGCCTGGACAAGCCGTTCCTCGCCGGTGCCGACGAGCGCGGCCTGCTCAACCTCAAAGGCCACCGCTCCGTGGGCGGCATGCGCGCCTCCATCTACAACGCCGTCGACATCAACGCCGTCAACGCGCTGGTGGCGTACATGGCTGAATTCGAGAAGGAACACGGCTGATGTCCGAGCAAGAACTCAAGGCACTGCGCGTTCGCATTGACGCTCTGGACAGCAAGGTCCTCGAGCTGATCAGCGAACGCGCCCGCTGCGCCCAGGAAGTTGCGCGAGTAAAGATGGCCTCGCTGGCCGAAGGCGAAGTGCCGGTGTTCTATCGTCCCGAGCGTGAAGCTCAGGTGCTCAAGCGGGTGATGGAGCGCAATCAGGGGCCGCTGGGTAACGAAGAGATGGCGCGGTTGTTCCGCGAAATCATGTCCTCGTGCCTGGCGCTCGAGCAGCCGCTGAAAGTGGCTTACCTCGGCCCTGAGGGCACCTTCACCCAGGCGGCGGCCATGAAGCACTTCGGTCACGCGGTGATCAGCAAGCCGATGGCGGCAATCGACGAAGTGTTCCGTGAAGTGGCGGCGGGTGCGGTGAACTTTGGCGTGGTGCCGGTGGAAAACTCCACCGAAGGCGCGGTCAATCACACCCTCGACAGCTTCCTCGAGCACGACATGGTGATCTGCGGTGAAGTCGAGCTGCGCATCCATCATCACCTGTTGGTCGGTGAAAACACCAAGACCGACAGCATCAGCCGCATCTACTCCCACGCGCAGTCGCTGGCCCAGTGCCGCAAGTGGCTGGACGCGCATTACCCGAATGTCGAGCGCGTGGCGGTGTCGAGCAACGCTGAAGCGGCGAAGCGGGTCAAGGGTGAGTGGAATTCGGCGGCGATTGCTGGCGACATGGCCGCAGGCTTGTATGGCCTGACGCGTCTGGCCGAGAAGATCGAAGACCGTCCGGACAACTCGACGCGCTTCCTGATGATCGGTAACCAGGAAGTGCCGCCGACCGGCGACGACAAGACTTCGATCATCGTCTCGATGAGCAACAAGCCCGGCGCGCTTCACGAGCTGCTGGTGCCGTTCCATGACAACGGGATCGACCTGACCCGGATCGAAACCCGTCCGTCGCGCAGCGGCAAATGGACCTACGTGTTCTTCATCGACTTTGTCGGCCATCACCGTGATCCGCTGATCAAAGGTGTGCTGGAAAAGATCAGTCAGGAAGCAGTAGCACTCAAAGTGCTGGGTTCCTACCCGAAAGCAGTTCTTTAAGGGGCGGTAGCAAATGAGTGGCAACTTCCTCGCTCTGGCACAGCCGGGCGTGCAACAACTTTCGCCGTACGTTCCGGGCAAGCCTGTGGACGAACTGGCGCGCGAGCTGGATCTGGATCCGGCGAAAATCGTCAAACTGGCAAGCAACGAAAATCCGCTGGGCGCCAGTCCGAAAGCCTTGGCGGCGATCCGCGAAGAACTGGCCGAGCTGACCCGCTATCCGGACGGCAACGGCTTCGCGCTGAAATCGCTGTTGGCCGAGCAGTGCCGCGTCGAGGTGAACCAGGTGACCCTGGGCAACGGCTCCAACGACATTCTCGAGCTGGTGGCGCGCGCCTATCTGGCGCCGGGCCTGAACGCCGTGTTCAGTGAGCACGCGTTCGCTGTTTACCCGATCGCCACCCAGGCTGTCGGTGCGCAGGCCAAAGTGGTTCCGGCCAAAGACTGGGGGCATGACCTGCCTGCGATGCTCGCGGCCATAGACGCCAATACCCGCGTGGTATTCATCGCCAATCCGAACAACCCGACCGGCACCTGGTTCGGTGCCGAAGCGCTGGACGAGTTCTTGCAGGACGTGCCGGAGCACGTGCTGGTGGTGCTGGACGAGGCGTACATCGAATACGCCGAAGGCAGCGATCTGCCGGACGGTCTGGACTTCCTCGCGGCGTACCCGAATCTGCTGGTATCGCGCACGTTCTCCAAGGCCTATGGCCTTGCAGCGCTGCGCGTCGGTTATGGCCTGTCCACTGCGGTAGTAGCGGACGTGCTGAACCGCGTGCGCCAGCCGTTCAACGTCAACAGCCTGGCCTTGGCCGCGGCCTGTGCGGCGCTGAAAGACGAAGAGTATCTGGCGCAAAGCCGTCAGCTCAACGAATCCGGCATGCAGCAGTTGCAGGCGGGGTTCCGTGAGTTGGGTCTGAGCTGGATCGAGTCCAAAGGCAACTTCATCTGCGTCGATCTCGGTCAGGTCGCAGCGCCGATCTTTCAGGGCTTGCTGCGTGAAGGCGTGATTGTGCGTCCGGTGGCCAATTACGGCATGCCGAACCACCTGCGGGTGACCATCGGTCTGCCGGCGGAAAACAGCCGCTTCCTCGAAGCGCTGCGTAAGGTTCTGGCTCGTGGGTGATGTCACTGCTCTGCAATCTGCTGCACCTATGATCGGTCGCCTTGTAGTGGTCGGTCTGGGCTTGATCGGTGGTTCGTTTGCCAAAGGCTTGCGTGAAAGCGGTATCTGCCGCGAAGTGGTCGGGGTCGATCTCGACCCGCAATCGCGCAAGCTGGCGGTCGAGTTGGGTGTGGTGGACCGTTGTGAAGAAGACCTGATCGCTGCGTGTCAGGGCGCCGACGTGATTCAGCTGGCGGTGCCGATTCTGGCCATGGAGAAAGTCCTGGCTCGTCTGGCGAGCGTTGATCTGGGGCAGGCGATTCTGACCGATGTCGGCAGCGCCAAGGGCAATGTGGTGCGCGCGGCGACCGAGGCGTTTGGCGGTATGCCAGCGCGCTTCGTGCCGGGCCATCCGATTGCCGGCTCCGAGCAGAGCGGGGTGGAAGCCTCCAACTCTGAGCTGTTCCGTCGGCACAAGGTGATTCTGACGCCGCTCGAGCAGACCGACCCGGCCGCACTGGCGGTGGTTGATCGCTTGTGGCGCGAACTGGGTGCCGACGTCGAGCACATGCAGGTCGAGCGCCATGATGAAGTGCTGGCTGCGACCAGTCATCTGCCGCACCTGCTGGCCTTCGGTCTGGTCGACTCGTTGGCCAAACGCAATGAAAACCTTGAGATCTTCCGTTACGCTGCGGGCGGTTTCCGCGATTTCACAAGAATCGCCGGAAGCGACCCGGTGATGTGGCACGACATCTTCCTCGCCAACCGCGAGGCTGTCCTGCGCACACTCGATACATTTCGCAGCGACCTCGACGCCTTGCGCGACGCGGTCGATGCAGGGGATGGGCACCAATTGTTGGGCGTCTTCACGCGCGCCCGGGTTGCCCGCGAGCATTTCAGTAAAATCCTGGCCCGCAGGGCCTATGTGGACGCTATGAATTCCAACGATCTGATTTTCCTGGCTCAACCTGGTGGCCGCCTGTCCGGTCGGATTCGCGTACCAGGTGACAAATCGATTTCCCACCGCTCGATCATGCTCGGCTCGCTGGCCGAAGGCGTGACCGAGGTTGAAGGTTTCCTCGAGGGCGAAGATGCCCTGGCGACCTTGCAGGCATTTCGCGACATGGGCGTGGTCATCGAAGGCCCGCACCACGGTCGTGTGACCATTCACGGCGTCGGCCTGCACGGTCTGAAGCCTGCGCCGGGTCCGATCTATCTGGGCAACTCCGGCACCTCGATGCGCCTGTTGTCCGGCCTGCTGGCGGCGCAGAACTTCGACAGCACCCTGACCGGCGATGCGTCGCTGTCCAAGCGTCCGATGAATCGCGTGGCCAATCCGCTGCGTGAAATGGGCGCCGTGATCGAAACGGCTGCCGAAGGTCGTCCGCCGATGACCATTCGTGGCGGGCACAAGCTCAAGGGGCTGACCTACACCATGCCGATGGCCAGTGCTCAGGTGAAGTCCTGCCTGCTGCTGGCGGGCCTGTACGCCGAAGGCAAGACCACCGTGACCGAGCCGGCGCCGACCCGTGACCATACCGAGCGCATGCTGCGCGGTTTTGGCTACCCGGTAAGCGTCGATGGCGCCACCGCATCGGTCGAGTCCGGCGGCAAGCTGACGGCGACCCACATTGAAGTGCCGGGCGACATCTCGTCGTCGGCGTTCTTCCTGGTGGCGGCGTCAATCGCCGAAGGTTCCGAGCTGGTGCTGGAGCACGTTGGCATCAACCCGACCCGTACCGGCGTCATCGACATTCTGCGTCTGATGGGCGCGGACATCACTCTGGAAAACCAGCGTGAAGTTGGCGGCGAGCCAGTGGCTGACCTGCGTGTGCGCGCTGCTAAACTCAAGGGTATCGAGATTCCGGAAGCGTTGGTGCCACTGGCCATCGACGAATTCCCGGTGCTGTTCGTGGCGGCGGCGTGTGCCGAAGGTCGTACCGTGTTGACAGGTGCTGAAGAGCTGCGGGTCAAGGAGTCGGATCGCATTCAAGTCATGGCGGACGGCTTGCTGGCGCTGGGCGTCAAATGCCAGCCGACTCCCGACGGCATCATCATTGATGGCGGCCAGATCGGTGGCGGCGAAGTGCATGGTCACGGTGATCACCGTATCGCCATGGCTTTCAGCGTCGCGTCGCTGCGCGCCACTGCACCGATCCGCATCCATGATTGCGCCAACGTCGCGACGTCGTTCCCGAACTTCCTCGCGCTGTGCGCGCAGGTCGGCATTCGCGTGGCTCAAGAGGCTCAGTCGTGAAAAACATTGCACCGGTCATCACCATCGATGGGCCAAGCGGTTCGGGCAAGGGCACGGTCGCCGGGATCCTGGCCAAGCGTCTGGGCTGGAATCTGCTGGATTCCGGTGCGCTGTATCGCCTGCTGGCGTTCGCTGCGCACAACCATGGTGTCGACCTGACCAATGAAGAGCTGCTGAAGAAACTGGCCGCTCATCTGGATGTGCAGTTCATCGCGGCGACCGACGGTCAGCTGCAGCGCATCATTCTGGAAGGCGATGAAGTCAGCGACGTCATCCGTACTGAAAGCGTCGGCTCCGGCGCTTCTCAGGTGGCGGCATTGCCGGCGGTACGCGAGGCGCTGCTGCAGCGCCAGCGTGCTTTCCAGGAAGCACCGGGCCTGGTGGCTGACGGTCGCGACATGGGCACAGTGGTTTTTCCGGATGCGCCGCTGAAGATTTTCCTCACCGCCAGTGCCGAGGAACGGGCGCGCCGCCGATATTTGCAGTTGAAGGGCAAAGTCGAGGGTGTTAGTCTGTCGAGTCTGCTAGATGAGATCCGTGCACGCGACGAGCGTGATACCCAGCGCGCAGTAGCTCCGCTCAAGCCGGCGGCTGATGCGATACAGCTGGATTCCACGGAGTTGTCCATCGATCAGGTGCTTGAACGCATCATGAGCGAGATCGCCATTCGCGATATCGCCGGGTGACCAAGAAGGCCGCAGGGGACCAGTCATAGTCCTGCGACGCTTCTTTTAAATGAAACTAACCCACACCGTCTGGGGTGTGGAGATGGGCGTATTCTTCGCCCTCATCTACAGGAATTAAAATGAGCGAAAGCTTTGCGGAACTCTTTGAAGAAAGCCTAAAGACCCTGAACCTTCAGGCAGGCTCCATCATCACCGGTGTTATCGTTGATATCGATTACCAGGCTCGCTGGGTAACCGTTCACGCTGGCCTGAAGTCTGAAGCACTCATCCCGCTGGAACAGTTCTACAACGATGCTGGTGACCTGACTATCAATGTCGGTGACGAAGTTCACGTTGCTCTGGATTCGGTTGAAGACGGTTTCGGTGAAACCAAGCTGTCCCGTGAAAAAGCCAAGCGCGCTGAATGCTGGATCGTTCTGGAAGCAGCCTTCGCAGCTGAGGAAGTGGTCAAGGGCGTTATCAACGGTAAGGTTAAAGGCGGCTTCACTGTCGACGTTAACGGCATCCGTGCGTTCCTGCCAGGTTCCCTGGTTGACGTCCGTCCAGTGCGCGACACCACGCACCTGGAAGGCAAAGAGCTGGAATTCAAGGTCATCAAGCTGGACCAGAAGCGCAACAACGTTGTCGTTTCCCGTCGCAGCGTCCTGGAAGCCGAGAACTCCGCCGAGCGTGAAGCTCTGCTGGAATCCCTGCAGGAAGGCCAGCAAGTCAAAGGTATCGTCAAAAACCTCACCGATTACGGCGCATTCGTCGATCTGGGTGGCGTGGACGGCCTGCTGCACATCACCGACATGGCGTGGAAGCGTATCAAGCATCCTTCCGAAATCGTCAACGTTGGTGACGAAATCGACGTCAAGGTTCTGAAATACGATCGCGAACGCAACCGTGTTTCCCTGGGCCTGAAGCAACTGGGCGAAGATCCATGGGTTGCTATCAAAGCCCGTTACCCAGAAGGCACTCGCGTTACCGCTCGTGTAACCAACCTGACCGACTACGGCTGCTTCGCTGAGCTGGAAGAAGGCGTTGAAGGTCTGGTACACGTTTCGGAAATGGACTGGACCAACAAGAACATCCACCCTTCGAAAGTCGTACAGGTCGGCGACGAAGTGGAAGTCATGGTTCTGGACATCGACGAAGAGCGTCGTCGTATCTCCCTGGGTATCAAGCAGTGCAAGTCGAACCCATGGGAAGACTTCTCTGGCCAGTTCAACAAGGGCGACAAGATCTCCGGCACCATCAAGTCGATCACCGATTTCGGTATCTTCATTGGTCTGGACGGCGGCATCGACGGTCTGGTTCACCTGTCCGACATCTCCTGGAACGAAGTGGGCGAAGAAGCCGTACGTCGTTTCAAGAAGGGCGACGAGCTGGACACCGTCATCCTGTCGGTTGACCCAGAGCGCGAGCGCATCTCCCTGGGCATCAAGCAACTGGAAAGCGATCCGTTCTCCGAGTACGTCTCGGTTAACGACAAGGGTGCTATCGTGACCGGTACCGTGAAAGAAGTTGACGCCAAAGGCGCCATCATCGTTCTGGCCGACGACATCGAAGCAACCCTGAAAGCCTCTGAAATCAGCCGTGACCGCGTTGAAGATGCGCGCAACGTTCTGAAAGAAGGCCAGGAAGTTGAAGCCAAGATCATCAGCGTTGATCGCAAGAGCCGCGTAATCCAGCTCTCGATCAAGTCGAAAGACGATGCTGAAGAGAAAGAAGCCATCCAGAGCCTGAAAGCAGCTCCGGAAGGTGAAGCAGCTGACACCACTATGGCGGCACTGCTGCGTCAAGCAATGGCCAAACAGAACTAAGTTCTGCTTGATCATGAAAAAGGGCGACTTCGGTCGCCCTTTTTTGTGCCTGCGATTTGGTGGCGGTGCGCGCCGCGGTTTGCGTGTATCGAGGCTACGGTGAAACCAATCACTTCAGCGGGTTGTCTGTTTCTTTAATCGGATCAATCGCCTATTCGCGACTAAGCTGGGTATTAGTCGTGCAGTAGTCGGGCGTTGCCTGGCATAAGGAAGTGGATGAACAGATTTATTGTCTTGATTGCGGTGTTGGTACTGGCTGGCTGCACCACAAGTGCCAAAACGCATGCTGTGCGTGGCGTCAGCGGTATCGAGATCGACTGCTCTGGTCTGGGTTCGGGGTGGGAGAAATGCCAAAAGCGCGCAGCGAAGGAGTGCAAGGGCGCGGGTTACAGGGTAATCACCCGATCTGATCAGGCCAAGGATGAAGATGAATATCCGTTTGGCTTCAATCCCGCAGGCTACGTCACTCGAACCATGCTGGTCATGTGCCGTTGAGTGTGTACTGCTTCGGCTTGTGCTTGTGTGCACTGAAAACAGGCGTTTCAGCGCCAAGGAAGATATGTCAATCCCTGGGCTGTTCAAAATCTTCCGGGCGTGCTAAAACCTTTCAAGCGCTGATCTAGCTGCTTGAAAAAGAAGGGAAAAATATGACGAAGTCGGAGTTGATCGAACGAATTGTCACCCATCAAGGGCTACTCTCATCCAAAGATGTGGAGCTGGCCATCAAGACCATGCTTGAACAAATGTCCCAGTGTCTGGCCACCGGTGATCGCATCGAGATCCGTGGGTTTGGCAGCTTCTCCCTGCACTATCGTGCGCCGCGCGTCGGTCGCAATCCAAAGACTGGTCAGTCGGTTAGTCTCGACGGCAAATTCGTTCCGCATTTCAAGCCGGGTAAGGAGTTGCGTGATCGGGTGAATGAGGAAGAGGAGGAGGGGGTTTGACAGTCGCTATCTCTACACAGGGAGTAACCCATGCGTAACCTCAAACGCATACTTCTTGGTGTTTTTATTCTTTTGCTGGTGTTGGTGATTCTGGCGTTTGTTCTTGAGAATCAGCAGTCGGTATCTTTGTTGTTTCTTGGGCTGTCTGGTCCGCAGTTGCCAGTCTCGTTGGTCGTCGTACTGGCGTTGCTCGTTGGTATGTTGATTGGGCCAGTACTTGGCTGGTTCTTGGGGCGTTCCTCCAGAGCCGCGCGTAAACGACTGGTCTGAGAGCGGCAGGTGCAGGGCATCTGTCGAAATTGCGCCCCAGTCTGTCTTTATCCATTAGTAAAACCATCATTAAGCTGTAAAATGCAGCCCTTGTTCGATAGTGCCTTATTGCATGTCGTTTCAGACTGACTCTGACGGATGCCACTGCTTGATGGCTTCTGCATTCATGGATTAGACAGCGCTCGTTTTTGGCTCTGTCCGCAGCTCAAGGGTATCGTTTCGCGTGAAAATTCTAGTTACCGGCGGCGCCGGGTTCATCGGCTCGGCAGTCATCCGTCACATCATCTCCAATACCACCGACTCCGTCGTTAACGTCGATAAGTTGACGTATGCCGGTAACCTCGAATCCCTGGCAGAAGTCAGTCAGAATTCGCGTTACGCCTTCGAGCGCGTCGATATCTGCGATCGCGATCAGATCGACCGTGTCCTGCGTGAGCACCAGCCAGATGCAATCATGCACCTGGCCGCAGAATCCCACGTTGATCGCTCGATCTCCGGCCCGTCTGAATTCATCCAGACCAACATCATCGGCACCTACACGCTGCTCGAAGCTGCTCGCCATTATTGGGCGGCGCTGGATGATGCGCGTAAAGCCAACTTCCGCTTCCACCACATTTCGACTGATGAAGTTTACGGAGACCTCGAAGGTCCGGAAGACCTCTTCACCGAAACCACGCCGTATCAGCCAAGCTCGCCATACTCGGCCAGCAAAGCCAGCTCCGATCACTTGGTTCGTGCTTGGGCTCGTACATACGGCTTGCCTACTCTGGTCACCAATTGCTCGAACAACTACGGCCCATGCCATTTCCCTGAGAAGTTGATCCCGCTGATCATTCTCAATGCGCTGGAAGGAAAGCCGCTGCCGGTTTACGGTAAAGGTAACCAGGTCCGTGACTGGCTGTACGTAGAAGATCATGCTCGTGCGTTGTACAAAGTCGTGACCGAGGGTGTGATCGGTGAGACTTACAACATCGGCGGCCATAACGAAAAACAAAACATTGAAGTGGTGAATACCCTTTGTGCATTGCTGGACGAACTGCGTCCTGACTCTGCTCATCGTCCACATGCCAGCCTGATCACTTATGTTCAGGATCGGCCTGGTCACGATGTGCGCTATGCAATCGACGCGAGCAAGATTCAGCGCGAGCTGGGCTGGACGCCGGAAGAGACTTTCGAGACTGGTATTCGCAAGACTGTCGAGTGGTATTTGAGCAACACTGAATGGGTAGAGCACGTGAAGAGCGGTAGCTACCAGCAGTGGATTGATCAGAATTATGCGGATCGCTCGAGCAAGGCATGAAGATCCTACTTCTAGGGAAAAACGGCCAAGTGGGTTGGGAGCTGCAGCGCTCACTGACGCCGCTTGGCGAGGTAGTGGCTCTTGATCGTCATCCCGTTGATGGGCTCAGTGGTGATCTGTCCAATCTCGAATCCCTGCGTGCAACGATTCGTCAGGTAAAGCCTGACGTTATTGTTAACGCCGCTGCGTATACCGCGGTCGACAAGGCTGAATCTGAAACCGAGCTAGCAGATCACGTAAACGGCCTTGCGAGTGGCGTTATGGCGGAAGAAGCCGCAGCGTCGGGCGCATGGCTGGTTCACTACTCAACGGATTATGTTTTCAGTGGCCGAGGCGTGACTCCATGGCAGGAAACAGACGCTGTTGCGCCGGTGAACCATTACGGCTCCAGCAAGCTCGCCGGCGAGCTGGCAATTATCGCGTCGGGTTGCAAGCATCTGATTTTCCGCACTAGCTGGGTGTACGGTGCTCGCGGCAATAACTTCGCAAAGACCATGCTGCGCTTTGCGAAAGATCGCGAAACGTTGAGTGTGATTGCGGATCAGATCGGAGCACCTACCGGGGCAGATCTAATTGCTGATGTAACGGCGTTGGCCATCCAGCAAGTTCTCGGGCGTCCAGGGTTGGCCGGTCTCTATCACTTGGCCGCTGGGGGCGAAGTGTCTTGGCATGGCTATGCCACTCATGTCATTGACTTCGCAAAAGCCCAAGGCGAGGAACTCGCTGTGACGACGGTCAGTCCGATCGAAACAACCGCCTACCCAACACCTGCGCGCCGCCCTCTGAATTCGCGATTGAATACTCAGAAGCTGCGCGACAATTTTTCACTACACTTGCCGGATTGGCAAAGTGGCGTAACTCGAATGCTTATGGAAGTCCTGAATAAATGACCACAACAAATCGTAAAGGCATCATTCTCGCTGGCGGCTCGGGCACGCGCCTGCACCCGCTGACTCTTGGTGTGTCCAAGCAGATGCTGCCGATCTACGACAAGCCGATGATCTTCTATCCGCTATCGGTGTTGATGCTCGCGGGGATGCGAGAGATTCTGATTATCTCCACGCCAGATGACTTGCCATGCTTTCGCAAGTTGCTGGGGGACGGCAGCCTGTACGGTATCAAGTTGACTTACGCTGAACAGCCTAGCCCAGACGGCCTGGCTCAGGCGTTTATCATTGGCGAAGAGTTCATCGGCAATGACCCTTGCTGCCTGATCCTTGGCGACAATATCTTCTACGGTCAGCACTTCTCGGATAACTTGCGTTCTGCGACTGACCAGAAGACTGGTGCGACCGTATTTGGTTATCATGTTTCTGATCCCGAGCGTTTTGGTGTGGTTGAATTCGATGCTACTGGGCGTGCTCTCAGCATTGAAGAAAAACCACTGAAGCCCAAGTCCAACTATGCGGTAACCGGACTGTACTTCTACGACAATGAAGTTGTCGAGATAGCCAAGAACATCAAGCCTTCCGAGCGTGGCGAGCTGGAAATCACCGACGTCAACCGTGCTTATCTAGAGCGCAAGTCCCTCAACGTCGAAATGCTTGGCCGTGGTTTTGCGTGGCTAGATACGGGTACTCACGACTCGCTACTTGAAGCCAGCCACTTCGTGCATACCATCGAGCAGCGCCAAGGCTTGAAAGTGGCTTGCCTGGAAGAGATCGCTTACCACAATGGCTGGATCAATGCCGAGCAGCTTGGCGCTCAAGCTGACGCCCTGAAGAAGACTGGGTACGGTCAGTACTTGCAGAAGTTGCTGGACTCGCCTTCCCACTGATTCGGAGGCTCAATCCTTCGAACAGTAGCGTTTAACCGGTCCAGGCAGGAATGGCATGCCAGTAAAACATCCCAAGGTTGCGGTTTTGCTGGCTGCCTACAATGGCATGCAGTGGATCGAGGAGCAGTTGGCTTCGATCCTCGACCAGTCAGCTGTCGACGTAACCGTTTATATCAGTATTGATCCCTCCACTGACGGTACCGAAGCCTGGTGCGCGGCTTATGCGGCTGAGCATCCCGAGGTTTTGGTCTTGCCGGCTGCCGGTAGCTTTGGCGGTGCCTCCCGTAATTTCTTCCGCCTCATCCGCGATGTCGACCTTGAGGGCTACGACTTTGTCGCCTTTGCCGACCAGGATGATGTTTGGTATTCGAATAAACTTCAGCGTGCGACCCAAGCCATCCAGGCTCGTAGCGTAGATGCCTATTCCAGTAATATCACGGCCTTCTGGCCAGACGGCAGCACTCATGTGCTGGACAAGGCGCAGCCTCAGGTCGCGTGGGATTTTCTGTTCGAAGCGGCTGGCCCAGGCTGCACCTACGTGATGAGCAAAGAACTCACGGATTCGCTGAAGTCTTCAATGCTCGCCAATTGGCAACAGTTGCAGGATGTCTGCTTGCATGACTGGTATTGCTACGCCTTCGCTCGTAGCCATGGTTACCGCTGGTGTATCGACCCGGAGCCATCCATGGACTATCGCCAGCATGAGCGTAACCAAGTAGGTGCCAACAAGGGCTTGAGCCCTTTGATTGCCCGCTACAAAACCATTCATGACGGTTGGTGGTTCAATCAGGTTCAGTTGATTACGCTGTTGGTGGGGCAGGGAGCCGATCCTTTCGTACAGACATGGCTGAAACTGCGCCGCAGACAACTCATGAAGCTTTCCTTCAGCGCCTGGCGTTGCCGGCGGCGAGTGCGGGATAAAGTGTTTTTCTTTTGCATTTGCTGGGCTACCGCATTGATAGGGAAGAAAACCAAATGACCATCCCGAAGGTAATGGTCACTGGGGCAAGTGGGTTTGTTGGAGAGGCGTTAGTTTTCAGGCTGTTAGTGGACAAAAAGTTTAGCCCGATCGCAGCTGCTCGCGGCGCTACGCGGTTGCACGGGCTATGTCCTGTGGTTCCCTTCTATCTCACCCACTCCAAGATCCTGCCCGCACTCGACGATGTACAGGTAGTCGTTCATGCCGCTGCCCGAGTGCATGTCATGAATGAATCCGCGGGGGATCCATTGGCCGAGTTTCGCAAGGTCAATGTGGAAGGCACGCTCAAGCTGGCTCAGTGCGCTGCAGCGTCGGGAGTAAGGCGTTTTATCTTCATCAGCTCTATCAAGGTGAACGGCGAAAACACCCTAATGGGTAAACCATTCAAAGCCGATGATCAGCCAAATCCGCTGGATCCTTATGGTGTGTCCAAGTACGAAGCGGAAGAGACTCTGAAACAACTAGGACGCGACACTGGCATGGAAGTGGTAATCATCCGTCCACCACTGGTCTACGGTCCTGGCGTGAAAGCCAACTTTCTGAGCATGCTGATCTGGCTCAATAAGGGAGTTCCTTTGCCACTTGGCTCGATTCGGAATCAGCGTAGCCTGGTAGCAATCGGAAATTTGGTGAGCCTTATAGCTACTTGCATTGATCATCCTGCCGCGGCCAACCAAACTTTTCTGGTTAGCGACGGTGAAGACTTACCAACAACGCAGCTGTTGCGTTTTCTGGCTAGAGCGTTAGGCAAGCCTGCCCGTCTTCTGCCGCTACCTGAATGGCTATTGAAGCTGGGGGCCTCGATATTGGGGAAGCAGGCCGTGGCTCAGCGTCTGTGCGGATCGTTGCAGGTCGATATCAGCAAAAATCGCGAGTTATTGGGGTGGTCGCCACCCATCAAGATGGACAAAGCCATGCGTCAAACCGCTGGCTATTATCTGGAAAAGCAAACGAAATGACTGTTTGGTGGCTGCTGCTCGCAGTATTTGCTGTTTCATGGGTGTTAACGCTCGTCTTGCGTCGTTACGCGTTGGCAAAGAGTTTGATGGATATCCCCAACGAACGTAGCTCCCATTCCGTCCCCACGCCACGGGGGGGAGGGGTAGCTATCGTCATCGCGTTTACCTTGTTTCTTCCGGTGTTGACTGCATTGGGCCTGTTAAGTACAACCGCACTTTTAGGGCTGTTGGGCTCAGGACTACTGGTAGCAGTAATTGGATTTACCGATGATCACGGACATATAGCCGCCAGATGGCGTCTGCTGGGGCACTTTATCGCGGCAGCCTGGACATTGTTCTGGTTCAATGGCCTTCCTGCTATTTTGATCTTTGATGTCGCGATTGATTTAGGTTGGTTGGGAGATATCCTGGCGTTGATCTATCTGGTCTGGATGCTAAACCTTTATAACTTCATGGACGGTATTGATGGCTTGGCCAGCGCTGAGGCGGTTAGCGTGTGTCTAGGCATGTGCCTGGTTTATTGGTTCAATGGTTACGTCGAGCTGATTTGGGCTCCGTTGATATTGGCGGCAGCAGTAACTGGGTTTCTTTGCTGGAATTTTCCACCAGCGAGGATTTTTATGGGGGATGCGGGCAGTGGTTTTCTTGGTATCGTCCTTGCGCTCCTGTCTATTCAGGCCGTGTGGGCTGCGCCTCAACTGTTCTGGAGCTGGCTGATATTGCTAGGCGTGTTTATTGTTGATGCCACATGGACACTCCTGCGGCGACTGCTTCGAGGGGATAAGTTATATCAAGCCCATCGCAGTCACGCTTACCAATATGCCTCCAGACACCTTAGAAACCATAAGACGGTTACCCTTGGGGTAATTGGGCTTAATGTTCTCTGGCTATTTCCCATATCTGTGTGGGTGGGAGCGAAAGGGATAGATGGTTGTGTAGGTTTAATACTTGCTTATTTGCCAGTATGTTGTCTTGTTTGGAAGTATAACGCTGGAATGCCAGAGATCAATGAGTCTCGATAGTTTCTAGGTGGAGTCAACCGGTCGAATATCGGCGTCGCTGACTCCAGCTGTGATTCTTATTCGTGGTTGGTTATTTTTTCGTAAAGATAGCCTTGGATAGTAAGTATGTAAGCGGTATCGTAATTATAACTGCTATAAGGGGGGCTACTTTTTCATTGAAGTGTAGGTGATCGATCCATAGCCAAAGTATGCCCATGCTTGCCAGGTATTGAGCGAGATAAACTAATGGGTATAACAATATGGAGCGGGATCCTGTAGTGCTTTTGAATACAAAATGCCGATTCAGAAAGTATGATAAAAAAATTCCGAAAATATAAGTTATAGTATAGCTTGCCTTGTAGTTAATTATATTAAGTAGCATTAAATATAATGCGTATGTTGCTAATGTGTTGAACGCTCCTGAGGCTAAAAAGCGCGCAAAGCTAAACTCGTGAAGTCTCTTTAATAGGTTTGTCATTGAGGGAGCATGGTTTTCTTAGTTGATACAAATTCATCGTAGTTGCGGATGTAGTCTGCGGAGTCGTAGTAGTGTGAGGCGAAGACTAATAAAACTGCGTCATTGGAGTAACGATACTGTATTCCCCATGTCATCGGAGGTAGATGAATTCCCATTGAGGGGCGGTCCAGTACGAACTCTTCACGATTACTTCCATCATCAGCCACAACATGAACTGTCCCCTTTACAGCAATCAGGAACTGATGGCATTCAATGTGCGCGTGCTCGCCCCGCGTTTCGGCTGTAGGAACATCATAAATCAAAAAATATCGATTAGTACTAAAAGGAATCTGCTTTTCAAATTCCCCGACCGTAAGGTTGCCTCGTATGTCGGGTACATTTGGCAAGTTGTGAATGTTTACGCCACTAACTGACGTCTGAGTAACTCCAGGCAAGGGGAGTCTATCGACTTTAGTATCTACTTGAGAGGTAGATGTTTCGACGTAACCCACGATCTTTGCTGGGTTGCCTTCAACGACAGCAAGAGGAGGGACGGAACGATTGACGACTGATCCAGGCCGTACAACGGCCTTGGATCCGATAATAACGCCCTCATAAATCGTCGAGTTACTTCCAATGACCACTCCGTAGCAAATTTTTGTGATGTTGTCTGCTGTGCCCGAGAGAATTACGGCGTTGTGGCCAATATGAATTTGATCTTCAAGAATGGCGGAGTCTGCTATGTATGCACCCGCTTTGATTATGTTCACAAAGATACCTCAAATAACTTTAACGAATACGTGCGAGGATTTTCCATAGGAGTATCCAAGTTTTTCCCATGTTCTAATGACTGCTTTGTTCGTCGACTGTGTGGTCATGAACGCAACATCTATACCTTTGTCCTTGAAAATATAAGACATTTCGGAAATAAGTTTGACATACCAACCTCGGCGCTTTTCACCGACGGCAGATAGTATCATACGTGCTGATGATTTATCCGGTATTGATGGATTGGCCGGAAGTAGATTAGCCGTTAGAAAAGCGTCTGCGCTGTTTTCATCTGGATTGGGCACAAGTGTAATGTCAGCAAATCCACGCACCGAGTTTTCTACGAATGTTGCTAGAAATTTATCAGCAATCTGCTCACTAAAAAAATAGTCTGCGTGAAATCTATCAAAATCATTTCGCGATTTCATTGCTGTAGATTTCAGATTTTCAATGTCAGCGAGTGTTGCATCTCTTACAGGAAACCGCTTTGGATAGTTATAACTTTGGATCTGATCTGTATAGTAGGTCAGTCGAGTTTCAACTAGTCGCCATTCTGATAGGCAAAGTGCCTGGATTGGGAAAATGGCTTCGGAGGGTATTTCTGCAAATAGATACGCACTCCCATGAGCTTCCTTAAGTTTTAGTGAGAGTGAGTTGATGCATTTTCTATAAGAGTCGATTGCTGGTTTTGCAATCGACTCGCTGCACATCAGTTCAATACGATAGGTGGGTACTCCAAAATATTCAGAGTCCCATTGAAGATGGCGATAATAGACTGTTGTTTGGTTTTCATCGTCAGAAAATAGGGCGATATTCCCTTTTTTGAAATCTGTCTCCAGGTTTAATAGTAGCTCACTTCCCAGAGAGTTATGAAGCTTATGGAGAAAGCTTGTAGGGCTGAACTGAGCTGCTTGCGCAATAAGAGTATCTGGATAGTTCATGAACGTTTGCCCATAAATTCATGTGTATTGAGAACCACATTTAAAGGTCGTTGTTTGGTGTTTTCGTAGGTTCGCCAAGCGTAGGAGCCTACAATTCCTAGCCCAAACAAGTTTATTGATCCGAAGAACACAATCGACAGGATAGTAACGGCATATCCTGGAACGGTTATTTCACCTATGAGCTTGGACAGAATGACTAAAAAACCAAAGAGAGCAGCAAGAATTGCCGTTCCACCTCCCACTCTAGTCAATAGACGTATAGGCAAATCCGTAAAAGCAAAAACACTATCCATTAAGTAATTAACTTTTTTCTTCAGCGTCCAAGCTGATGTTCCGTGCTGCCGCTCTTGCCGCGTATAAGTGATCAACTGACGTTTGTATCCCAGCCAGAAAATTTGTGCAATCAGGGAACTGTGTCTTTCCTCCAATCGTAACAAAGCATCCCGGAAAGCTAGGCTACACGCAAATACATCTACCCCCCCGGGTGGGATTTCAGGAACGATATAACGACGATAGAATCCCCAAAATAACCCAGCCGCCAATCGACTGAAAAGCGGATCATTACGACCTTCTCTTACTCCGATTACAACATCTGTCGAACTATCTTCGATCAGCCGGGTATTCATTGCTACGACCAATTCAGGTGGTTCTTGAAGGTCTGCCGCCATCACCGCGAAACGGTCGCCAGTACCGACTTCGAGCCCGGCACGAATGGCCGCAAAAGATCCAAAGTTTCTACTTAAAAGCACAAGTTTTGATTTGAACTCGGCATTAGGAAGCGAGTCACGCAGGATTTCGTAACAACGATCAGGGCTGCCATCAATTACAAACACAACCTCCAATGCAGAGTTGAGTTCTTTATTCATCGAACTCAACTCCGAAAGCAGGTCTGGGATTGAGCCCTCGTTGCGATAGACAGGGATCACCAGTGTTAACAAGATTATTTCTCCTTAAAGAAGTAAGCGGTTACTGCGCTTATTACACGCTTAACTTCTTCATCAGTCAAACCGGGGAAACAAGGCAGTGAAATAACCGTTTCACATGCACGTTCGGTTTCTTCCAGCGACGTTGTTTGAGGAGCGGCGTATGCAGGTTGGTTGTGATCGGCGATCGGATAATGTATATCCGTGCTGATTAGTTGTTCTTTAAGTGCCGCTGCAAAGGCGCTTCGATTCTTGACCCGCACAACGTAAAGATGACCAACATAGTCTTCTCCCACTGACGACGGGAGCTGCATATCCAGTCCGGAAAATGCGTCATTATAGCGTTTAGCGATGGACCGTCGCTGCGCATTCCAATTGTCCAAATGCGGCAGTTTCATACGAAGAATGGCTGCCTGCATCTCATCAAGGCGGCTATTCCGTCCACCTGGGATTGCTACCTGATATTTCTGTGACCAGCCATATTGGCGTAGCTGCTTAATTTTTGCAGCCAGCTCGCTGTCGTTCGTAACCACGGCCCCGCCATCACCCAACGCGCCAAGGTTTTTTGTGGGGTAGAAACTGAAGCAGGCAACGGTTCCGAAGCTGCCAGCCTGTTTTCCATTCCGCCGCGCCCCGTGAGACTGTGCGCAGTCCTCAAGAACGGGTACGCCAGCGGCGGAGGCTATCTTGATCACCTCTTCAATATTGGCAAGCTGTCCATAGAGATGAGTGACGATTACGGCAGATGGTTTAGTATCAATTACCTTGGAAAGAGACTTGGGGCACAGTGTCAAAGAGACCGGGTCTATCTCAATATACAGAGGGGCTGCACCCACTGCATGGATTGCGGTGCTTCCATAGAAACCGGCGTTTGCGACAGCGACTACGCGATCATTAGGCTGTACTCCAAGGCCTTTAAGTGCGAGTTCCAATGCATCAGATCCGTTGGCAACGCTGATGCAATGCTGTACACCTACATAGTCCGAAAATTCTTCTTCAAATTTATTTACTTGCTCGCCTAAAATGTACCAGTGGCTGTTTAAAACGTTTTCTATAGGTTTTAAAAAATCTAGCCCGGTGTTAGCTATTGGGGCAGAGAAAAGTGGGATCGTTTTGACGTTTAACATAAATATATAACCCTATGGTTTAGAAAGATATTAGTGAGCAATATTTTCTCGGCAGCGAACTTCGAGGTCACCCAAGGACAACAGTTGTGGATTTACAACCGGGTCGAAGCGCAATGCATCTAAAAATCCACTCTCGCTCGTGATGTTGAAAGAAATCGTACCATCAGTATTGCTGATCGATATGATCTTTGAGTCATGCTCACTGAAAGATGATTTTCCATTAGGCAGAAAAAATAATTGAGTGAGATCGCTGCCTGAGATTTTTATGTTCGCATTTACTTCGAGTGAGCGGCAGTTGCGAAGCATTTCAGGTTTGCCTGTCGTTATCAATAAGTTAGGATCGTACTCTGTCTGGATCTTTATATCGCTCGAAGAGTCATTTACCTGATAGGCGTTAGTCAAACGAATTTCATTTTTGTGTTCGGAGAGTCGGTATAGCGGAGCGGGCGTATTTATACCAAGTGGAATGGGAATGTAAAAAAGATCACGGGTGAAGGACGCACCAGTGCGTTTGGCATTTGCGATAGCTTTGTTTAGGTCACTTAGCTCGAGCTGTTTGCAGAGCAAGTTTTCATTCGCTTGTGTTTTTTTCTGTAGGCATTGAATACCCTCTACTCGACTTTGCATTGTCGCTTGATAAAATTCTTTATGATCAAATACATTAGAGTATTTGATGCCGGAAAAGATTAGTGTTGTGAAAATAAAGGCAGTGATGTACGTAGCGACTCCACTCGTCTTTTTTTCTAAAATCTTAATAAAAATGGCCGCGGTGATCCAGGGCCACAGTATAGTGATCCAGTAAAAGTGAAAACGATAAAAGCCAAAGGAGAAAATATCCAAAAATGTCGTGATGTTTTCAGGTCTTAAGTGTGTTCTGCCGGCTGCTATCAATAACAAATAAAGGGAAGTTGTTACAATCAAACTTGAAATAATGATGGTAAGGGAAGTGATTTCGAATGATTGTTTTTTTAAAAAGCAACGTTTTATTAGTGTGAAGACAATGAAGCTGGTAACTGCTAGTGCAATAAGGGTTATACCAAGAGATAATAACGGATGGCTGACGGGTAGCATCAAAGAGCGGGCTACCTTACCTAACAAAAAAAGCCAGAAATCACTCTCCCAAGGATACGCCATAGGTGCATCGGCTCGATGCGTACCGTGCTGAACTCCTACAATCACCCAGAGTTGGGCACAGCTAGTAACTACGGCTGGAATGAGAAGGCTCAAGCCTGACGCCAACAAGCGATTCTTGTTAGGTGTATGGATAAAAGCTTGCGCGGCAATAAAGGTAAGACTCAAACCTAAAATGGCGAATGCGCCACTAATGTAAGATAGCCCCGAAATAAAGCCGATGCAGATAATTAATGGGGTCGTCCGTTTTGTTGTCCAGCTTTCTGACAGTGCCAGATACAGACATGCTAAAACGCAGACCAACGGAATGGCTTGGTGATAAGCTAAATTTGACCAACCCCAATAGGTGTCAGGTTGCACTATCAGAATTGCAGTACTAAATGCACAGGCTCTAGCAAAAAAATTTTTAATGCTTATTTGTAGTAATTTCCACTGTAGGAACAGCAGGGATCCAAGTATGGTGAACAAGGATATGAACTGGTACGCAACTGTATTTCCGTCTAAAAATTTGAATGCCATTGCATCCAAGAACAACCCGATAGGACTCAATGTGTCGTTAACTGAGGTGAAAAGATAACTTGGCGATATGTCTCCCATGGTATCGTTCCGATACTGGCGCCAGTCATCCATAAGAGGCATATCAATGCCGAATCGCAACCATGATACCAAATTCAAAATTAAGCTAAGAATTGGAAGTGTTATCAATAAATAGCTCAAACAAACTATCAGTTTTGAAGGCGTATTAGAGTCAAAAGCTCTGTAATGGTTATGCATTCGTGTACCTAAATGGTTGCGCGCGCGTCTCAAGGGGATCTAGGTCAAATTGTAGGGCGCCTGAAGCGGCGCTCTAAATTTGATTTAATTGCATTGTCATAGTTTTATTCTAGGTGGCCAAGCAAGTCCAAAGTCTTCATGATCAAGAGTCAAATTTGGATTGTATGCATAATCTTTTTGTATGTTGGGCCAGCGAGCCTGAATATACGTAATTTCTTTCATGAAGCGTTGTTGCTTTTCTGGGGTGTCTTCTAATCCCCGAGTCGCCGATTCGTGATGATACATCTCTGCGAATGGAGTCCACACGTTTTTGTAGCCGGCTTCCTGCACACGTAAACAGAAGTCGACATCGTTGAAGGCGATTTTCAAGTGCTCTTCATCCAGACCGTCTACTTCATCAAATATGGACTTTTTGATGATCAGGCAGGCAGCCGTCACTGCAGAAAATTCCTGAATCAAACCAGCCCTGCAGAAATATCCATAGTCCCCTTTAGGAAGATACTTGTGCGAATGACCAGCGACTCCACCTACGCCAACGACGACTCCGCCATGTTGTAGGCGATCATCTGGGTACCACAGACGCGCGCCGACTGCTCCAACACCTGGTTGCATAGCAATGGAAACCATTTCCTCCAGCCAGTCTGGCGTAATTATTTCGATATCATTGTTGATCAGCCCGATCACTGAGCCATTGGCTATGCGCGCTGCACCATTATTCAGTGCTGAGTAATTGAACGGGCCGTCGTCTCGCAATACACGGATATTCGGTTCTTGATCAATCTCGGAAAAATACTTCAGTGCCTCGGCGTCATCTGATCCGTTATCTATCAGGATAATTTCGTAATTCGGGTAAGTTGTCAGCTGGTTGATACTGTCGATACATTGTTTAACCAATCCATGGGCATTTCTGGTAGGGATGATGAGACTCACCAGAGGCAACTGTTCCGGCAGTTTATAGTGGACTCGGTACATACCCATCGGTAGGAGTTCAGTATTACCGATCTCGCCCTTGCGCTGCAGATGCTCGTCAAGGGCCTTAACGCCGGCGAGGGCTGCGTAGGGCTTCTCATCGCCAGCCATTGCAGTGCTACCGGAGTGAATGCGCCAGTGGTATAGAATTCGCGGAATATGAATGATTTGTTCGCGCTCGAGATGTTCTACACAACGAAGAGCCAAATCATAGTCTTGGGCTCCTTCGAAACCTGCACGGAATTGCCCAACGTTGGTCACCAGGTCTCTGCGATAGACGCCCAAATGGCAGATCATGTTCTGGGACCGAAACAGATATTCGTTCCAGTCAGATTTGAAATAAGGTGAGCTTCTTTTACCATCAGTGCCGATTTTGTCTTCGTCGGAATAAATCAGACCAACACCTGGATTTTCAATAATGGTACGAGCAACCCAGTAAAGAGCATGCTCTGGCAGCAGGTCGTCGTTATCCATCAAAGCAATGAATTCACCCTGAGCCAATTCCAGTGCCGAATTGCTGGCCTTGGAAATATGTCCGTTCTCGGTACGGAACACTACTTGAATACGCTTATCTTCATTTCTGAGCGTTCTAAGATATTCCTGTACCGCGGGTTGCGTTGAAGCATCGTCAGCAATACATAGCTGCCAGTTTGGATACAGTTGTGAACGAATGCTCTCTACGGCTTCGCGCAGTAGGTCGATAGGAGGGTTGTAAACAGGCATGATAATAGAAATCATCGGCTTGCTTGCCCATTTCCTGATTTCCTCGCTCATGCGCCAGCGACCGTTATCATCGATCGTGTCGTAGTAATCAACCCATCGTGCGTAATCGTGACGATCCGGGACTTCGCGAGTCTCCTGCCCGACGAATGCGAATTCGCTAGCGCCGTTAAGGTAGCGAATCCGCGCGATGATTCCAGCCGCGCCTTGTTGTTTCCAGACGCTCAGTGCTTTGTTGGCGGTATTTTTTATGCCGCCACCGCGACGAATTGCGGATGGCAAAATTCGGAGAATCTTCTGCAAACGACGTATCAGCCGTACAGATTTGCGCAACGGTGCAGTTATCTTCCAACTGGTAGAGCTTTGCATGCCAATAATCTGTAGGTTCAGATTATGAATATGCGTATCTTTTTGAATTTGTTGCAGGGTGAGCTGGCTTTCAAGCTGTTCGATTTTTACATCTTTATTTTTTATTTCTGTAAATAAAGTCTGCAGTTTCTCTTGAGTGGCATTATGCAGTTCAGCATGCTTCGTGGTTTCAAGTAAAAGCTGTTGCTCTAGTTTTTTGTGCAAAGCTAAAAGTTTTTCAGTCGACGTCGTTTCGTTTATCACAGTAATCTCTTGAGCCAACTGCTCATCCGTAAGTAATGTCAAGTCTATTTCCAATGATAACTGACCAAGATCACCGAGAGAAATTAGTTCAAGAGGCAGTATCAGGTGTGGATCATTATTGACAGGAATAAAAAGTGCGGCATTGTCTAATCGGCTGAGTTTCACTGCACCCGAATTGATTTCGCCATTTCCCTGCCATAGCCAAACAGATTGGCCGTTACGAGAGAGCTGCATTCGGCTAATGAAGTAAGGCTGTCGGGTACTTACTGGATCCAATCGCAACTTATTGCATTCAGCGGGGATGTCTTTCAGACAGAAGACGATCGTTTGCGCACCCGTTGTAAGTTCTTGATTTATTGTTTGAGCTTCGGAAAAGGAATACGCAGTGTTCCCATAATACAGCGTTGCAGTGGCACCCTTGGCTTCCGTGACCCCTCTAGCCTGAACGCTTTTGTGGGGCGACCAATCCAAGAAGCTTGAAATGTTTCGGCCTGTCACGTTCTGCTGGAAACGAGCTTCTTCGCCGATATAGCGATCGAGGTCGACAGGGGTGATTTGCAGGCCGACGTTCCCCAGGAGCTCAATAATGAATTCTTGTCGACTCGGGGTTGAATGACCGGAGTATGTCGGAGTAGCGCTAGCTAGCAACAGAAGCAACGAGCGCATTAGTAAGTGGCCGAGCTCCACGCCCTCGGCCAATTCCCATTCGATATCGATCAAACAAGGGGAGCCGTCCTCCTTGATCACAATGTTGTGAGGCACGGCGTCGATATACTTGCCGGGCAAGAGATCTTTAATATTCTTCAGATCAACATTCACGCCGTCGTCGAGCAGTAAAACTCTGAGCTTTTGAAGATAAGCTTGCAGAAAGGGAGTAAAACTTGCGGGCGTCCAATCAACATCCGAAGCCTTCTCCAAAAACTGTTGGCTTAGAACGTGGCCGGCTGCATAAGCGTCTGTATCAGGAAGCACATAATTAAAGAGCTTGTTTTCTTCATGGACTGCTTTCTGAGCCAGTCGGCGATACCGAACCTCAATGCCTTGCTCTGTCTTGACGAATTTCGATTCTTTACAATATGGGGCCCGTCGACCGGTGCTGTAATGATAAGCGAGGATGGTCTTTGCAATGGTCGGCGCTCCATCACAAGACGCTGCAATCAAAAAGGAGTTCGCCAGGTCCATACCGAGGTCATTGTCGATGACGACCGGCCAGGCTTTCTCAAGATTGAAGTGGGTGGTTCCCGGCAACTGCGGATCTTTTTTTACGTTCTGCCAAGCGAGTGCGGCAGCGTCAAATTCCTGGGTCGCAAATCCTGCTTCGGTGATGATCGAATTTGGAAGCTTATAATCCGGACTCGGCGACAAAAACGTCGAAGACTTGAAGCCTGCAAGCTCAATTAATCGTTGCAGTTCAGCACGACCGAATGTTTTCGGTTGTCCATCAGCATATCGTCCTTCAATTCCATACATTGGAATACTGACGTGGTCTTCCGGGGCGCCTGCGAAATATTTCAGCCCCAACTGATTCTCTATCGCGATGAAAAGATGCCCGTCAGGTTTGAGCATGCTCCGAATACGCTTGAGCATTGCATACGCAGGATCAGCGTCAGCGCTAAACATGCTGGCGTATTCCAAAACACCAATGAGCGTGATTGCATCGAATTGCTCGTCACTTTTGAAGTCGTCGAAGCGTTCCGCCAGTACGGTCACATTGGCAAGACCGCGAGTGCGGCTTGCAGCAATGGCTGCACGGCGTGGGCTACCTTCAAGGCTGAGCAGTTGCGCGCCGCACTCGCCCAGGAATCGACTGATGGCGCCGCAACCTGCGCCGATTTCAAGAACCCGCCCCTTGAGCAGATGTTCGAACGGACGCAGGATATTTCCGCGTATGGAACTCAAGTGATACAGCGTTGCCCAGTCGGTGCAATGTTGAGGCAGTTCCTCGGACAGAACAGATACATCCGCAGCTTCACGTATGATCGCAGCCAGTTTGTTTTCGGATGCATCGCCATCGCTGTAAGCGATTCCTTTGTAGTCGGCACGAACCCATACCCCGGTCTGTTCATCGCGGTTGTATCCGTAGCGTTCAAGTTCAAACATTGTCATTTACCAATTTAATTTCCATGGAGGCACCTAAATCAATCAAGCCAAGCACTTCCGGCGTGGGCGCGACGACAAAATGAATCGAGTCGTAACGGCGGTCGTGGGGCAAGACATCTTCACCGGATCTTGATGCGACTCCGACGGAAATAAAGTAATCACCTGTTGCAAGCCTATTGATAAATTTCACACAAGCTGTTGCTTGTGTACCGGCAGAGCCGATTGTTTGCATCGATTCGCAATCGAGCAGGTACGAATTGGTACCGTATACCGTTACGCCTTCTTTGGTCTTGATGGTGAAGCCCAGAATTGGGCTGACAACCATGTGGCTAAATTGTATCGCGAGATTAATCACGATTTCCTCACCCGATTCAATCGTGTTCGGATACTCGCGTCCGCTGGCGCTCAGATGGAAGTCCAGCAGCGAAGCAGCCCCATCACCCCAGCGGTATTCATGGGAGTTGTAGCCGGGACGACTCTCGTAGGCGCCAGATTCAAAATTCATCTTCACTGCATCGACGGACAAGATTTTGGGTGCCGCCACTGTTTTCGGTGCATCGTCTTTTTCTACCCGTTTTTCACGGCCGAAAAGGATGTCCATGTAACGATTGACCACTGGTCGAGACTCGCCGATCAGCTCCACACGACTGTCGTTAATCAAAACCGCTCGAGAGCAATGGGTCACCACCTGCTCACTGGAGTGGGTAACGAGCAGAATACTGGTGCCGTTATCTTTTAACTGCCGCAAGCGTTCGAAACACTTGGCCTGAAACCGTGCATCACCGACTGACAGTGCTTCATCGACAATCAGAATGTCTGGATCTACCTGAGCCTGGACGGCGAAAGCCAGGCGCACAGCCATACCGCTCGAATAAGCTTTGACAGGTTGATCAATGAACTCGCCAATGTCAGCGAAACCGGCGATAGCATCGAACCTGTCATTGACTTCGTCACGTGTCAGTCCAAGGACCGCGGCATTGAGGTAGATGTTCTCCCGGCCGGTAAACTCCGGGTTGAAGCCCGAACCAAGCTCCAATAGTGCGGCGATACGCCCTCGGGTCTCGATCGTGCCCGTAGTGGGGGTCAGTGTGCCGCTGATAATTTGCAGCAGGGTGGATTTTCCGGAGCCGTTGCGGCCCACAATGCCAACGGTTTCACCTTTTTTGACATCGAAGCTGATGTCGCGAAGAGCCCAGAATTCTTTGCCATAAGAGGTGATTTCGTCACCTGCCCAGCGTTGAAGACGCGGCATGATGGCCTGCTTCAAACGATCCCGAGGTTTGTCATAGGTATAAAAGCACTTCGAGATGTTTTGTACGCTGATTGCGACGTTATCAGAGGACATCAGCGAATCCTTTTCGTGTTTTCTGAAAAAACCAATATCCGGCAGCGGCGATAATTGCCCCAATCACCACTGCGAGGCACAGGCTACCCCAGTCTGGTAACTGCCCAAAGAGCAGGACGTTGCGGCTTTCTTCGATGATGTAGGTCAGTGGATTCAGTTGCAGCCAGGGCCTGTAGACTTCGGGAAGCGCTGCTACCGGGTATAACACCGGCGACAAAAATAACAGCACGGTAGTCAGCACCGCGATTACGTGCCCGACATCCCGCAGGAATACACCGAGAGATGCCAGAAACCAGCTGACGCCAAGTGTGGCCAGTAGCAGCGGCACCAAAAGCAGCGGAAATAACAGCGCTGTCCATTGCATGGTGTGCGTGAGAATCACTTGAGCGATCAGCAGGACAACCAGACTGATAGCGCTATGGAACATGGCTGAGCCCAACGTGATGACGGGAAGTATTTCCAGAGGAAAAACCACCTTCTTCACATAGTTGCCATTTGTCAGAATCAGCGAAGGCGCTCGATTTGCACATTCGGCGAACAGTCCGTGAATAATCATCCCGACAAAGAGAAGGATCGCGAAGCCTCCTTTGCTGGGATCCATGCCGACCCAGCGAGCCTTGAATATTTCGGAGAACACGAAGGTATAAACCGCGAGCATCAATATCGGGTTAAAAAAGGACCATGCGAGACCCATCACTGAGCCCCGATAACGCCCTACGACCTCTCGAGTCGTCATCTGGGCAATCAGTTGGCGGTTGTGCCACAAGCTTTTGACAAGACTGACAGGGCTGCTTGCAGGTGAAAGATGTGGGTTCACTAAGCGGACACCTCTGTGTCTTGGAGCAGGTTAGCTGCCTGATCTGTAGCGGACAAGGTAGTTGCCTCCTCAAGGGGTTCAGTCGAAGACGCTGGCTCGCTCGTTCCCGGCCAGACTACGCTCGTCGACAATTGGTTGAATTTATTGGTCACGTACACGGGGGAAGGGGGGCAGCGTCAGGCGAGCCAATATTCAGGCCATGAGTGCATTCATCCGGTTCCTCTGGAATAGCCATGAATGTAGTCGTTTTCGTCATGCGTTCTCAGCTTAGGGAAAAGTGATACCAATGCCGTGGACGTCATTTCGTGAACCTTCATTCATCCTTGACGTGGTGACCAAAGTCCAGTCAACAACTGGCGTGTAACGATACCGGCTGGGAGGTATAACGCTTCACGAGAGGTTGAGACCCTTTTCTCATGTCTCCTGGCGCAGTCTAAAAAGTAGGATTTCCAGAAATGCCAATGCTCAGCGAGCCTCGCCGGAGGCGGGCGGCACATTACCATATGTGAGCCGCAGAGGCATCCATGCCCCCACGTTCAGACGTCACCAGTGCTGTACGCTCTTTCGGCGAAATAAAGTTCACTGCTCAAATTTTGTTCAGGCATGCTGCTACGAAGAGGCTGATGTTTCCTGGCAGCGTTTGACGATGAATCCCCGACTTTTTCATCAGATAAAGGCGCTTGAATAAAGGGCTTTTACGCGCTTGTTCGAAAAGATCCATGGCCCGCTGGTTTTGGGCGGTCAGGTGATGACGAAAGCAATGCAGGATCAGCAGGTTGTGGGTACTCCATTCACCGAAGCGGCCCGACCACATCCGTCCAATACGAACCAAGCGTTCGCGTGCGCTATTATTTGCGCCAATTAGGTTTTCGCCGTGTTGTCGGTAATCCAGCGAGGGGCGATGATCATAGATGACCACTCCACCGCAGCCGGTTATGATTAAGTAGGTCAGCCAGTCATGGGCGACGATGACCGCGTCATCAGGCGTCTGCGCTAGTAGATCCCGCGCTTGAGAGTTGATGAGCATAGTATTTGCGCCAGCGATGCTCTGAACCAACGCGTTGGCGAATGTGGGTGACGCCGAGAATAAAGGTGAAAACCCCTGAATTTTTTTGTCAGCGGAAATTAGGCGGGTTCTTGAGCAGTAAAGCGCAGGGGCAGCAGAAACGGCTCGAATCTTTGCCAGGCTTCTTTCCAGTTTGTCCGCAAACCAAATGTCGTCTTGATCACTGAATGCAAAGTAGTCTGCAATAATTGACTGATTTTTAACCAAGGATAGGAAGTTTTTGGCGAAGCCATTTCGAGGGCCATGGAATATGACCAGTCGGTCGTTGCCCAATATTTGTTGATACCGAGTCAGAAGCTTGAGCGTGTCGTCTGTGGAACCATCGTCCGAGGCGTAGATTACCCAATTTTCGTGGGTTTGACTGATGAACGACTCCAATTGCTCTTTGAGAAAATTTGCGCCGTTGAAAGTGCAGAGTAAGATGGCGATCTTTGGATTTAATGTATTGATTTCAGACATTTCCTTCGTCGTAGAGTGCAAGTTCAAACCCTGTGGCTGCGTAGTCATTTTTGTCTCAAACGTTCCGAATCACGTAAATCTCAAGATGCATTTGACCTTAGGCTGAGCTGGTAGCGTGCAGCTGAAGGAGTGGCGATTCAGGCTGTCTTGGCGGAACGGAGCTGAAAGGGTATGCCTTGGTAGCCATTTTAAAAGGGTTCAGGTGAAATGTCTGTCTCGGCCGCACTTTAAGAGATCTGCGCAATCGAAAGGTTCTGCAACGGCCCAATTTTCGTAGCTTTTTCGAGTGGTCACGTACAGTGGCTGCGCCGGTGCAGGGGAACGCCGTAGCAAATGACGCGATAGTGTCAATAGGAGCTTTTGCATCGCATTTGTACCGGCTAAATTGAAGTGATTGCGGACGCTTACAGAGCTGAGCACCTGAAAGGACTCGCCAGCGGTGCAACAGTCGGTATTCGGGAAAAGGAGCGTAAATAGTGTTCGATGATGTTACAGATGGGGTCCGACGCTATTTGGTGAGTTTGCCTCGTCGGCAAAAACGGCTGATTCAAGTCACCACTGATGTTTTCCTGGTGTGGTTAGCCCTCTGGCTGGCATTTATCGTTCGGCTTGGCATCGACGATATGTACAATCCGTTGCGTGTCCATTTGTGGCTTTTCGGCTGCGCTCCTGTCGTCGCGATCCCTTTGTTTATCCGTTTTGGAATGTACCGTGCTGTCATGCGTTACTTCGGCAATGATGCACTTATTGCGATAATCAAAGCGGTCAGTCTTTCTTCTCTGATTCTCGCGGTCGTCGTCTACTGGTACAGCAACCATGAAACCGTTGTACCTCGCTCCATCATTTTTAATTACTGGTGGCTTAGCCTCGTCATCATTGGCGGTCTACGACTGTGTATGCGCCAGTATTTCATGGGCGACTGGTTCAACGCGGCCCAACACGTGCCATTTGCAAATCGCGATGATGGTCTTACCAAAGTCGCGATTTACGGTGCTGGCGTAGCGGGTAATCAGCTGGTTGCTGCGTTACGTATGGGACGCGTCATGCGTCCGGTAGCGTTTATCGACGATGACGCAAGCATCGCGGATCGGTCAATTTCAGGATTGCAGGTATACAAGCCCAAGCACATTCAACAAATGATCGATGTAACTGGCGCGCAGGAGATCCTTCTAGCGCTTCCATCATCTACTCGCGCCAGACGACGAGAAATTCTCAACCTGTTGGAAGGTTTTCCACTGCATGTTCGAAGTGTTCCAAACTTCACCGATCTCGCTAGTGGTCGTGTCAAGGTGGAAGACATTCAGGAAGTCGACATCGCTGATTTGCTCGGTCGGGATTCAGTGCCGCCGCAGAGTGACTTGCTGGAGCGCTGTATCAAGGGGAAGACGGTCATGGTGACCGGCGCGGGCGGATCCATCGGGTCAGAGCTTTGTCGGCAAATATTCTCCCTCGAGCCTAAAACACTGATTTTGTTCGAGCACAGCGAATTCAACCTATACAGCATCTTGTCGGAACTTGAGCAGAGAGGAGCTCGCGAGTCATTATCCATCAGGCTTTTACCGATATTGGGTTCTATCCGCCACCAACACAAACTGCTGGATGTCATGAGAACCTGGGACGTTGAGACGGTTTACCACGCGGCTGCCTACAAGCATGTGCCTATGGTTGAGCACAACATTGCCGAAGGTGTTTTGAACAACGTGATTGGTACGCTCAATACTGCTCAAGCGGCATTACAGTGCGGTGTGGCTAACTTTGTGTTGATCTCCACTGACAAAGCCGTCCGTCCAACTAATGTCATGGGCAGCACAAAGCGCTTGGCGGAACTGACACTTCAGGCTTTAAGCCGTGAGATCGCTCCTGTGTTGTTCGGTGACAAGGTCAACGTTTCCAGAGTCAACAAAACCCGCTTCACCATGGTCCGTTTCGGCAATGTGCTGGGTTCGTCGGGTTCGGTAATCCCGCTGTTTCACAGCCAGATCAAATCAGGCGGCCCACTGACGGTCACCCACCCCAAGATCACCCGCTACTTCATGACGATTCCGGAAGCTGCGCAGCTGGTGATTCAAGCCGGATCCATGGGGCAGGGTGGTGATGTCTTCGTGCTCGACATGGGGGAACCCGTGAAAATTGTCGAGCTGGCAGAAAAAATGATCCACCTGTCCGGCTTGAGCATTCGTTCCGAGCGCAACCCGCAAGGCGATATTTCCATTGAGTTCACGGGTTTGCGGCCAGGTGAAAAGCTCTACGAGGAGCTGTTGATCGGCGACAACGTAGCAGCAACGTCACATCCGATGATCATGACCGCCAACGAGGATCACCTTCCTTGGGATGTACTCAAGGCTCGCCTACACGAACTGCTCGTCGCAGTCGAAAATGATGATTACTCACGAGTGCGTCAGTTGCTGCGCGAAACCGTGAGCGGCTATACCCCCGACGGCGAAATCGTCGACTGGATCTACCAGCAGCGCCGCCTGGAACCCTGATTGTTTCACATCCTGTAATAGACGCATTTTTGACACCCGCCAACCATCGCCTAAGTTTGGAGAGCAGCTTCGGAAAAGCTGCTTTCCCAAACGATGATGGAGCGTCATTTATGCGTAACGGTTTTTTCTACTCTCTGGTTTTTGCTTTGCTCACCAGTGCTTCAATCGCTGTAGCGGCGGCACCTGCCGTTGTCCCGAACACGGAAAAGGCAACGATGGTGAGCGATACCGTTGCGACGTCTACCAGTGAAAAGGTCGATCTCAACGGGGCGGATGCGATAACGCTGCAAAAACAGTTGTCCGGAGTCGGCGAGGCGAAGGCTAAAGCCATTGTTGCGTATCGTGATGCTAACGGGCCATTCGCCTCGGTGGATGAACTGCTTGAAGTGAAGGGCATCGGCAAAGCGATCCTGGATCGCAACCGCGATAAGCTGGAAGTGAACTAAGCTGATTATTCAACGCCAAGGGGCCGGTCATTGACCGGCCTTTCTGCTTTCTGGTGGCAGAGATGCGACAGAGGGAGTGGCGTCGCGTTTGTCGGTGAGCTGAAAATTATGGGTATCATATTGTCTTTGGATTATGCCTATAATAATTTCCGTCACCTCCAGGCAAGTGAGCGTTGGAGGCCTATCTCCCAATATGTTTCAGGAGCGCTCTCATGAATTCCGCACAATCCCAAGGTACTGCTCTGGTGACCGGCGCATCGTCCGGTATCGGTGCCATCTACGCGCAGCGACTGGCGGCGCGTGGTTTTGATCTGCTGTTGGTTGCGCGTGACAAAGACCGCCTGGAAAGTGCTGCGAGCCAGTTGCGAGACGCCCATGGCGTTCAGGTCGAAGTGCTCAAAGCCGACCTGACGCAAAAGGATGATGTCCTCAAACTCCAGCAACGCCTGCGCAGTGATTCAAGTATCACCCTGTTGGTGAATAACGCGGGGGTCGCAGCCGATGGCCTGCTGGCCAATTCCGACGCCGAGCAACTGGAGCGTCTGATCCAGTTGAACGTCACCGCCGTGACGTTGCTGGCCTCAGCCGCTGCTGCCAGTTTCGCCAAGGCTGGACGCGGCACGATCATCAATATCGCCTCGGTGGTGGCGCTGTTTCCAGAACGCTTCAATGCAACCTACAGCGCGAGTAAAGCCTACGTGTTGAGCCTGACTCAGTCGCTCAACGCCGAGCTCGAAGGCACTGGCGTGAAGGTGCAAGCGGTGCTGCCCGGCGTTACCCGCACTGAAATCTGGGAGCGTTCCGGCATCGACGCCAGCGGCATTCCGGCGGAGATGGTGATGGAGGCCGGCGAGATGGTCGATGCGGCGCTCGCCGGTCTGGATCAGGGCGAGTTGATTACCATCCCTTCGTTGCCGGATGAGGGGGAGTGGCAGGCATTTGTCCGTGCGCGGCATGTCATGGCACCGAATCTGTCGCGCAGCTCCGCGGCCCAACGCTATAAAAATTGATCAGAGGTAACTGCGGTATGAGTCAGCGTCGAATTGTTGTCACCGGTATGGGCCTGGTTTCGCCTTTGGGCAGTGATCTCGAGATTGTCTGGCAGCGTTTGCTCGCCGGGCGCTCGGGCTTGCGCAATTTGCCGGAGGCGGTGAGCGCAGATCTGCCGACCCGGGTCGCCGGGATGGTGCCAACGGCGGCGGAGGACGTCGAGGCCGGTTTCGATCCGGATCTTGCCACGCCGCCCAAAGAGCAGAAGAAGATGGATCGCTTCATCCTGTTCGCTATGGAAGCGGCGCGCCAAGCGTTGGCGCAAGCCGGATGGCAGCCGTCCGAGGCCAAGGATCAGGAGCGCACCGCGACGATCATCGGCTCCGGTGTTGGCGGGTTCGGTGCAATAGCCGACGCCGTACGCACCACCGACGGTCGTGGCCCGCGTCGTCTGTCGCCGTTCACCATCCCATCGTTTCTGGTCAATCTGGCGGCCGGTCATGTGTCGATCCAGCACGCTTTGAAAGGCCCGCTCGGCGCACCGGTGACTGCTTGTGCTGCCGGGGTCCAGGCAATCGGCGATGCTGCGCGGATGATTCGTGCCGGTGAAGCGGATATCGCGGTTTGCGGCGGCGCGGAAGCCTGCATCGATCGGGTCAGCCTGGCCGGTTTTGCCGCGGCGCGAGCGTTGTCCAGCGGTTACAACGACACCCCCGAACGTGCCTCACGACCCTTTGATAGTGGTCGCGATGGTTTCGTAATGGGTGAGGGCGCCGGTCTGCTGGTGATCGAATCGCTGGAGCATGCACTGGCCCGCGGCGCGCAGCCTTTGGCTGAGCTGGTCGGTTATGGCACCACTGCCGACGCCTATCACCTCACCGCCGGGCCGGAGGACGGCAGCGGTGCACGACGCGCGATGCAGTTGGCGCTGGCTCAGGCGGGTGTTGCGCCGGAGCAGGTGCAGCATCTGAATGCGCATGCGACCTCAACGCCGGTGGGCGATCTTGGTGAGTTGGCAGCGATCAAGGCGCTGTTCGGTACGGAGAATAAAATCGCCGTGACTTCAACCAAATCCGCCACCGGGCATTTGCTCGGCGCTGCCGGCGGACTGGAAGCGATCTTCACCCTGTTGGCCATCCGCGATCAGGTCGTCCCGCCGACGCTCAACTTCGAAAATCCGGATCCGGCGAGTGCGGGTGTAGACATCGTTCATGGTCAGGCACGGTCGATGCCGATCGAGTATGCCCTGTCCAACGGTTTCGGTTTCGGCGGGGTAAACGCCAGTGTGCTGTTCAAGCGTTGGCAGGCTTAGTCCTGCGATTGCTTGAGGTGGTCGCGAGTGACGTCGAGGATGCGCTGGGCAAGCTCGGCGTCAGCGACACTGCGTGACAGCAAGAGCGCGCCGACCAGCGTCGACATGATGACGATGGCCCGGTCGGCGCTGTTGTCGCCCTCAAGAGTGCCTTCGATTTGACTCAGTCGGGCATTGAGTACCGCATCACTGGTCGGGCTCGGCTGGCCGCGCAGACCCAGCTCTGAGGAAATGGTCAGCAGCGGACAGCCTTCGTGCGGGGAGGTCTGATGCCATTCGGACAGGTAGGTGTCGATAAACGCCTGCAGCGGCTGTTCCTTGGCAAAGATCTCGGCGCACAGACCATCGACTTGATTGCTTGCCTCCTGCAAGGCTTTCTCGACCAGTTCGTCCTTGGATTTGAAGTGCGAGTAAAAGCCGCCGTGGGTCAGCCCCAGCGCTTTCATCAGCGGTTGCAGACCGGTGGCACCGATGCCGTCTCTGCGAAATCGCGCCGAGGCTTCCTTGATGATCCGCTGATGGGTTTGAGCTTTATGATCTTGCGAGTAACGCATGTGGAACTCTCCGCAACAAGACCACCATCTTAACCAAGGTAAATGACATGGTGACTGTACTTCTACTTCTTAAAAGCGCTCCGCTGAGTCCAATACGATCCTTGGAGTTAATACTCCGCACAAAAAACAAACCCCGCCGATTCAGGCGGGGTTCTTCGTTCAGCGATCCTGCGCGTCTTTGATGTCCGCTTCGGCGTTACGCTGTGCAACGCGTTTGCGTTCTTCATCGGTCAGTTCAACCTTGTTGGCGGTGTCGCGCAGCATCATCAATCCGCCAACGATCGAGCCGATTGCAACGACCAGAATCAACCAGGCATACCAGGGCATAACGGCTCTCCTTAATGGCAGCTCGGCGGGCGAGGGTTTCGCCAGCGACGCTGCATACCACTTTGAGCGAAGTGAGTTCGCAGTGGTTCCATTCTAGGCCGGTTACGCCCGGTGTACCCGAAATCCCTCAGCGGCCGGTCAGCATTGCATCGGCCGGAGCGTCAGCGCGCAGTTGCCCGGTCAGCAGGAAGTAGCCGAAGCCGACTGCCATGAAGCCGAGGAAAATCAGTCCGATCAGTGCATTGAACCAGGCCATGGCGATCAGACACACCACCGCCAGCACCAGTGCGATCAGCGGAATCAGCGGATAGCACGGCGCACGGAAAGTCCGCTCGAGATTGGGTTCGGTTTTGCGCAGCTTGAACAGGCTGAGCATGCTCATGATGTACATCACGATCGCGCCGAACACGGCCATGGTGATCATCGCCGCGGTGAGGGTCATGCCGCCGAGGTTGATCAAACCATCGCTGTAGATCGCGGCGATGCCGATGATACCGCCGGCGATGATCGCCCGGTGCGGGGTCTGGAAGCGCGAGAGTTTCGCCAGCGAGGCCGGCAGGTAACCGGCACGGGCGAGGGCGAAGAACTGCCGCGAGTAGCCGAGGATGATCCCGTGGAAGCTCGCCACCAGACCGAACAGGCCGATCCACACCAGCATGTGCAGCCAGCCGGAATTGTCGCCGACCACGGTCTTCATCGCTTGCGGCAGAGGGTCATTGATGTTCGCCAGGGTGCGCCAGTCACCGACGCCGCCTGCGAAGAACATCACGCCCATCGCCAGCAACACCAGGGTCAGGATCCCGCTGATGTAGGCCTTGGGGATCGTGCGCTTCGGATCCTTGGCTTCTTCGGCAGCCATCGCCGCGCCTTCGATGGCGAGGAAAAACCAGATCGCAAATGGAATCGCGGCGAACATCCCGGCAATCGCTGGCGGCCCGAACACATCGGAACCGGCCCAGCCATTCAGGGCAAAGCTACTGAAGCTGAACGCCGGTGCGACCACACCCATGAACACCAGCAATTCGATCACCGCCAGCACGCAGACGATCAGTTCGAACGTCGCGGCCAGTTTCACCCCGAGGATGTTCAAAGTCATGAACACGATATAGGCGCCGACTGCCGCGTGTTTCGGGTCGAGCGCTGGAAATTGCACATTCAGGTAGGCGCCGATCGCCAGCGCAATCGCCGGAGGTGCGAAAACGAATTCGATCAGCGTGGCCAGCCCGGCGATCAGCCCGCCTTTCTCACCGAACGCACGACGGCTGTAAGCGAACGGCCCGCCGGCATGGGGAATCGCCGTGGTCAGTTCGGTGAAGCTGAAGATGAAACAGGTGTACATCGTGGCGACCATGAACGAGGTCACCAGAAAACCCAGCGTGCCTGCCACGCCCCAGCCGTAACTCCAGCCGAAATACTCGCCGGAAATCACCAGCCCGACGGCGATGCCCCACAGGTGCAAGGTGCCCAGCGTGGGTTTGAGTTGTGTGTTCATGCGCTTGCTCCCGGAACGATTTGGAAAGCTCGGGGGAGGGCGTGTGCAGCGGGCGTGCCATTGCTGGGAGTCAGGTCGTAATGCGCTGAAAGCTGTCGTATCGGGGATGTTCGCGGCTGGATGAGCATTTTTTGTGCGCCAGTTGGGTGCGATGTTGTCGGTTATGCCGTCTTCGCGAGCAGGCTCGCTCCCACAGGGGAATGCATTTCAAAATGTGGGAGCGAGCCTGCTCGCGAAGAGGCCAGCCCATACGGCGCAAAACCCCGCTGTAACGCCAGCATAAACCCACTCTTTACGCTTTCTTTATGCCCAGCTAACCCCCTCGGTCTCGTTCCTTTACAGCCTCCTTTCCGACAATGCCTCCACACGCGGCAATACGCCGTAACACGGAGATCTTCCATGAGCGTTCTGGACGGGGTGTCCCTGCTGTTGGCAGCCGGGCTGTTCATTTATCTGTTGGTTGCGCTGTTGCGCGCGGATCGGAACTAGGAGCGGCTATGCACAGTTATGACTATTGGCTGATCCTCGCGTTTTTTGCGGTGGTCTTGCTGCCGGCGCCGTTCCTCGGGCGCTTTTACTACAAGGTGATGGAAGGTCAGCGCACCTGGCTGACACCGATTCTCGGCCCGGTCGAGCGCGGTTGCTATCGGATTGCCGGGGTGGATCCGCAGGCTGAGCAGAGCTGGCAGAAGTACACGCTGGCCTTGCTCGCGTTTAACCTCGCCGGTTTCCTGCTGCTGTTCGCGATCCTGTTGTTTCAGGATCACCTGCCGCTGAACCCGCAAAACCTGCCGGGCCAGGAATGGACTCAGGCGTTCAACACCGCGGTCAGTTTCATGACCAACACTAACTGGCAGTCCTACAGCGGTGAAGCGACCCTCAGCTACCTGAGCCAGATGGTCGGTCTCACCGTGCAGAACTTCGTCAGTGCCGCCACCGGTCTCGCCGTGCTGGTTGCGCTGTGCCGTGGCATCGGTCGCAAGTCGACCAAGACCCTGGGCAACTTCTGGGTCGACATGACCCGCGCAACCCTCTACGGCCTGCTGCCGCTGTGCCTGCTGCTGGCGCTGTACCTCGTCTGGCAGGGCGTGCCGCAGACCTTCGCGCAATATGTGAACGCGGTGACGATGCAGGGCGTTGATCAAGTGATCCCCCTTGGCCCGGCGGCCAGCCAGATTGCGATCAAGCAACTGGGTACCAACGGCGGTGGCTTCTTCGGTGTCAACTCGGCGCATCCGTTCGAGAACCCGACCGCGTGGAGCAACCTGTTCGAACTCGCGTCGATCATTCTGATTCCGGTAGCGCTGGTGTTCACCTTCGGTCATTACGTGAAAGACCAGCGTCAGAGCCGCGCGATCATCGCCTGCATGCTCGCACTGTTCCTGATCGGCGGCGCGACTTCGCTGTGGGCCGAATATCAGCCCAACCCGGCGCTGAACAATGTCGCGGTCGAGCAGACCGCGCCACTGGAAGGCAAGGAAGCACGCTTCGGTACCACCGCCACCGTGCTGTGGTCAGTGACCACGACTGCGGCGTCGAACGGTTCGGTCAACGGCATGCATGACAGCCTCAACCCGCTCAGCGGCATGGTCGCGCTGGTCAACATGATGGTCGGCGAAGTGATCTTCGGCGGCGTCGGTGCCGGGCTCTACGGCATGTTGCTCAACGTGCTGATCGCAGTGTTCCTCGCCGGCCTGATGATTGGCCGCACCCCGGAATACCTGGGCAAGAAATTGCAGGCGCGGGAAGTGCAATTGCTGGTGGTGACCTTGCTGGTGATGCCGGTGGGCGTGCTGGTACTCGGCGCCATCGCGGCGGCTTTGCCTGGCCCGGCGGCGACCATCAGCAACCCCGGCCCGCACGGTTTCAGCCAACTGCTGTACGCCTACACCTCGGCCAGCGCGAACAACGGTTCGGCTTTCGGTGGCCTGAGTGCCAACACGCCGTTCCACAACCTGATGCTCGGTCTGGGCATGTTGATCGGTCGCTTCGGCTACATCCTGCCGGTACTGGCCCTGGCCGGCAGCCTGGCGATGAAGAAAACCGCACCGATCGGCCAGAACAGCTTCCCGACCCACGGCCCGCTGTTCGTGACCCTGTTGACCGTGACCATTTTGCTGGTGGGCGGCCTGACCTTCCTGCCGACTCTGGCGCTCGGTCCGATTGCTGAACACTTGAGCATGGGCTTCTAAGGAATCGATCATGAATATGCATGTTCCTGCAAAACCTGCGGTGCCGACCCAGTCGGCAGAAGCACCGAAAACCGCGATCTCGGCCCTGTGGCGTCCGGCGCTGGTGCAAGCCTTCGTCAAGCTCGACCCGCGCCAGCTGGTGCGTTCGCCCGTGATGCTGGTGGTCGAACTGACGGCGATTTTCACCACCGTGCTGTGCTTCATCCCGGACAACGTCGTGCCGACTTTCGTCGCCGCGCAGATTGCCCTGTGGCTGTGGTTCACCGTGCTGTTCGCCAACTTCGCCGAGGCCTTGGCCGAAGGTCGCGGCAAGGCTCGCGCCGACAGCCTCAAGGCTGGCAGCGAAGGCCTCAGCGCGCGGCGCAAACTGGCCAATGGCAGCTTCAAGGTGGTGCCCGCCGCCAGCCTGCGCAAGGGTGATGTGGTGCGCGTCGAAGCGGGGGAGATGATCCCCGGTGACGGCGAAGTCATCGAAGGGATCGCGGCGGTCAACGAAGCGGCGATCACCGGTGAATCGGCGCCGGTGATTCGCGAGTCCGGCGGCGATCGCTCGGCGGTCACCGGCAACACGCGCCTAGTGTCCGACTGGTTGTTGGTGAAGATCACCGCCAACCCCGGTGAGTCGACCCTCGATCGCATGATCGCCCTGGTCGAAGGCGCCAAGCGCCAGAAGACCCCGAACGAAGTCGCGCTGGATATCCTGCTGATCGGCCTGACCCTGATCTTCCTGCTGGTGGTGGTGACTCTGCAGCCGTTCGCCCATTTCGCCAACGGCAACCTGCCGCTGGTGTTTCTGGTGGCGCTGCTGGTCACGCTGATTCCGACCACCATCGGTGGCCTGTTGTCCGCCATCGGTATTGCCGGGATGGATCGACTGGTGCGGCTGAACGTGATCGCCAAATCCGGGCGCGCCGTGGAAGCGGCCGGTGACGTGCACGTGTTGCTGCTGGACAAGACCGGCACCATCACCTTCGGTAACCGCCGTTGCAGCGCGGTGTATGCCGCGCCGGGTGTGAATGGTCGCGAACTGGCCGAAGGCGCGTTGTTTGCCTCGCTGGCGGACGAAACCGCCGAAGGCAAATCCATCGTCGAGTACCTGCGCGGTCTGCACCCACAAACCGAGCCGGCGCTGGATACGTTGACTGCCGTGCCGTTCAGTGCGGAAACCCGCTTGTCCGGTGTCGACTATCAGGGCCGCGTGTACCGCAAGGGCGCAGTCGATTCGCTGCTGGCCTTCCTCGGTCAACAACGCTCGGATCTGGCCCCGGCACTGTCGCGGGAAATCGACAAGATCGCGCAGAGCGGCGGCACGCCGTTGCTGGTCTGCGCCGACGGCAAGCTGCTGGGTGCGATCCATCTCAAGGACGTGGTCAAGCCAGGCATTCGCGATCGTTTTGCCGAGCTGCGCAAACTGGGGATTCGCACGGTGATGGTCACCGGCGACAACCCGTTGACCGCTGCGGCCATCGCGGCAGAAGCGGGCGTCGATGACGTGCTCGCCGAAGCCACCCCGGAGAAAAAACTGGCGCGCATCCGCCTTGAGCAGAACGACGGTCGTCTGGTCGCCATGTGCGGCGACGGTGCCAACGATGCCCCGGCGCTGGCCCAGGCTGACGTCGGCATGGCGATGAACGACGGCACGCAAGCCGCACGCGAAGCCGCAAACATGGTCGACCTCGACAGCGACCCGACCAAGCTGCTGGACGTGGTGCAGATCGGCAAGGAATTGCTGGTGACCCGTGGTGCGCTGACGACGTTTTCCATCGCCAACGACGTCGCCAAATACTTCGCGATTCTGCCGGCATTGTTCGCCGCGATCTATCCGCAACTGGGCGTGCTGAACATCATGCACTTGACCAGTCCGCAGAGCGCGATCCTCTCGGCGATCGTCTTCAATGCCTTGATCATCGTGGTGCTGATTCCACTGGCACTGCGTGGCGTGCGCGTGCAGGCAGCGAGTGCCGCGGCACTGCTGCGGCGCAACCTGCTGATCTACGGACTGGGCGGGATTCTGGTGCCGTTCGTGGGGATCAAGGCGATCGACATGCTGCTCACGGCTTTGCATTTGGTGTGATCCATTCGCGAGCAGGCTCGCTCCCACATTTGCAATGCGGCCTCCTGTGGGAGCCAGCCTGCTGGCGATGAAGTCGACTCGGTCTACCTGAATTAACGCGGTATCCGCTTTCTGAATTCGAGGATTTTGCAATGTCCACAATGATACGTCCGGCCCTGAGCCTGCTGGTGCTGATGACCCTGGTCACCGGCGTGGCCTATCCACTGGTGGTGACTGGCGTCGCCCAGGTCGCTTTCCCTGAACAGGCCAATGGCAGCCTGGTGCACGACGCCGATGGCAAGGTGCGCGGCTCGTCGTTGATCGCCCAGGATTTCGTCGGTGATGCGTGGTTTCATCCGCGTCCTTCGGCGGGCGCCTTCGCGACCGTTTCCAGCAGCGCCAGCAACCTCGCGCCGAGCAATCCGGCGCTGGCAACTCGGGTAATCGACGACGCCAACAAGTTGCAGGTGCCAGGCCAGGGGCCGGTGCCCTTGGCGCTGCTGACCACCTCCGGCAGCGGCCTCGATCCGCACTTGCCACCGGCGGCAATTGCCTATCAACTGGCGCGTGTCGCGCAAGCGCGCAACTTGCCGGTGGCGACCTTGCAGCAACTGCTCGATGCGCACATCGAACAGCCGCTGGTGGGGCCGCCGGTGGTGAATGTGCTGGAGCTGAACATGGCGCTGGAAAAACTCTGAACCGGCGGCGCGGCCATTCGCGAGCAGGCTCGCTCCCACAGGAATACGTGTTCCAAATGTGGGAGCGAGCCTGCTCGCGAAGAGGACCGAAAGAACACCGCATAACTATCTGGAAGAGAGAACATCAAGCATGAGCGACTCCGGCCGCGCCGACGCGCTGTTAGCAGACCTGCCCCGCGACGGCCGTGGCCGGCTGAAGATTTTCCTCGGCGCCGCCCCCGGGGTCGGCAAGACCTACGCCATGCTCCAGGCCGCGCACACGCAATTGCGCCAGGGCGTGAAAATCATCGCCGGTGTCGTCGAAACCCATGGCCGTGCAGAAACCGAAGCGCTGCTCGGCGGTTTGCCGCAGCAGCCGCTGGTGCGCTCGGAATACCGTGGCGTGATGCTCGAAGAAATGGACCTCGACGGCCTGCTCGCGGCCAAACCCAAGCTGGTGCTGGTGGATGAGCTGGCGCACACCAACGCCCCCGGCAGTCGCCACGCCAAGCGCTGGCAGGATATTCAGGAACTGCTCGCCGCCGGCATCGACGTCTACACCACAGTCAACGTCCAGCACCTGGAAAGTCTCAACGATCAGGTGCGCGGCATCACCGGTGTGCAGGTGCGTGAAACCCTGCCGGACTGGGTGCTGCAGGAAGCCTACGAACTGCTGCTGATCGACCTGCCGCCGCGTGAATTGCTGGAGCGTCTGCGCGAAGGCAAGGTCTACGTGCCGGAGCAGGCGCGGGCGGCGATCGATGCGTTTTTCACCCAGACCAACCTCACCGCGTTGCGCGAGCTGGCGATGCAAACGGCGGCCGCGCAGGTTGATAACGATCTCGCGCAAGGCTATCGCCAACTTGGTCAGGCAGCTCCGGCGGTGCGCGGGCGTTTGCTGGTCGGCGTCGATGGCGATGCGCATGCCGAACGCCTGGTGCGTCACGCCAGTCGCGTGGCCCAGCGTCGGCATTTACCGTGGAGTCTGGTGCATGTCGACAACGGCACAGTGCGCGACGAGCAATCGCGCCTGCGCCTGCAAAATGCCCAGCAACTGGCCGAACGCCTCGGCGGCGAAGTGGTATTGCTGCGCGCCGGCGAAGTGGCGAAAACCCTGATCCAGCATGCCGCCGAACGCCGTGCGAGTCTGCTGCTGGTCGGGCAGTCGCGGCCGAGTCTGCGCCGTCGCCTGTTCGGTGGCGGGCTCGCCGCGCGTTTGCTGCGCCAGGCCCACGGCCTGGAAATCAACGTCCTCGACAACGACCATGAACACCCGCAGCCGCGTCTGCGGGCGACGCCGACGCTGGTCTGGTTCGACTATCTGTTGGCGCTGGTTGCCACGCTGTTGGCCAGTGCCCTGGCATGGGCGGTATCGAGTATTTTGCCGCTGCCAAATATCTCGCTGGTGTTCCTCGCGGCGGTGCTGCTGGTGGCGGTGCGCAGCAGCCTGGGCCCGGCGCTGGCCTGCGCGGCGTTGTCGTTTCTGACTTACGATTTTCTGTTCATTCCACCGAATTTTTCCTTCGCCATCCAGCGTGAAGAAGACGTTCTGACCTTGCTGTTCTTCCTGCTGATGGCGGCGCTCACTGGTAACCTCGCGGCGCGTCAGCGGCGGCAGTTGCAGGCGTTGCGCGACACGCAGGAAGAGACCACGGAGCTGCTCGATCTGTCGCGCAAACTCACTGCCGCAACCGATCGTCAGGCAGTGATCAGCGCTGCGGCGCAGCACCTCAACGGCTGGAGCGATCTGCAATTGTGCCTGCTCAACCGCGACGGCCAGGGCGGCTGGAAAGTCGAGACCGGCGGGCCTCTGGAATTCAGCGAATCGGAACGTGCCGCAGCCGACTGGGCCTGGCAACACGATCAACCGGCCGGCATGGGCACCGGCACGCTGCCGTTCGGTCGCTGGTGGTGGTGGCCGCTGTCGGTGGAGGACGGGCCGCTGGCGCTGCTCGGGGTCTGCGCCAAAGAGGGCCAGACCTTGAGCGGCCAGCGTCGACGCCTGCTCACCGCGTTGAGTCAGCCACTGGCGCAGGCACTGGCGCGGGCGCAACTGGCGGACGATCTGGAAGCCGCGCGCCTGCACGGTGAAACCGAGCAGTTGCGCAGTGCGCTGCTGGCCTCGGTATCGCATGATCTGCGCACACCGCTGACCGCCATGCGCGGCAGCATCGACAGCCTGCTGGCCCTCGGCGAAGCGATTCCGCTGGAGGATCGCCGCGAGTTGCTCGAAGGCACCCGCGATGAAGCCGAACGCCTCGACCGCTACATCCAGAACCTGCTGGACATGACCCGCCTCGGCCATGGTGCATTGAAGCTCGCGCGCGACTGGGTAGCGCCGGCGGACATCGTCGGCAGTTCGCTCAATCGCCTGCGTGCGGTGCTCGCGCCGTTGCAGGTCAGCACCGATGTGCCGTCCGAGTTGCCGCTGCTGTTCGTGCATGCGGCGCTGATCGAACAGGCGCTGGTCAATGTGCTGGAAAACGCCGCACGCTTCTCGCCGGTTCACGGTCGTTTGCAATTGAGTGCTGGTGCCAATAACGAAGAGATCTTCTTCACAGTCAGCGATGAGGGGCCGGGGATTCCCGAGGACGAGCGGGCGAAGATTTTCGACATGTTCTACACCGCCGCACGCGGTGATCGCGGCGGACAGGGCACGGGGCTGGGGCTGGCGATCTGTCAGGGCATGGTGGGTGCGCATGGCGGGCGCATCAGCGTCGCCGACGGCATCGACGGGCACGGCACCAGCATCACCCTGCACCTGCCATTGCAGACGCAACCGGGGATGGACAATGAAGCCTGATCGCGACTGCGCTACTCTCTTGCCAATCTTTTGTGTTGATGTGAATTCATGAGCCAGACCGCGACCATTTTGGTCATCGATGACGAACCGCAGATCCGTAAATTCCTGCGCATCAGCCTCGCCTCACAAGGCTACAAAGTGCTGGAGGCCGGCACCGGTGCCGAGGGCCTGGCCCAGGCCGCGCTGAACAAACCCGACCTGCTGGTGCTCGACCTCGGCCTGCCGGACATGGACGGCCAGCAGGTGCTGCGCGAGTTTCGCGAGTGGGCCACCGCGCCGGTGCTGGTGCTTTCGGTGCGGGCCAGCGAAGGGCAGAAAGTCCAAGCGCTGGATGGCGGCGCCAATGACTACGTGACCAAGCCGTTCGGCATTCAGGAATTCCTCGCCCGGGTCCGTGCGCTGTTGCGTCAGGCACCGGCCGGCGAGGCCCAGCAAGCAGCGCTGACGTTCGGCCCATTGACCGTGGATCTAGCCTATCGACGAGTGCTGCTCGACGGTGCCGAAGTGGCGCTGACTCGCAAGGAATACGCAGTGTTGGCGCAACTGGCACGGCATCCGGGCCGGGTGATCACCCAGCAGCAATTGCTCAAGGACATCTGGGGGCCGACGCATACCGAGGACAGTCACTACTTGCGGATTGTGGTCGGGCATTTGCGTCAGAAGCTGGCGGATGATCCGACGCGGCCGCGGTTTATTGTGACGGAGGCGGGGGTTGGGTATCGGCTGTTGAGTGACAACAGCCTGTAGGTTTTGGGTTGGCTGAGCTGACGCCTTCGCGAGCAAGCCCGCTCCCACAGGATTCTCCGGTGTGATTGAAATTTGTGTTTCACACCGGCCACTGTGGGAGCGGGCTTGCTCGCGAAGAGGCCCTGACAGCCAGCCGTGATTTCAGCCCTGCTCACTCTCATACCGATCCAGCGTATCCCGCGCAATCTCCCGCCCCAGCGCGATTAGTTCCGGCGCCTTGTAGAACTCGAAAAACCGGCACACGCGCTTCGGCACGTTGATCAGGATGTCCGGCGGATAGCCGGCGATCTTGTACTGCGCCAGCGAGGTCTGCATCACCTCGAAACTCTGGTTGATCAGGTCCAGCAGCGACGCCGGCCCGACGTTGTCGATGATGAACGAACCGGTGGCGGACTTCGGCGCGCCTTCGCGCTCGGGTGCCGCTGCCGGTTGCTGACTTTCCGGTTCGCTGCCTTCCAGCCACGGGTTGATGTCGGCGGCTTCGGCGCGCAGCGCCTCCTGTTCCAGCAACAGCAATTGCTCGGCCTGTTTGCGGCGGAACGGCATCTTCGAACCCAGCGAACTGAGCAAACTGTCGAAGCGCGAACGAAACGCGGGCGGGCGCTGAATCACCGGCAATTTGTAGTGGCGCTGGTTGGTCGCGTTGAGGTTGACCGCGATGATCAGGTCGCAGTGGCTGGAGACCACCGGCACGATCGGCAACGGGTTGAGAATGCCGCCGTCCACCAGCATCCGGTTGCCTTGCATCACCGGGGTGAACAGGCTGGGAATTGCCGCCGAGGCGCGCATCGCCTGATGCAGGCAGCCTTCCTGAAACCAGATTTCCTGCTGGTTGGTCAGGTCGGCGGCGACCGCAGTGTAGGGGATGCGCAGGTCTTCGATGTTGATCTCGCCGACGATCTTGCGGATCTGCCCGAAGACCTTTTCGCCACGAATTGCGCCGAGGCGAAAACTCACATCTACCAGCCGCAGCACATCCAGATAGTCGAGGGTTTCGATCCAGGTGCGGTACTCGTCAAGTTTGCCCGCCGCATAGATCCCGCCGACCACCGCGCCCATCGAACAACCGGCAATGCAGGCAATGTCGTAACCGCGTCTTTCGATCTCCTCAATGACCCCGATATGGGCATAGCCCCGGGCGCCACCGGAGCCCAGCACCAGTGCGACACGCTTTTTCATCAAACTTCCTCCCGACAAGGCTCCACAATGCACCCTTCGGGGGGCGGGCGACAATCGGCAGGGTCGTTGGGGGCAGCCGGGGCGTCGTTTTTTCGATACTCCGTGACCGCTCGGCGCTATGCTCTGGTCACCGCAGATTCATGGGGCGCCAAGGCACTTTTCCCGCGCCGCAACGTCTTACCTGCACGACTGTTGACCTATTTTGAGGTGTGAGTGATGAAAGCCTGGATCTGTGTGCCGTTGATCGCGCTGGCATTGGCCGGTTGCGCGGGCAAGACTGCTTATCGGGACAGCTGTGGCAGTCAGCTGGATGCGGCGTGGCATGAACTGGACCTGGCCAAGGCCGAAGGTTTCGCCGGCACGGTCAGCTACTCCAAGGCGCTGTCGTTGCTGACGGCTGCCAAGACTCAGCAGCAATTCGAAGGCTTTGAAGGCTGCAGCAACAAGGCCGAGAAAGCCCGTTTCTATATTCGCGAATCCCGCGCCGGACGCTAAGCTGCTGACCTGACGCAAGGATGCGTCTGCCTTGCAGCGGCAGACTGGTCTTTCAAGCCATTTGAATCAGGAGCAAGCGATGTCTGGGTTGGTTGACCGGTTGGTGGCTCATGTCCTGAGCCTGGAAGTGCGGCTGCTGGCCTGTCAGGCGCGCCTGACTGCGCGGACCGACCCCGAGGCGCTGCACGACTTGCGCACCACGGTACGGCGCTTGCGCAGCCTGTTGCGACCCTTGCGTGGTTTGCCCGGAGTCGAGCAACTGGAGGGCGCGGCGTCGGCAGTTGGTCAATTGACCACACCGTGGCGTGATCGCGAGGTGTTGGCGGCGTATCTGCTCAAGCATGATCAACCGCAAGCGGCGCAGCGGCGCATGGCGCAAATGGACGAAGCCTATCCAACATTGGCGGCGAGCGCCGAAGTGGCTTCGCTGCTGATTATCCTCGATGCCTTCCCGCGATTCCTGCGTGCTTCCGAGCGCCAGGGCCTGCTCAAGGGCCTGGGCAAACGCATCGAAAAACGCCTGCACAAACAATGGAAGAAACTCGACGAGGCGCTGCACGATCCGGCCCACGACCGCCATCGTCTGCGCTTGCTGATCAAGCGCGTGCGTTATGGCATCGAAGCCTATCCGGAACTCGATCGCCTGCCTGAGCCGGCGCTGGCGCGGTTGAAGTCGGCGCAGGGCGCGCTGGGTGACTGGCACGATTGCTGGCAGTGGCTGGCGCGGGCCGAACTGGAAAGCGATCTGCAACCGTGCGTCGCGACCTGGCAGGCGGGCCTGATCAAGGCAGAAGCCAAGGCCGATCGGGTGCTCGACAAACTCAGCACTGCCTGCTTCAAATCCTGAATTCTCCATAGAACCTTTGTGGGAGCGGGCTTGCTCGCGAAAGCGGTGTATCAGTAGACAGATCGGTGACTGACACACCGCTTTCGCGAGCAAGCCCGCTCCCACATTCGATTATCTTCCTGACCTTAAGGCCTTTCTGTCAGTCCATTTGACCGGAATAGACGCTGCGGCGCTCTGCCATGCTGGTTAAGATCGCTGCATCCCTTTTTTCGCTTGCCGAGGTTGTCATGCGCTTTTCCGATCTGATCGAGGCGGTCCGTCGCCAGCCAGAAGTGACCATTCCCGCCGAGTGGGGTCAGGGGCGAGCCAGTTTTGGTGGCCTGGTGGCGGCGCTGCAATACGAGACCATGCGCGCGAATGTGCCGGCGGATCGCCCGGTGCGTTCGTTGGCGATCACTTTTGTCGGCCCGGTCGAGCCGGAAATTCCGGTGCGTTTCGAAGTTGACGTGTTGCGCGAAGGTAAAGCGGTCAGCCAGGTGCTGGGTCGGGCTGTGCAGAACGGTCAGGTGGTGACAATTGTGCAGGGCAGCTTCGGCGCTTCGCGACCTTCGGAAGTGGCCGTTGCCGCCTATCCGGCAGCCGAAATGAAACACTGGGACGAATGCCAGGAGTTGCCCTACATCAAGGGCGTGACCCCGGAATTCATGCGGCATCTGGCGATGCGCTGGAGTGTCGGCGGCATGCCGTTCACCGGCAACACATCGCGGCAGATGGGCGGCTGGGTGCGTTTGCGTGGCGATGTGAAGGAAGAGCCGGTCAATGAGGCGCATCTGCTGGCGCTGGTGGATGCGTGGCCACCGGCCTTGTTGCCGTACCTGAAGAAGCCGGCACCGGGCAGCACGCTGACCTGGACTATTGAATTCGTGCAGCCGTTACGCGAGTTGAGCACCCTGGACTGGTGCAAATATCTGGCAGACATCGAATACGCCGCCGACGGCTATGGCCATGTCGCCGCCAAGCTGTGGAGCGCGGAGGGAGAGTTGATCGCCATGAGTCGGCAGACCGTGACGATTTTTGCCTGAATCACTCAATGCCGACGGTGGCGCTCCCGCCAGGCGCGCCACCAGCCGCCACTGAGGAAGAACCGTGGAAAGGTCAGAAACTGCTCGACCAGCAAGCGCGACACGGCATCTTTACGATCACTGAACGGCTCGGAGGCTTGCGCCTCCAGGCTGTGGCCGTGGCGCTGCAGACCCAGCGCCGCGACGATACCGATCACACCGATGGCAATACTGGCCAGACTCAGGCTGAACACGCCGGACACTATCAGCAGAAATGCAACGATGAACAGCGGCACGGCAATCAGGTGCAACACCAGATTGGTCGGGTGCTGGTGATTGTTCGGGTACGCGCGCCATTGCCACGCGGGAAGATTGGGGTGACGTTTGCCCATGTTGACTACTCCTCGATCCATGTTGAACACATGCTTGAAGAATAGGCCGGGGCGGGTGGGGCGGCGAATCAAGGTTGGCTATGGTGGTGATAGGCGTTATCGCCGGATTCGATGTTGATCCGGCTGACGCCTTCGCGAGCAGGTTCACTCCTACAAAGGATCTGCTGCGCACACAAATCCCCTGTAGGAGTGAGCCTGCTCGCGATGAGTCCCTTAAAGTTTGAGTTGACCGATGGCCTTGCTCAATTCCCCGGCCAACGTCGCCAACTCATTACTGGTAGTCGCCGAATCCACGGTTTGTTGCACGGTGTTTTCGGTCACATCACGAATGCTCACCACCGCCCGATTCATCTCTTCCGCCACTTGGCTTTGTTGCTCCGCCGCCACCGCAATCTGCGTGTTGCTCTCGCGCATCTGCGCCACGGCGCCAGTGATTTCCGCCAGTGCTTCGCCGGCCTCCTGCGCCTGCTGCACGCAGTCATCGGCCTTGTACGAACTCTCCTGCATGAAGTCCACCGCATCGCGGGTGCCGGCCTGCAGCGCCGAAACCATGGTGGTGATTTCATCGGTGGAGGTCTGCACGCGCTTGGCGAGATTGCGCACCTCGTCGGCAACCACCGCAAAACCGCGGCCCATCTCGCCGGCACGGGCCGCTTCGATGGCGGCGTTCAGCGCCAGCAGATTGGTCTGTTCGGCGATGCTGTGGATCACACTGACTACGCCGTTGATCTTCTGGCTGTCTTCGGCCAGGCGCTGGATCATTTCGGCAGTCTGCTGCACACCGCTGGAGAGTCCGGCAATCGACTGTTGCACGCGGCTGACCACTTGCTGGCCACTGCCGGCCAGACCATCGGCGGTCTGCGACAGGTCGCGGGTGGCGCCGGCGTGCTGGGCGATGTGGTAAACCGTGGCGGTCATTTCGTTGATCGCGGTGGCGGCCTGATCGGTCTCGCTCTGTTGACCGAGCATGCCGTGGCGCACTTCGTTCATGCTCGCCGCCAGACGCGCAGCGCCGACGTCGAGTTGCCGCGCGGTGTTGGCGACGGTGGTGACCACGCGCTGATAACCGGCCTGCATCGCGTTGAACGCATTGGCCATTTGCCCGACTTCGTCCTTGCAGGCCAGCGGCACGCGGGCCGAGAGATCACCACTCTTCTCTACATGCAGCATCACGTCTTTCAAGGTGTTGAGCTGACTGAGCAGGAAGCGGATCAGCAACTGCGAAGCGCCGAGCATGGCCAGCATCAGGATGAACACCGCCACCGCGTAGTTGGCAAAACGATCACTGAACACTTGCGCCAGGCTCGGGCCATAGGCGATGACCGCGACTTGCTCGCCGTCGGCACGGCTGAACACTTCAGCGCCCAGCAGCGGGTTGTTGCCGAACAGCGGCAGATGATTGATCTCGTTCCAGCCGTTGCTGTCGCTGATCTCCAGCAGCGGTTGATCATTAAGGCGCGGCGCTTCCCCGCGTTTGAAGGTCAGCACCTGATCGGCCTTGGGCAGCGCCTGCCCAGCCGGCCAGGCCTTGAGCAATTGCGCCTGGGCCTGTGCGGAAGCCTGTGAGGCGTGGCTGCGTGCCTGCTGCTCAAGCTGCACGGCATACAGCACCAGCAGCAGGGTGGTGACGAAAGCGACCGCATTGACCGCCCAGAATTTGTATTTCAGCGAGATATTGCTAAGCCAGGCACCCATGGAGGTCTTCTCTGATAGCGGAAACAGTTTTGGCAAGGTGCCAGCATTGTGCCGCTATGCAGATCTGAAGATCTTGATACATATCAAAAGAACACATCGCCCCCTGTGGGAGCGAGCCTGCTCGCGAAGAGGGCGTGTCAGCCAACATCATTGACATTTGAACCACCGCTTTCGCGAGCAAGCCCGCTCCCACAGGGGGATTCTGGCGTGTCAGGGCAGGGCGGGGAGGTTGAAGAACGCGCGGGCACACGCCGTTGTGTGCGCAGCCAGATCTTTCTCGGTCTCGCCCCGATGCAGCGCCACTTCGCGCAGCACCTCGGTCAGATATGCCGGTTCATTACGGCCGTTCTTCGGCTTTGGGCGCAAGGTGCGAGGTAGCAGGTACGGCGCGTCGCTTTCGAGCATCAGTCGTCCGCGCTTGATCTCCTTGACCAGCGGGTGCAGATGCGTGCCACGGCGCTCGTCGCAGATCCAGCCGGTGATGCCGATGTGCAGGTCCAGATCGAGGTAACTGAACAGGGCTTTTTGCTCGCCGGTAAAGCAGTGCACCACGGCGGCGGGCAGTTGATCGCGGAAGTCCCTGAGGATTTCCAGCAGACGCTGACTGGCATCACGTTCGTGCAGGAACACCGGCAACTGCAGTTCTACCGCCAGCGCCAGATGTTCTTCGAGGACTTTTTCCTGTTGCGGGCGCGGCGAGAAATCACGGTTGAAATCCAGTCCGCATTCACCCACGGCGACCACGTTTGGCTCTTGCAGCAGACTGCGCAAACGACGCGCGCTGTCAGCGTTCCAGTCACTGGCCGAATGCGGGTGAATGCCAGCGGTGGCAAACAGCCGCTGGCCGCTTTGATCCAGTTGCCGGCAGAGCTCCAGCGCCTGCTCGCTACCCTCGACGCTGGTGCCGGTCAGCACCAGTTGGCAGACCCCGGCAGCGTAGGCGCGGTCGAGCACGGCCTGATGTTTTTCGGCGAAACTGGGGTTGGTCAGGTTGACGCCGATATCGATGAGTTGCATGGTTCTACCTCGGGCCGAAGGCCGGAAAGCATACCAGAGCTGTAGATTTATAAGAAAAGCCAAGAACTACAACGAGTTATAGCTGTCTTTTGATGCCATGACGTAGCCCGGGTTGGCAGAAAAGCCATCACTGTGCCAGTCTCTCGCACTTTGCCAGCGCTCCAGGCGCTCTGTTTTCGTCGGTGATTTCGACCGTTCAGCGGTGAAATCACCCCGTATTCTTTCCGGAGAGTGGATGCATCGTCCCTCGGTTTTGCTCCTGTTGTGCGCGTCGCTGCTGCTGCTGCCGATAACGGCGGTTGCGCGCTTGCCCGGGCCACAGCAAGCCGTGCCGGCCGCCAAGGTTCGTGACCTGTCGGAGATCCGCAGCAGTCGCGTGTTGCGCGTGCTGGTCAATCAGAGTCGCAACAGTTCCGGTGAAGTCCAGGGTCAGGCCATCGGCGTCGAATACCATCGCCTGCGCGCCTTCGAGCAATACCTCAATGGCCACGCCCGCGATGGTCAGGAAATTACCCTCAAGATCATTCCCAAAGCCAAGGATCAGCTGCTCGGCGCGTTGCAGCGTGGTGAAGGTGATCTGGTCGCGCCCGGTGAGCTGCTCGATCTGCAACCCGGCCACGCGGTGGCCAGCAGTGAGCCGATCGCCAGCAACGTGCCGCTGGTGCTGGTCGGCATCAAGGGCGAGCGCCGTTACACCAAGGTCGAGCAGCTTTCCGGCAAGATCCTGGCCTTGCCCACCGGCAGCGCGGCGGGGGAGGCAGTCAGCCAGCTCAATCAGAAACTGGCGTTGCACAAACTGGCGCCGATCAAGATCGAATGGGTTGACCCTACGTTGGCGGTCGAGGACGTGCTGGAGATGGTGCAGGGCGGGATTTTCCACCTGACCGTCGTCGAGCAACCGATCGCCGAGCGTTGGGGCAAGATCCTGCCCAAGCTGCGTTTCGACCGACAATTGATGATCAGCGAGCCGGGTGAGGAATACTGGTTCGTGCGCCGTGATGCCTCGATGCTGCGGGCGAGCATCGATCTTTTCCTGGTCGGCTACAGGAAGCCGGCGAACGAGGATGCGGAGTTTCTGCGGATCTATCGACGGCTCTACAAAGTGCATTATCCGTTGGCCAAGGCTGACCGTCAGCGTCTGGAGAAACTGCGCCCGACCCTGCAAAAACACGCCGACGCGCAAAGCATGGACTGGCTGAATCTGGCGGCGCTGGCCTTCAAGGAGTCAGCCCTGCAACCCAGCGCCCGCAGCGGCAGTGGCCCGACCGGGTTGATGCAGATTACCCCGTCCGCAGCGCAGCGAGTCGGTGTGAGCAACATCCAGAATCTCGATGCGAATGTGCAGGCCGGGGCCAAGTACCTGGCGATGATTCGCCGCAAGTTTTTCAACAGTCCGAAACTCAATGAGCGCGAGCGCATGGCGTTCACCCTGGCGGCCTACAACATCGGCCCGGAGCGGGTGCAAGGCATGCGCGCCGAGGCACGGCGGCGCGGGCTGAATCCGAACCAGTGGTTCTTTCAGGTCGAGCGCATCGCCATGGAGCAGGTGGGCATGGGCCCCGTCAGCTATGTTAATAGCGTGAACAAGTATTACTTGGCGTTCGACCGGGAACGGGAGTCGCTGGAGCCCCGGGGACAGAAAGTCGCTTCACGGAAATGATCTAATAATTTGATTGTTATAGCGGAATAATTGCGCTTTTAACATGAATTTAACTGATTAATATAGCGGCCAATCCCAACACACTTCTCGCAAAACAAGGAATGCCCCATGAGCTCTCTGATCAACAAGGTTCTGTTCACTCGCGCCGGTTACGGCCTGACCATTCTGCGTATCGCGGTCGGCGTGATCTTCGCCGCCCACGGTTCGCAAAAACTGTTTGGTCTGTTCGGTGGTTACGGTCTGGCGGGCACCGCGCAATACATGGACAGCATCGGTCTGCACCCGGGTTACCTGATGGCCACGCTGGCCGGCGGTACCGAGTTCTTCGCCGGTCTGGCGCTGATCATCGGCCTGCTGGTGCGCCCGGCAGCGCTGGGTCTGACCTTCCTGTCGCTGGTGGCGATCTTCACCGTACACATCAGCAACGGTCTGTTCATGGCCAACAACGGTTACGAGTTCGCTCTGGCGCTGCTCGGTGGCAGCCTCGCGGTGATGATCGAAGGCGCCGGCAAGCTGTCGGTGGATCGCGCCATCGCCGGTTGAGCGCTCTGGCTCAAGCAAAAGGCCCGCATTGTGCGGGCCTTTTTTGTTGCGGCCGATTCTTGACACTCATCGGTCACGTTATCTAGGATGTTGCTCATGCGCCGATTTAAACAGCTACTTGCGGGGCGCCAGGTGACTCAGACAGTTGCCGTCAGAAGCCGGAACAGGGCTTCGAAATACCGCTAAAGCGCTGGTTCGGTGTTGCCTCTCACCTGCCATGCAGACTTTTGAGGCAGAGACACGACACGATGAATGCACTACGCCCTCCAGCACGTCCCGCGCCGATCACGGCACATATCACCCAGCGCAACCCGAAAATCCTGCTTGGCGGCAAACATCAGCCAACGCTGTTGCGTTATCTCGATGGCTGGCCACGTCGCAGCGGCGGTCCTGCCGCGTTCCTGATCCAGTTCGTTGAAGATGGCGAGTCGCTGGCGCGGTTTGCCAGTGACAGTTTTGACCTGGCGGTGATTCAGGCACCGAGCGCTGAAGACGCGCCGGAAATGATCAAGCAACTGACCCGCGTTGCGCGGCAGGGTTTGATCACTCGCCGCTGAAACGCTCAGGGATATTCGATCGCCACGATATAGACAAACTGCTCACCGGTTGGCGTCTGTACCCGGACTTCGGCGTCCAGCGCCTTGCCGATCAAGGCGCGGGCCAGTGGTGAGTCGATGCTGATCAGACCCAGTTTCAGATCCAGTTCATCCGGACCGACGATGCGGTAGCGCGACTGCTTGCCGTCTTCGTCCTCGATGGTCACCCAGGCGCCGAAGTAGACCTTGTTCGGATCGCTGGGTTTTTCGCTGACGACCTTCAGTGCTTCGAGACGCTTGGTGAGAAATCGCACGCGGCTGTCGATCTCGCGCAGCATTTTCTTGCCGTAGGTGTACTCGGCGTTTTCCGAACGATCACCCTGCGCCGCTGCTTCGCTGACCGCTTGCGTTACCTGCGGGCGGCGCACATGCCACAGCTCATGGAATTCGGCGCGCATCCGCGCTTCACCTTCAGGGGTGATCAGCGCGGTGCCGGCGGTGCGGGGAGGGCGATAACGGCTCATGGCAACTTCTTGTGGTGACGAAGGCTGGAGTCTATCAACCCTCGCGCAAGACTGTCAGCGGACTCGCATTCAATGCCCGACGCGTGCCGAACACCCCGGCACCGCCAATCAGCGCGGCGCCAATCAACGGCAGCATCAGCAACCATGGATGCGGATGCCATGGCAGATCGAACGCATAGCGATACAACACCAGACTCACCACTTCCGAACCGATGGACGCGAGCAAACCGCTGACCGCACCGAGCAAGCCGAACTCGATGCGCCGCGCCTTGATCAGCAACTGCCGTTGCGCGCCCAGCGCACGCAGCAGCGCACCTTGGCGAATGCGTTCATCCAAGGTTGCCTGCAAGCCGGAGAACAGCACCGCCATCCCCGCCGCCAACACAAACAACAACACGTATTCCACCGCCAGGGTGACCTGGGCGAGGATGCTGCGCAGCTGTTCGAGCAGGGCTTCGACCTGAAGGATGGTCACCGCCGGGAATGCCCGTGACAGCTCGACGATCTGCTGATCGTGACCGGGTGCCAGATAGAAACTGGTCAGGTAAGTCGCCGGCAGATCCTTCAGGGTGCCGGGCTGGAAGATCATGAAGAAGTTCGGCTGGAAGTTGTCCCAGTTGATCTCGCGCAGGCTGGTGACTTTCGCTTCACGATTGACCCCGCCGACGCTGAACACCATGTGATCGGCGAGTTTGAGCTTGAGGCTTTCGGCGACTTTACCTTCAACCGACACGCCCGGTACGTCGTCCGAGGGTTGCCCGGTCCACCACGTACCGGCGGTGAGCTTGTTGCCGGCCGGCAGGTCGGCGGCCCAGGTCAAGCTCAAGTCGCGTTGCACCGCGCGGTCGCCGGCCGAATCCTTGCTGACGATCTGCTGCACCGGTTCGCCGTTGATGCTGATCAGCCGTCCCGGCACCACTGGGTACAGCGGCGCCGCCTGCGCGGACACCTTGATCAAGTGATCGGTGAAGGCCTGTTTGTCCGCCGGCAGGATGTTCAGGGCGAAGTAGTTGGGGGCGTTTTTCGGTAACTGGTTTTGCCAGGTGTCGAGCAGCTCGCCACGCAGCAGGGCGATCAGCGCCATCGACAGCAGGATCAAACCGAACGCCAGCGCTTGCCCGGCCGCCGCCAGCGGATGACGCAACAACTGGCCCAGACCGAGACGCCACGGCAGCGGCGCGCGGGCGAGCATTCGGCGCAGGCTGTTGAGCAACAACAGCAGCAAGCCACCCAGCACCAGCGCAGCGACCACGCCACCGCCAAGCAGGGCGAAGGTCAGCAGCAGATCCAGACTCAGGCGCCACATGATCAGGCCCAGTGCACCCAGCGCCGCGCCATAGACCATCCAGGTGCTCGACGGAATCGGCAGCATGTCGCGGCGCAGTACCCGCAGCGGTGGCACCCGACCCAGCGCGGCAAGTGGCGGCAGGGCGAAGCCGGCCAGCGCCACCAGCCCGGTGCCGATCCCGGCGAGCGCCGGAAACAGACCGCCGGGCGGGACGTCCGCTGGCAGCAGATCATGCAGCAGGGCAAACAGGCCCAGTTGCGCCAGCCAGCCGAGCACTGCGCCGCTGAGGGCAGCGAACAGGCCGAGTACGGTCAGTTGAATGCTGAACAGCAACATGGTTTCCCGACGCGACAAACCAAGGCAGCGCAGCAAGGCACTGGCATCGAAGCGGCGACTGGCGAAGCGGTTGGCCGACAGCGCCACGGCCACGCCGGCCAACAGCACCGCGACCAGACTGGCCATGTTCAGGTAGCGCTCGGCCTTGCCCAGCGCGCCGCCGATCTGCCGGTTACCGTCGCGCGCATCCTGAATGCGCTGATTGGCGGCCAGACCGGGTTTGAGCAGTTGTCGGTAGGTTTCCAGCGCCTGCGGTTCGCCGCGCCACAACTCGCGATAACTCACGCGGCTGCCGGGCTGGACCACACCAGTGGCGGCGAGGTCCTCGAGGTTGATCATCACCCGAGGCGTGAGGCTGTAGAAGTTGCCGGCGCGATCCGGCTCGTAAGTCAGCACGCGGGTCAGCTTCAGGGTTTTCATGCCGACGTCGATGCTGTCGCCGATCTTCAGATCCAGCGCAGTCAGCAGACGAGCTTCAACCCACGCTTCACCGGGTTGCGGCTCGCCGCCCGAGGTTTCAGCGGCAAACGGGGCCGGGGCACTTTTCAGCTCGCCGCGCAGCGGGTAGGCGCGGTCGACGGCTTTGATGCTCGATAACTGAATGCCGTTGTCGGTGGCAATGACGCTGGAAAACTCCACCACCTGCGCATGATTCAAGCGCAGCTCGGTACCGCTGCGAATCTGTTCGTCGCGGGCCGGCGAGCTGCCCTCAAGCACCAGGTCGGCGCCAAGGAACTCGGTGGCGCGCAGCATCATCGCACCGTTGAGGCGGGCGCCGAAGTAGCCGATGGCAGTACTCGCCGCGACAGCCACGACCAAGGCAAAAAACAACACGCGCAATTCGCCGGCGCGGGCATCGCGCATGAGTTGACGTAGGGCGAGACTGAACAGACGCAACAGCGGCAGACGTGCCATCAAGGCTCCAGAGGGGCAACCAGCAGCCCGGCTTCAAGTCGGATCAGGCGCCGGCAGCGATGGGCCAGGCGTTCGTCGTGGGTCACCAGCACGAGGGTGGTGCCGCGTTCCTTGTTCAGTTCGAACAACAAGTCGCTGATGCGCTCGCCGGTGTGGCTATCGAGGTTGCCGGTGGGCTCGTCGGCGAACAGCACGTCCGGCTCGGCAGCGAAGGCCCGGGCAATCGCCACGCGCTGTTGTTCGCCGCCGGAGAGCTGGCGTGGCGAGTGCGTCAGGCGCTGGCCGAGACCGACCCGTTGCAGCAGTTCGGTGGCGCGTTCGCGGGCGTCTTTGCGGCCATCGAGTTCCAGCGGCAGCATGACGTTTTCCAGGGCGTTGAGGCTGTCCAGCAATTGGAAGGACTGAAAGACGAAACCCACGTGTTCGGCACGGATGCGCGCGCGCTGGTCTTCGTCGAGATTGCTCAGGCCTTGCCCCGCGAGGATGACTTCGCCGCTGCTTGGCAGGTCGAGGCCGGCGAGCAGGCCGAGCAGGGTGGATTTGCCGGAACCGGACGCGCCGACGATGGCCAGGCTGTCGCCCTGGTTCAGTTCCAGGCTGAGTTCGTGCAGGATAGTCAGTTCACCTTCCGCGCTGGGAACCACTTTGCTGAGGTTCTTCGCGGTGAGAATGCTTGCGCCCATGGAGAATCCGATGCGTGTTTGGTTTTTGAGTGCTGGCCTGGCCTTGATGTGCATGGCCCAGAACGCAGCGGCGGGTACTGTCCTGATCGTTGGCGATAGTATCAGCGCCGGTTTCGGACTGGATACCCGCCTGGGGTGGGTATCGCTGCTCGAGCAACGGCTCAAGCAGGAGGGTTTTGACGACAAAGTGGTCAATGCCTCGATCAGCGGCGACACCAGTGCCGGAGGCCAGGCGCGCCTGCCGGCGCTGCTTGCAGAGCACAAGCCGGAACTGGTGATCCTCGAGCTTGGGGGCAATGATGGCCTGCGCGGAATGCCGCCAGCGCAATTGCAACAAAACCTTGCGGCGATGATCGACAGCTCGCGCCAGAGTGGCGCCAAGGTGTTGCTGCTGGGCATGCAATTGCCGCCCAACTACGGCAAGCGTTACACCGATGCCTTTGCCGAGGTCTACGGCAAACTTGCGGACGATAAAAAAATCCCGCTGGTGCCGTTTTTCCTCGACGGCGTGGGTGGGCATCCCGAGCTGATGCAGGCCGATGGTCTGCACCCGGCCGCCGGGGCTCAGGGCAAGTTGCTGGAAAATGTCTGGCCGACGCTAAAACCGCTGTTATGAGGCTTTTCTAGTGGCAGGCTTTCGGCTAATGTGGCGCCCCCTTATTTGGAGCCCCCGATGCCGCGTCCTGCCTGGTCCCTGTTTGCCTACCAACTGATCGAGCCTGACGAACAGCTGGATCTGTTCGCCTGCCAGGAAGTGCGGGTGCATCTGGTGACCCGTCAGCTCGAACTCGGTGGCTCGGCAGACCGCACGTTGTGTGGCAGTCTGCTTCCAGCCCAACCGCGTTGGTCGAGTGTGGATCGTCGGGTGTTTCAGGATCAGCGTCTGTGTTCGTTGTGCCGGGCGATTCTCGAGTCGCAGAAGCGCGGCACCTCGCCGATCTGGCCTGAGTTGCGTTTCGAACTCTAGGATCAACAGATCGCAGCCTGCGACAGCTCCTACATGAAGACTTCTGGCTGGCCATCGGCGCATCTCCCCGAATTCCCGAGGTGCGGTGTACAATCGCGCTCTTATACCCTTGTTGATCATGCGAAGGATTTTCCGGATGTTGCCGCGCTTTCCTGCCGTCACCCGCTGCCTGTCACTTGCCGCCCTGTGTGTGGCCGGTCCCGTTGCTGCATTGGAGTTTCCCCTGCCACCACCCGGTGAGGACATCATCGGCCAGGTGCAGGTGATCAAGGCCAAATACGAAGACACCTTCGCTGACCTGGGCACCAAGTACGACCTGGGCTATTCGGAAATGGTCGCGGCCAACCCGGGCGTCGATGCCTGGCTGCCGGGCGCCGGTACCGAAATCGTCCTGCCGACCCGGTTCATTCTGCCGCCGGGTCCACGCGAAGGCATCGTGATCAACCTCGCCGAGTACCGCCTCTACTATTACCCGAAAGGCCGGAACGTGGTGTACACCTTCCCGCTGGGGATTGGGCGTGAAGGTTGGGGCTCGCCAATCGCACACACCTCGATCACTGCCAAGACGCCGAACCCGACCTGGACCCCTCCGGCGTCGATCAAGGCCGAGCACGCCGCCGACGGTGATCCGCTGCCGAACGTGGTACCGGCCGGCCCGGACAACCCGCTGGGGCCGTTCAAGTTCACCCTGGGCACTCCGGGCTACCTGATCCACGGTTCGAACAAGAAGTTCGGCATCGGTATGCGCACCAGCCACGGCTGCTTCCGCATGTTCAACAACAACGTGCTGGAAATGGCGGCCATGGTGCCGGTCGGCACTTCGGTGCGCATTCTCAACGATGCCTACAAGTTCGGCAGCAGTGGCGGCAAGGTCTATCTGGAAGCGCACACACCCATCGATGACAAGGGCAACCCGTCAGTGGTCGACAAGCACACTGCAGTGATCAATGCGATGCTCAAGCGCGAAGATGTCACCAACAACCTGCGCGTGAACTGGGATGTCGTGCGTGATGTGGTAGCGGCCGAAGATGGCCTGCCAACTGAAATCGGCACACCGAATACCTCGGCGCCGATGGTCTCGAACACCCCGATCGACCTGCAGCAGTAAGTCGATCAAAACCCGCAGGCGCGTGCAGCGTCGGCGGGTTTTTTATTGCCCGGGGGAAAGTACCGGCAATAAAAAAGCCGACCCAAAAAATGGGTCGGCTTGATAACAATCCCGAGGGATTATTACTTGCGGCTAGCTTTGTCCAGCATACGCAGAGCACGCTCGTTAGCTTCGTCAGCAGTCTGTTGTGCTTTTTGAGCAGCAGCCAGAGCTTCATCAGCTTTACGGTATGCTTCGTCTGCACGAGCTTGAGCGCGAGCAGCTGCGTCTTCAGTAGCGGTCAGACGTGCTTCGGTTTCTTTCGATGCGCTGCTGCAACCGGTAGCCAGAACTGCGGCCAGAGCCAGAGCAGAGAATTTCAGAACGTTGTTCATCGTGTTCCCCTTCAAGGACTTTCAATTAAGTGGCTTTCTCCTCCGATTGAGGAAATAGCCGGCGTACATACTACCCATTACTTGTAGTAAGTAAACTGACGGAGCGCAAGAAGCAAAAAAAATTGTAGGCGTTGATTCTTTTTCGAGCAACTTTTAACCGGGCTGTATAAAAAATATCCAGCTGCAGGCCCCGGCCTGAGCGTGTTAATGAGAAAAAGTTCCCGTTGTCCGGTGCTGTTTCTGCGTCTTGCACCAAGTCTGCCTAGATGAATTCGTCTACACTTTTGTTCCGATTTTGCATGACACCTCACATATCTTTGTCGCTCTTGAGGTGACTTTAAAGAAGAGGCTGCGTCTTAAGTCTCGACATCCGGCAATGTTCAGGCGAGTGCCTGGGGAAGATCGTCCCCGCGCCTGCCACTACGCCCATCGGAGTCACCCGTTCAACGAGCATGATGACGAGCGCACCTTGAGCATTTTCGCCAATGGTGCCTACTATTTATGACGTGCTCGATTGCGCGAGACCGGTGTGGTTTTTCTCGGTGTCCATCAGGCACGGGGTGGCGTAGATGTTCCTTCGCCGGAAAAACATCGGTAAGGTAGGGGTCAGAATTCGAGACCCGCGAGGAGTAGTGATGAGCGAGGCGTTGTCCATCCACCATGACCAGGCTGGTCATCAGTTCGAGACCAATGTGGACGGTCATCGTGCCTACCTGACCTATATGGATCTGGGGAAACAGACCCTGGATATCTATCGCACCTTCGTGCCCAACGCCTTGCGCGGCCGTGGCATTGCCGCCGCGCTGACCGAAAGCGCGCTGCAGTACGCCGAAGAAATGGGCTACACGGTGATCCCGTCGTGCTCCTACGTCGAGCGCTACATGGAACGTCATCAGCGCCGCGCCGCCAAGATCTGAATCGCACACACGAAAACGCCGGGCAATGCCCGGCGTTTTTTTATGCCCGTGAAACGCTGATCAGCTGCGCTGACGTTTCGGCAGAACATCCTTGAGCTTGGCGTGCATGCCGCGCAGGGTGTTCTCGGTGGCGGACCAGTCGATGCAGGCATCGGTGATCGACACGCCGTATTGCAGGTCGGCGAGGTCTTTCGGGATGGCCTGGCAGCCCCAGTTCAGATGACTCTCGACCATCAGGCCGATGATCGACTGGTTGCCTTCGAGGATCTGGTTGGCGACGTTCTCCATCACCAGCGGTTGCAGGGCCGGGTCCTTGTTGGAGTTGGCGTGGCTGCAATCGACCATGATGTTCGGTTTGATCTTCGCCTTGTTCAGCGCCTGCTCGCACAGGGCGACGCTGACCGAATCGTAGTTCGGCTTGCCGTTGCCGCCACGCAGCACCACGTGACCGTAGGCGTTGCCCTTGGTGGTGACGATCGACACGCCACCTTCCTGGTTGATCCCCAGGAAACGGTGCGGGCTGGACACCGACTGCAGGGCGTTGATCGCCACGGTCAGGCCGCCGTCGGTACCGTTCTTGAAGCCGACAGCCGAGGACAGACCGGAAGCCATTTCACGGTGGGTCTGGGATTCGGTAGTGCGTGCGCCGATGGCCGACCAGCTGATCAGGTCCTGCAGATACTGCGGGGAGATCGGGTCGAGGGCTTCGGTGGCGGTCGGCAGGCCTTTCTCGGCCAGGTCCAGCAGCAACTGGCGACCGATATGCAGACCGTCTTGAATCTTGAACGAGTCATCCAGGTACGGATCGTTGATCAGGCCTTTCCAGCCAACGGTGGTTCGTGGCTTCTCGAAATACACGCGCATGACCAGATACAGGGTGTCGGAGACTTCCTCCGCCAGCACCTTGAGGCGATCGGCGTATTCGTGGGCAGCCTTGATATCGTGGATCGAGCACGGGCCGATCACTACGAACAGACGGTGGTCGGTGCCATCAAGAATGTTGCGAATGACTTCGCGGCCCTTGGTGACGGTGCGCAGCGCAGCATCGCTCAGAGGGATATCACGCTTGAGCTGATCGGGAGTGATCAGGGTCTCGTTAGAGGCGACGTTTAGGTCGTTGATCGGTAAATCAGCCATCGTTTACTCGTCAGGTCACGGGTGCCGGCCGCCAGCGATCCCCGCGCGGCGGAGCACAGCAGATTTAAGCGCGTCGGGGAGCCGAACCTTAGCGCGTCAGACGCGGCTCGACAATGGGCAAACGCCGCTTTAATCCAGCACTGGCTGGGCAAAAGCCTTGCGCACGCTGTCGTGGGAGAACTCGTCGGCGTGTTGTTCGACCCATTGCAGGGCCAGCGCCTGAATATCCTGCAGATCGTCGTGGGCCTCGTTCATGCGGCAATAACGCTCGATCTGGCACACCTGTTCACCCATCCGGGCACTGAACAGCGTCTGCTCATCGGTGAATGCGATCCCCACCAGATAGCCCTTTTTGCGCCGCAGACACCACGCGACATAGCCCGGATAACAGATCTCGGCGTTGAGTGTCGGCATGCGCACTTGCAGCGCCGTGCCGTGGCGCCACGCGCGGTGATAATTGCAAGCGATCCCGCCGAGGCTGATAGTGTGCAGCTGTTGCCTGGAAATACACTCGGGCTTGAGCAAGGTTAATTCAACCGGCACTTCGTCCGGATGAGGAATGAAACGTCCCATGAGCACAGACTCCCTGTGTCGGCCATTTGACATTGTTTCACCCAGTATAGTGGTCGAATCCGAGCTGACCGATTTCGACGCCGACCAGCGGCTGCTGGCGATGAGCGGCGTTTCGCTGGTGATTTTCACCAGCGTCGGCTGTTCCAGCTGCCGCTATGCCAGAGAGGTGTTGCCCGGGTTCGAGCTGGCGGTGGATCGCCTGTGCTGGATCGATGCCGGCAACAACGGCGGGTTGGTGGAGCGCTATCAGGTCTTTCATTTGCCGGCGCTGTTTGTGGTACGCGACGGCGAGTTCTTTGGGGCATTGCACACGCGTCTGACCGCCGTTGCGCTGAACGCGGCAGTGGCGCAGGCGCTGGGTCGAATTGCAGAGGAGTTGCCATAGATGGTGGGAGCAGACAGCAAACCGGTGATCGGGATTATCGGCACCGGGGCCATTGGCGGGTTTTACGGTCTGATGCTGGCGCGGGCCGGTTTCGATGTGCACTTTTTATTGCGCAGTGAATTCTCGGCGGTGGCCGAACGTGGTTTGCAGGTGGACAGTGCCGTGCATGGCACCCTGACGCTGAACCCGGTGCAGGCCTATGCGAAGGCCGAGGACATGCCGGCTTGCGACTGGTTGCTGGTCGGCGCCAAGACCACCAGCAGCGCGGGTCTGGCCCCGGCGATCATTGCTGCGGCCAGGCCCGGCGCGAAAGTGCTGGTGCTGCAGAACGGTCTGGACGTCGAAGACAGCTTGCGCGAGTTGCTGCCCGATTCCCTGCATCTGCTCGGTGGTCTGTGCCTGATCTGCGTGCATCGCGAAGGGCCGGGACACATCACCCATCAGGCCTTGGGTGCGGTGAATGTCGGCTATCACAGTGGCCCGGCGGCGGATGAAGCGGCGCGCATGGCGCTGGTCGAGGAGGGTGCCGGTCTGTTCCGCGCCGCTGGCATCGATTCGCAGGCGATGCCCAATCTGCAACAGGCGCGCTGGCAGAAACTGGTGTGGAATATTCCCTACAACGGTCTCTCGGTGTTGCTCGGCGCCGGCACCACGCCGCTGATGGCCGACGCGGACAGTCGCGCGCTGATCCAGGCGTTGATGGCCGAAGTGGTGCAGGGCGCCAGGGCCTGCGGTCACGACGTTCCTCCCGGTTACGCCGAGTACCTGTTCATGATGACCGAGAAAATGCCCGACTATTGGCCGAGCATGTACCACGATTTTCTGCATAAACGGCCGCTGGAACTGGAGGCGATTTATGCCCGGCCACTGGCTGCGGCCAAAGCGGCAGGCTGTGAGTTGCCACGGATCGAAGCGCTGTATCGCACATTGAGTTTTATCGACCGACGCAACACTTGAGTCGGTTTTCGGGGGAGTGGGGAAGGCATGGCCAAGAACATCGATGACAAACTGGTGCTGGCGATTTCGTCTCGCGCCTTGTTCGACCTGAGCGAGAGTCATAAGGTCTATCTGGCGAGCGGCGTCGAAGCCTATCGGCAATACCAGATTGAACACGAAGACGAAATTCTCGCGCCCGGCGATGCGTTCCCGCTGGTGGAAAAACTCCTGAGCCTCAACAGTCGCCTCGACCGCGCCCGGGTCGAGGTGATTCTGGTTTCGCGCAACAGTGCCGACACCGGCCTGCGCGCGTTCAACTCGATCGATCATTATGGGCTGGACATCTCGCGGGCGGCCTTCGTCGGCGGGCGCAGTCCGTATCCCTATCTCAAAGCGTTTGGCTGTGACTTGTTTCTGTCCACCCACGCCGAGGATGTGCGCGCCGCGCTGGACGCCGGGTTTGCCGCGGCGACGATTCTCTCCGGCGGCGCCAGTCGCGCGGCCAGTGATGAGTTGCGCATCGCCTTCGACGGCGATGCGGTGTTGTTCTCCGACGAATCCGAGCGCGTTTATCAGGCCGGCGGGCTGCTGGCGTTTCAGGCCAAGGAACGCGAGTCGGCGCGCGAGCCATTGCGCGGTGGGCCTTTCAAGGGCTTTCTGGCGGCACTCAATGCGCTGCAACGCGAGTTCCCCGAAGACGACTGCCCGATCCGCACGGCGCTGGTTACCGCGCGTTCGGCACCGGCTCATGAGCGGGTGATCCGCACCTTGCGCGAGTGGGACATCCGCCTCGACGAGTCGCTGTTTCTCGGCGGGCTGACCAAATCGGCGTTTCTCGAAGCCTTCGCTGCCGATGTGTTCTTCGACGATCAGACCGGCCACTGCGAGGCCGCCCGCGAAGTGGTCGCCACCGGTCACGTACCGCATGGCATCAGCAACGAACCGTCGATCTAAAGCCCCTGTGCTTCAAGACGTTGCGTCGCACGTCGTACTCGCCAAGGCACTGCTAAGCTGAATCAAATCTCCGCCATGTTGGCACGCGAGGAGGTCATATGATTCGTTCGATGCTGTATGCCACTGACCTCGGTCTGTACGCACCTTTAGTGATGCAGCATGCCCTGGCACTGGCGCGGACATTCAATGCCGACTTGTATGTGGTGCATGCAGTGGAACCCATGGGGCTGTTTGCCGAATCGGTGTTGCAGAGTTATCTCGACGAACAGGCATTGAACGAATTTCACAGTCAGGGTCTGAAAACTGTCATCGCCAATATCGAGCAACGGGTACTGGACAGTTTTCGCGAAGAGCTGGGCGACGAGGGCGAGCAGGATCTGCAGCGGATTTGCGCGGTTCGGGTGGTGCAGGGCGATCCGGCGCAGGTGATTCTCGACCAGGTGCAGAAACTCTCTGTGGATTTGCTGATCGTAGGCACTCACAGCCACGGCGTAGGGGCGGAAACGCCTTTGGGGCGCACGGCGACTCGGGTCCTGCAATTGGCCAAGGTGCCGGTTTATCTGGTGCCATTGGTGGAGCGCCGGCGCCGGGGGGATCGCTGAAGCGGGAATAATGGCCTTTTGATAAAAAAGTTCTAGATTTATTCATCAAACCATTAATATAGTTATATACCGTCGCTGATGCCCGTGGCGTCTACCTGCTTTGAGGGATACATATGAAGCTTCAACAATTGCGCTACATCTGGGAAGTGGCGCACCACGACCTCAACGTTTCCGCTACCGCCCAAAGCCTTTACACCTCGCAACCGGGTATCAGTAAACAGATCCGCCTGCTGGAAGACGAACTTGGCGTTGAAGTGTTTGCCCGCAGTGGCAAGCACCTGACCCGCGTCACCCCGGCCGGCGAGCGCATCATCACCACCGCAGGCGAAATCCTGCGCAAGGTCGAAAGCATCAAGCAGATTGCCCAGGAATTCTCCAACGAGAAAAAAGGCACCCTGTCGATCGCCACCACCCACACCCAGGCGCGTTATGCATTGCCGCCGGTGATCAGCAATTTCATCAAACAATACCCGGACGTGGCGCTGCACATGCACCAAGGTTCGCCAATGCAGATCGCCGAGATGGCCGCTGACGGCACCGTCGATTTCGCCATCGCCACCGAAGCGCTGGAGCTGTTCGGTGATCTGGTGATGATGCCGTGCTATCGCTGGAACCGCTGCGTGGTCGTGCCCCAGGGCCACCCGCTGACCAAGCTGCCGAAGCTGACCCTCGAAGCGCTGGCCGAATACCCGATCGTGACTTACGTGTTCGGTTTCACCGGCCGTTCGAAACTCGACGAAGCCTTCAGCCATCGCGGCCTGACGCCGAAAGTGGTGTTCACCGCGGCCGACGCCGACGTGATCAAAACCTACGTGCGTCTGGGCCTGGGTGTGGGCATCGTTGCCAAAATGGCGGTCGACACCAAGCTCGATAACGACCTGGTGGTGCTGGATGCCAGCGAGCTGTTCGAGTCGAGCATCACCAAGATCGGTTTCCGTCGCGGTACTTTCCTGCGAGGTTTCATGTGCGACTTCATCGAGAAGTTCGCCCCGCACCTGACCCGCGAAGTGATGGCCAAAGCCATCCAGTGCCACAACAAGCAGGAGCTGGAAGAGCTGTTCGACGGCGTCGAACTGCCGGTCCACTAAGACCCTGCCTCAAAGCACCTCGGTGACAGCAAACTGTTGCCGGGTGCCCGCCACCAGGATCTCCACTTCATCGCCCTCGAACTTGCCCAGCAGGCTTTTGCCCAGCGGCGAGCGCGGGGTGATGACGGTAATCGGCTGACCCACCACATCGACTTTCAGGCCCGCCGCATCCGGGGCCAGAAACAGCCATTGCTCGCGACCCTTTTCGTCCTCCAGACCGAGCAGGGCGCCGATCTCGATGCCGCGATTTTCGTCATAGGCACGCAGTGTCAGGTTCTGGCACAGCGCCAGTGACTGGCGGATTTCCTCGACCCGTTTCGCCTGACCCGCCGCCAGATAGGAAGCCTCAAGCCCGAGCGTGTCGTATTTGTTCTCGGCGATGTTCTCTTCGTGGGTCGCGGTTTCGTAAGCGGTCTGCGCGGCGCGCTCGGCGATGTCGAGGTCGACGCGCAGTTTGTCGAGGATCAGTTGGTGGACGGTGTGCTTGTTCATGATCAATCGCAGAATTGCAAAACGTTGGCGCGGCTCTTTTCGCTCGGCGCGGTCTGGTCCTGTTGCAGCCAGAACTGGCACTTGGGATTCGACTGGTTGCGACTGCTGCCGCGAGCCTGATCCAGACGTGCCTGCTGCTCGTTCTTGCGCAGGTTTTCTTCGTACTGCTCGAACAGCGGGCTCTGTGGCGGAATGTCCGGTTGTACCTGGACGGCCGCTGGCGGCTTGGCCAGTTGCTGCACCGCCTGAGCGACAGGCGCCAGTTGTTCGGTGAACACCAGGCGCGAGAGCAGCCAGCAGGTCAGGGCGATGGCCAGAAAGCCCAGCCACATGCCCAGGGCAATGCTGCCGGTCAGTTGCAGCGCGCTAAGCTGAACAGGCAACGGACGACGCGGGTTGGGACGATAGGGCATGGCTGCCTCCTGGCGGATGATTGCGGGCAAGTGGCGATTGTCGCACGAAGATTAATCGCCGTCGGCTCTTCTGCGCGAGGTCATTTATGCGGACAATCAGCGCTTTTGCCAACGGGAGTCTTTGCATGCCGGTATCGAAAACCCGCTGGGATATTTTTTGCACCGTGGTCGACAATTATGGCGACATCGGCGTGACCTGGCGTCTGGCCCGGCAACTGGTGGCCGAACATGGACTGGCGGTGCGCTTGTGGGTCGATGACCTGCGTGCCTTCGAACGTATCTGCCCCGAGATCGACATCCACCTGGCGCAGCAATCGCAGCAGGGCGTCGAGGTGCGGCATTGGCCGAGCGACTGGCCGCAGACGGAGGCGGCGGACGTGGTGATCGCCGCATTTGCCTGTCAGCTGCCATCGGCGTACATGGACGCCATGGCCGAGCGGCAACAGCCACCGCTGTGGATGAACCTCGATTACCTCAGCGCCGAAGACTGGGTCACCGGTTGTCACGGTTTGCCGTCGGTGAAGTACAAGTCGGTACAGAAATTCTTTTTCTTTCCCGGATTTCAACCGGGGACGGGCGGCTTGCTGCGTGAAAACGGTCTGCTTGAGCGGCGTCGGCGATTTCAGCAGGACGCGGCTGCGCAGCGACAATTCCTGCACGGCCTGGGCGTAGATCGCGCAGCTGACGCACAGCTGATCTCGTTGTTTGCCTACGAAAATGCCGGGCTGGCCAGTTGGCTGGATGCGTTGGCGGCCGATAGCACTCCGACCCATCTGCTGGTGCCGGAAGGGCGGATTCTCGGTGATGTTGCGCACTGGCTCGGGGTCGATGCATTGGCTGTCGGCGATCTGGACGTGCGTCAGGCGCTGACGGTGCAGGTGCTGCCGTTCGTCCGTCAGGATCAATACGATCAGTTGCTGTGGTGCTGCGACTTCAACGCGGTGCGCGGTGAAGACTCGTTCGTCCGTGCACAGTGGGCCGGGCGACCGATGCTCTGGCACATCTATCAGCAGGACGAAGACATTCACCTCGACAAGCTCGATGCCTTTCTCGCGCTCTACACCAAAGGGCTTTCCCCGGCCGCTGCCGAGGCGATGAGCGGTCTGTGGCGGGCCTGGAGTGCCGGGAAACCGATCGGCGAGCACTGGCTCCAGGTCCGTAAACACTGGCCAGAACTGCAGGAAAACGCCGAGCAATGGTGTCTGGAACAAGGCTTGCAGGCGGATCTTGCCACGGCGCTGGTACAGTTTTACCTAAATTGGATATGATACGCGGCCTAGATTTTTGTAAATCCCATCCAAATTCGGATATTCGCAATGAAAACTGGTAAAGAACTCAAACCCGGTACCGTGATCCGTATCGACAACGATCCTTGGCTGGTTCAGAAAGCTGAATTCACCAAGTCGGGCCGTAACAGCGCGATCATGAAGACCAAGCTGAAGAACCTGCTGACCGGTTACAAGACCGAAACCGTTTACGGTGCGGACGACAAGCTGGACGACGTGATCCTCGACCGCAAAGAAGCGACCCTGTCCTTCATCAGCGGCGACACCTACACGTTCATGGACACCACTGACTACACCATGTACGAACTGAACGCCGAAGACATCGAAAGCGTTCTGCCTTTCGTTGAAGAAGGCATGACCGACGTTTGCGAAGCCGTGTTCTTCGAAGAGCGTCTGGTTTCCGTAGAACTGCCGACCACCATCGTGCGTCAGGTTGACTACACCGAAGGTTCCGCTCGCGGTGACACTTCCGGCAAGGTGATGAAGCCTGCCAAACTGAAGAACGGTACCGAGCTGTCGGTTGCTGACTTCATCGAAATCGGCGACATGATCGAGATCGATACCCGCGAAGGCGGTTCCTACAAAGGCCGTGCCAAATAAGCACTGCTTTTTACGGAAAGAAAAAGCCCGACCATTGGTCGGGCTTTTTTGTGTCTGCGTTTTGCGCTTCACGCCTGTCCCCTGTGGGAGCGAGCCTGCTCGCGAATGCGTTCTGTCAGTCAGCACACAACCGGATGACACACCGCTTTCGCGAGCAGGCTCGCTCCCACAATGGGATGGTGGTTACTTCAAGTGTTGCTTGAGTTCCTCAGACGCCTGCAACATCGCCGAACGCACCGCCGGCACCTGGCTGACCACGTTGAGCAAGCCGTAATCGTGAATCATGCCGTTGTACCGTACCGACGTTACCGCTACACCCGCCTCGTCGAGTTTGCGTGCGTACGCTTCACCTTCATCACGCAATACATCGGCGCTGGCGGTCTGCACCAGTGCTGGCGGCAGGCCCTTCAATTGCGCGGTGGTTGCTCGCAACGGCGAGGCATAGATCTCGTTACGCTGTTTGGCATCGGTGGTGTAGTTGTCCCAGAACCACTTCATCATGTTGCGTGTGAGGAAGTGCCCTTCGGCGTATTGGTTATACGAGCCCGTGTCGAAACTGGCGTCCGTCACAGGCCACAGCAGTACCTGGAATCTGATCGCCGGGGTGCCTTGGTCTTTGGCCATCAGCGCCACCACGGCCGCCATGTTACCGCCGACACTGTTGCCCGCCACGGCCAGACGCTGGCCGTCGACATTGATCTCTTTACCGTGCTCGGCGACCCACTTTGTCGCGGCGTAGGCCTGGTTGATCGCCACCGGGTAATGCGCTTCCGGAGACGGCGTGTAATTGACGAAGACTGCCGCCGCGCCCGAACCGACCACCAGATCGCGCACCAGCCGTTCGTGGGTCGGGAAATCGCCCAGTACCCAGCCGCCACCATGGAAGAACATGAACACCGGCAGCTCGCCCTTGACCCCGGCCGGCCGGACGATGGTCAGCTGCAACGGTTGGCCATTGACCTGAATGGTCTTCTCGCTGACGTCTGCTTTGGGCAGCGTCAGCTTGACCCCCGACTGCGCGCCGACCAGCACGGCGCGGGCGTCTTTGGGTGTCAGCTGTTCTATCGGCTTGCCGGTGCCGGCATTCAACACATCGAGAAAGGCCTGAGTGTTGTGTTCGACATCACCGGCGAACGCACTGTGGATGGACAGGGCGAGAAGGGTACCGGTCAAGACTTTGCTGAAAGTGTTCATGTTCATTTCCTGTTCGGGCCTGGGGCGTCAGTGCTTAAACGGTGACGTGCAGACGCACGTCGACGTTGCCACGGGTGGCGTTGGAGTACGGGCAGACCTGGTGCGCCGCGTCGACCAGTGTCTGCGCGTCGGCTTGTTCCAGACCCGGCAGGCTGATGTGCAGGTCAATGTCCAGACCGAAGCCGCCAGGGATCTGGCCGATACCGACATGAGCAGTGATCGAGGCATCGTCGGGGATTTTGCGTTTGGTCTGGCTGGCGACGAATTTCAGTGCGCCGATGAAGCAGGCCGAGTAACCGGCAGCGAACAGTTGCTCAGGGTTGGTCGCTGCGCCGCCGGCACCGCCGAGTTCTTTCGGGGTGGCGAGTTTGACGTCGAGGATGTTGTCGCTGGAGATCGCACGACCATCACGGCCGCCAGTGGAGGTTGCGATTGCAGTGTAGAGAGTTTGCATGGTGTGGGCCTCGTTGGGTGTCTGTTTTTGCGCTAATTGTTTGCGCGCTAAGTAAGTGCGATAGGAATGTAGCTCGCTAATGTTTAGTGCGCAAGATAATTTTCTGAAAAATATGCGCTTCGACGAAGGACTGGTTCGTTTGGTTAGCCTGGAAGGCGCGGTTTAGAGAGGATGGCGGGAAGGTCAGGCGTGGAAAAATATTTTTCAGACAACGAGATTACCTGTAGGAGTGAGCCTGCTCGCGATAGCGATGCAGCAGTCAACACGATGGCGGCGCGTTCACCGCTATCGCGAGCGGGCTCACTCCTACAGTGGCGGGCTCAGGCCAAACTGTTTTGCAGATGGTTGCGCAGGGCTTGCAACTCAGATTGAAGCTTCTGCAGGCGTTCGAGGGTGAAACCACTGGCGCCGAGGATGCATTGTGGAATGGTTTGCGCCTTGTCGCGCAGTGCTCGACCTTGCTCGGTCAACTCGACAATCACCACACGCTCATCTTCACGACTGCGCGTGCGGCTGAGCAAGCCTTCACCTTCCAGCCGTTTGAGCAGGGGTGTCAGCGAGCCTGGATCGGTCAGCAACCGCGTGCTGATTTCGCCCACGGTCAAACCATCCTTTTCCCACAGCACCATCATCGCCAGATACTGCGGGTAGGTCAGGCCCAGCGCTTGCAGCAGCGGCTTGTAGACCTTGGTCATCATCAGTGAAGTGGAATGCAGGGCGAAGCACGCCTGATTGTCGAGCAGCAGGTCGTCGCAGGTGTCGCGTTCGGTGGTCATGGCAAAGCCTTGTTCGGTGATGGGCTTGAATCTAGCGCCCGAATGTTTAATGCGCCAGATAATTATCCAGGATCTAGTGTCGGCCCAGCTCGCGTTGCAGCGCCAGATCCCACGGTGGCACCGGGCTGAAGCGGGTCTTGAGGTATTCCAAAAGCAGACGGCTGCGCGAGTGGGTCTGCTGTTCCATGCGCAGCGCATAGATGCCGGTGCTTTCCGGTTGCGGCAGGCCGTTCTCGCAGAACAGCGGCAGCAGTTCGCCGCGCAGCAGGTATTCGCTGGCCAGCCAGGTCGGCAAATGCGCGATGCCCAGCCCGGCCAGAGCACCGCACACCAGCGCTTCGGCATTGTTGGCGCTCATGCGGATGCGCGCGGGGCGATGCAGTTGCATTTGCCCGTCCAGTTCGAAGCGCCAGGCGAAGGGCGGGGCGAGACCTTCCCAATCCAGCCCGTCATGTTCACTCAACTGCGCGGGATGGCGCGGTGCGCCACGGCGTTTCAGGTAGTCGGGGCTGGCGCAGGCAATGCGTACCATGCTCGCCAGGGGCGTGGCGACCAGCCGCGTATCGGCCATTTGCCCGGCGCGCAGCACCAGATCGACTTTGCCCAGATTCGAGCCGTGCATGTCGATGAAGCTGTCGATCAGGTGCAACTGCACGTCGAGGCCCGGGTACAGCACCAGAAAGTCAGCGATGACCGGCGCGAGATGGCGGCGACCAAAAGCGGCCGGGGCATCGATGCGGATCAAGCCTTCCGGCGCACTGCTCAACGACACCGCCTCGGCGCGGGCCAGTTGCAGTTCGCTGACGATGCGCCGTGCTCGCTCGGCAAACGCCAGACCCGCCGGGGTCGCCCGCACGGCGTGGGTGCTGCGAATGAACAACTGGCTGCCAACCGCGCTTTCCAGGCTGTCGATGCGCCGCGCCACGGCGGAAGGCGTCAGCGGATGACGACGGGAAGCCGCAGAAAAACTGCCGCTTTCCAGCACATCGAGAAACAGCCCGAGCTGTTCGGTCAACTGATTGGGATTCATGAGTGTTTCGGTGCTTGTGCGAAATTGGCATAGCCATTGTGCGTTGCTGTGCGTTTCCCCGCCAGCCTCGACTGGGTAGGATGAATCGCCTGACGGATGAGGAAATCGTTGTGATCGAGTTTTTGTTGTACCTGCTGTTTGGCGCCGCCCTTGGCACATTGGGCGGGATCTTCGGCATCGGCGGTGGTTTGATCGCCATCCCGCTGCTGGGCGTATGGTTTGGCCTTGATCAGCAGATCGCCCAAGGCACGGCGCTGGTGATGGTGGTGCCCAACGTGATGCTGGCGCTGTGGCGCTATCATCAGCGCAATCGCATCGAATTGCGTCATGCGCTGCCGCTGGCGGTCATGGGTTTTTGCTTTGCGTGGATCGGTTCGATCTGGGCGGTGGGCATCGATGCGCAAACCATGCGCATCGGTTTTGTCGCGTTCCTTGTGGTGCTCTCGGCGTACAACCTGCTGAAGATGTTCGGCAAGAAAACCGCCGTGACCTCCGAGATGCGTTACTCATGGCCATGGCTGGGTGTTTTGGGCGCAGCGTCCGGGACCATGGGCGGTCTGTTCGGTGTCGGCGGGGCCGTGGTGGCGACGCCAGTACTGACCAGTCTGTTCGGCACCAGCCAAGTGGTTGCTCAAGGCCTGTCGCTGGCTCTGGCGTTGCCAAGCACCGGCGTGACCCTGGTGACCTACGCGGTGCATCACGAAGTGGACTGGATGATCGGCCTGCCGCTGGCCATCGGCGGTCTGGCCAGCATCAGTTGGGGGGTGAAAGTCGCCCACGCCATGCCGGAAAGGCTCCTGCGCGGGCTGTTCTGCGGTTTTCTGGTGCTGTGCGCGGTGATGCTCGCGTTTAAAGTTTGAAGCCTTCGACGATGTGTTCGGCCAGGCATTCGGTGATCGGCGACGGATTGTTCAGGTTGCGGATCAGCATGATGCTGGCCTCGGGCAACAGCGGCAGATCCTCGGCGGCGCCGAGAATGCGCATGTCCGGGGTGATCAGGCTCTCCAGTTGCGCGGTGATCGCCAGACCCGCGCTCACCACCGCCATCAGCGCCGACAGGCTGGTGCTGTTGTAGGCGATGCGGTAGTCGCGGCCCATCGCGTCCAGCGCATTGCACGCCCACAAACGGCAGAAACAATCACTGTTGAACATCGCCAGCGGCAACGGCGTCTGCTCGTGGGCGCTGAAATTCTGCGCCTCGGCCCAGACGAAACGCTCCTTGCGCAGCAACTGACCGATCTCGTTGCCCGGCTCGCGGGTGACAATCGACAGGTCCAGATCGGTGCGCTGCAACAGTTGTTTGCTGGACTCGCAATGCACTTCGATCTGGATCAGCGGGTAAAACTGAGCGAACCGCGAGAGGATCCCCGGCAGAAACCGCATCACGTAATCATCCGGCGTACCGATGCGCACGGTGCCGACCATGTGCGGCTCGCGCAGCGTGTTGAACACTTCGCTGTGCAATTTCAGGATGCGCCGCGCGTAACCCAGCAATACCTGGCCTTCGGCAGTCAGGCGTACCTGGCGGCCGTCGCGCTCGAATAGCTGGCGTTGCAGTACATCTTCTTCGAGGCGCTTCATCTGCATGCTCACCGCCGATTGCGTGCGGTTGACCATCTCGCCGGCGCGGGTAAACCCGCCTTGATCGGCAATCGCGACGAAGGTGCGCAGGACATCGGTATCGATACTGGGGTAGGCCGACAATTGATGAATCTCCGTGATGAATGCCATCAGAAACATTCGTTGGATTGATCTTAGCGCCAGCGCGAGACTTGAGCCATCCACAAGGAGGGCAACACGATGAAAGGTCAAAGAGAGTATGTAGACGACGCAAAATTTTCCGGCCACGGGCATATCGTTTCCGACCTGCTGCACAAGTTTAGCCGCTGGTACGAACTGCACCGAGAACGCGAGTTGCTTGCCAGCCTGAGCGACGAAGCGCTGAAGGACATCGGGGTCAGCCGTGCCGACGTCGAACACGAGGCCATTCGGCCGTTCTGGGACGATCCGATGCATAAATGATCAGGGCCTTACTACACAAACCACTTTCAGGTGAGGTAGGTTGCGAGCAGACAAGGAGATGCTCATGCCCGCGACTCTGGCCTTTTCCCTCAAACAGGCGCGACGTCTGGCGCTGGCTGCCCAAGGGTTCAACGGGCGCCAGCCGCCGACCGTCAAGGCGCCGCAACTCAACCGGCTGATCGAACGGCTGGGGCTGTTGCAGATCGACTCCGTCAACGCCGTGGTGCGCTCGCACTATCTGCCGCTGTTTTCCCGTCTGGGTTCCTATTCTTCCGATCTGCTCGACCAGGCTGCCTGGAGTTCGGGGCGTCGGCGCACGCTCTTCGAATACTGGGGCCACGAAGCGTCGTTGCTGCCGCTGGCGATGTATCCGTTGATGGGGTGGCGGATGCAGCGGGCCAGAACTGGCAGAGACATCTATCAGCAACTGGCGAAGTTTGGTCTTGAGCAGCAGGACGTCGTGCGCCGGGTTTTAAGCGCGGTTGAGGCGCGCGGTGCATTGGGCGCCGGCAGTCTGTCGACCCGCGAGGACAAGGCCGGGCAATGGTGGGACTGGAGCGCGGAAAAGCATGCGCTGGAATGGTTGTTCGCCGCCGGTGAAGTGACCGTCGCCGGCCGCCGCGGTTTTGAGCGTTTGTATGATTTGCCGGAGCGGGTGATCCCGACATCGATTCTGCAGCAGCCGTTGCCGGATGAAGCCGAAGCACAACGTGGTTTGCTGCTGCACGCGGCCCAGGCACTGGGCGTCGGCACGGAAAAGGATCTGCGCGATTATTTCCGCTTGAACCCTGGCGATGCGCGACCGCGTCTGGCGGAGCTGGTCGAGGACGGGCAATTGCAGACCTGCGAAGTCGCTGGCTGGCGACAGATCGCCTACTGCCTGCCGCAGCCGAAAGTCCCACGTAAAGTCATCGCCAGTGCGCTGTTGTCACCGTTCGATTCGCTGATCTGGGAGCGCAGTCGCACCGAGCGCTTGTTCGATTTTCGTTATCGGCTGGAGATCTATACGCCGCAGGACAAGCGGGTCTACGGCTATTACGTGTTGCCGTTTCTGCACAACGAGCGGATTGCCGCGCGGGTCGATCTGCGCGCCGAGCGGGCGTCGGGACGATTGGCGGTGCATGCAGTGCACGAGGAAGAGCCGGGGCTGGACGAAGAGGGGATGCTGGCGCTGGCGTTGAATTTGCGGCAGATGGCCGATTGGCTGGGGCTTGCGCGAGTGCAGCTTAATTGTCAGCGCGAGAGTGCGGGGCGGTTGCGGGTGGCGTTGGCGCAGATCGGCTGTGACTGAGCGGGCCTCTTCGCGAGCAGGCTCGCTCCCACATGGGTTTTGTGTACGACACAGATCCAGTGTGGGAGCGGGCTTGCTCGCGAAGGCGGCCTGCCAGACGCTAAAAATCTGACTGATTCAGCGGCGGACTTGTTTCAGGGTTTCCGCGATCAAAAACGCCAGTTCCAGCGACTGATCGGCATTCATCCGCGGGTCACAGTGGGTGTGATAACGATCCGACAACCCGTCTTCAGTGATTGGCCGCGCACCACCGATGCACTCGGTGACATTCTGCCCGGTCATCTCGATATGAATCCCGCCAGCATAAGTGCCTTCGGCTTCGTGCACCTGGAAGAACTGCTTCACCTCACCCAGGATCTGCGCGAAGTCGCGGGTCTTGTAGCCGCTGCTGGCCTTGATGGTGTTGCCATGCATCGGGTCGGAGCTCCACAGCACTTGCTTGCCCTCACGCTGCACCGCGCGGATCAGCGCCGGCAGGTGATCGCCGACCTTGTTCGCACCCATCCGCGCAATCAGGTTCAGGCGCCCCGGATCGTTGTCCGGGTTGAGCGCGTCGATCAGGCGGATCAGATCATCCGGGTTCATGCTCGGGCCGACTTTCACCCCGATCGGGTTGTTCACTCCGCGCAGAAATTCGACGTGAGCGCCGTCGAGCTGACGGGTGCGGTCGCCGATCCACAGCATGTGCGCCGAGCAATCGTAGTAATCGTTGGTCAGGCTGTCGCGACGCACGAAGGCTTCTTCGTAGTTCAGCAGCAGCGCTTCGTGGGCAGTGAAGAAACTGGTTTCGCGCAGTTGCGGCGAGCTGTCCATGCCACAGGCGCGCATGAACGCCAGGGTTTCATCGATGCGGTCGGCGAGGTGGCTGTACTTCTCGGCCAGTGCCGAGTTGGCGATGAAGTCCAGGTTCCACTTGTGCACTTGATGCAAATCGGCAAAACCGCCCTGGGCGAAGGCGCGCAACAGGTTCAGGGTGGCGGTGGACTGGTGGTACGACTGCAGCAGGCGCTCCGGATCCGGCACGCGGCTCTTTTCGTCGAAGCCGATACCGTTGACGATGTCGCCACGGTAGGCCGGCAGGGTCACGCCGTCGATAGTTTCATCGTTGGCCGAGCGCGGCTTGGCGAACTGGCCGGCCATGCGCCCGACCTTGACCACCGGGCAACCGGCGGCGAAGGTCATGACGATCGCCATTTGCAGCAATACTTTGAACGTGTCGCGAATCTTCGCCGCCGAGAACTCGGCAAAGCTTTCCGCGCAATCGCCGCCCTGCAGCAGGAACGCCCGGCCCTGAGTCACTTCGGCAAATTGACGGCGCAGCTCGCGTGCTTCGCCGGCAAACACCAGCGGCGGATAACTGGCCAGGGTCTGCTCGACCTGGCGCAGATGCGCCGCGTCAGGGTATTGGGGTTGTTGCTGGATCGGCAGGGCGCGCCAGCTGTCAGGGCTCCACGGTTGGCTCATCACGGTCTCTAATTGGTTCTACGCACGGGAAGCCCATGGTAGCAGCAATTAGTGCGTGACCTGCTCCCGCCCCATCACCGACAATCGCCGCTTTGCCACGGCGCCGCAGCGGTGCCATCGCGTCACCGCGCCCGGTGACCATCAGGAGACGAAATGACTGAGGAGCGCGTCGAGCTGTTGCTCGCCGAGGTACAGGATGAGTTCGGCGTGATTCGCGTGCTGGAAGTGGCCGATTACCGCTTTCTGGAATTTGGCGATGCCATCGAGCAGAGCTGCGTGTTCACCGCCGATCCGAGCTGGCTCGAATATGACTACACCCGGGCGATGCTGATTGGCGCGTTGTGCCATGAGCAACCGGAGAGCGCGCTGTTTCTCGGCCTCGGTGCCGGCACGCTGACCCAGGCCTGCCTCAAGTTCCTGCCGCTGGAAGACGTCGAAGCCATCGAACTGCGCCCGGACGTGCCGCGTCTGGCGATCGAGTACCTGGGGCTGGATGACGATCCGCGCTTGTACATTCGGGTCGGCGATGCGCTGGAGTTGCTGCCGACGGCCGAGCCTGCGGATCTGATCTTTGTCGATCTTTACACCGATGTCGGCCCGGGTGTCGGGCACCTGGCCTGGAGTTTTCTCGGCGACTGTCAGAAGCGTCTGAACCCGGGCGGCTGGCTGGTGATCAACCAGTGGGCCACCGATGACGGCAAACCGTTGGGCGCGGCGTTGTTGCGCGGGCTTTATCACCGGCATTACTGGGAGCTGCCGGTGAAGGAGGGCAATGTGATTCTGATTGTGCCGGCGGATCTCGATCAGGAGCTGGACATGCAGGCGCTGACCGCCCGCGCCGAAGTGCTGGCGCCACGGCTGGGTTATTCGCTGCAGTCGTTGATCAAGGCGATTCGCCCGGCGACTTGAGTTGCCAGTGATGGCCCCTTCGCGAGCAGGCTCGCTCCCACATGGGTCCTGTGGCACTCACACAATTTTCTGTGGGAGCGAGCCTGCTCGCGAAGAGGGCCTGATAACCCGCGAATATTTCAGATCCCTTTGAAGATGCCCGGGCGCCGCTCCACCAACGACCGCACCCCCTCCTTGGCATCCTCACTCCCCAGCAACTTCTTCACCAGTGCCGGCAATCCCTGCGCCGCCGCCGTCTCGCCTTCATACCGCGCCTGGCGCGCCGACATCAGCGTTGCCTGCACCCCCAACGGTGCCTGCCGGGCAATCCGTTCGGCCAGTTCGATCGCCCGCGGCAACAGATCCTCACTGGCCATCACTTCCTGCACCAAACCCAGACGCAACGCATCGTGGGCATCAAACTCATCGCCGGTCAGCAACCAGCGCATCGCGTTGCCCCAACCAGCCACCTGGTGAAAGCGCAATGTCGCGCCCCCAAACGGAAAGATCCCCCGCTGCACTTCCATTTGCGCGAAGCGGGTATTGCTCGCGCACAGGTTGATATCCGCGGCCAGCATCAACTCGATACCGATGGTCAGGCAGTAGCCTTGCGCGGCGACAATTACCGGTTTGCTGACCCGTGGACCAACGAAAACACCCCATGGGTCGCAACCACCGGTCGGAACCTGCCAGCCTTCGGCGAGGGCGGCGCTGGCGTTGAGCAGATCCAGACCGGCGGTAAAGTGTTCGCCATGCCCGAACACCACCGCCACTCGCGCCTCGCTGTCGGCCTCGAACTCGCCGTAGGCCAGGCTCAAGTCATTGAGCAGATCGAGGTCGAAGGCGTTGCGTTTGGCGGCCCGGTCAAGGCCGATCAAGTGGATATGACCTCGACGTTCACGGCTGACGCGGCCGGGGCAGGGCTGATTCATGGAGAAATCCTCGGGCGGGAAGGGCGGGTGCAGCGACGGTATGCCGCACATCGATGAATCGTTTAAGCGTCATCACCCGCAGGGCCGGGCCTTTCCAAAATAGACCTTTGCACGATTATCCGCAAAACCCCGTTACACAGCGGTGACACACCGATTCAGGCGATAAAAAAAGCTCCCTTTTTGGGCAAATTCCGGTATAGTGCGCGCCGGCCTTTAACCGGGCCGCGTTTAGGTAGCGCAATTCCCCGAAGTCAGCTTCGGCTGCATGTCCGCACTGCGGGCTCTTCCTTGACGATTCTTTTTCATTCATACGTTTTCGCAAATCCCCGCCGACAAAGCTGCCAGGGCGACTCTTGAGTCTCAACACGGCATGTGCAGCTTTGGAGCATGGGTCTTTGCGGATGCACTTAGAGGCAGACCCATGACCCAGGAAATCGGCGGCTTCGCCGCTCTTGAACTTCATCCCAATATTGTCGCTGCAGTAGTCGCTACCGGCTATGAAGAGCCTTCGGCCATTCAGCAGCAGTCGATCCCGATCATCCTCGCCGGTCACGATATGATTGGTCAGGCGCAAACCGGTACCGGTAAAACCGCTGCCTTTGCCCTGCCTATCCTGCACCGCATTGATCCGTCCAAGCGCGAGCCGCAAGCTCTGATCCTGGCCCCAACTCGTGAGTTGGCGCTACAAGTTGCAACCGCTTTCGAAACTTACGCCAAGCAAATGCCGGGCGTAACTGTTGTGGCTGTCTACGGCGGCGCGCCGATGGGCCCACAATTGAAAGCAATCCGTAATGGCGCACAGATCGTTGTCGCCACTCCGGGCCGTCTGTGCGACCACCTGCGTCGCGACGAAAAAGTCCTCGCTACCGTGAACCACCTGGTTCTGGACGAAGCAGACGAAATGCTCAAACTCGGTTTTATGGACGACCTGGAAGTGATCTTCAAGGCCATGCCGGAAACCCGTCAGACCGTATTGTTCTCGGCAACCCTGCCGCAGTCGATCCGTGCCATCGCCGAGCGCCACCTGCGCGATCCGAAGCACGTGAAGATCCAGAGCAAGACCCAGACCGTTACCGCGATCGAACAGGCTCACCTGTTGGTTCACGCTGACCAGAAGACCTCCGCCGTTCTCAGCTTGCTGGAAGTGGAAGACTTCGACGCGCTGATCATGTTCGTGCGCACCAAGCAAGCGACCCTGGATCTGGCCAGTGCCCTCGACGCCAAAGGCTACAAGGCCGCTGCGCTGAACGGTGACATCGCCCAGAACCAGCGTGAACGCGTCATCGACTCGCTGAAAGATGGCCGCCTGGACATCGTTGTCGCGACCGACGTGGCTGCCCGTGGTCTGGACGTTCCGCGCATCACCCACGTATTCAACGTGGACATGCCGTACGACCCGGAATCCTACGTGCACCGTATCGGCCGTACCGGCCGTGCCGGTCGCGAAGGTCGCGCACTGCTGCTGGTGACTCCGCGTGAGCGCCGCATGCTGCAAGTGATCGAGCGTGTCACCGGTCAGAAGGTTGCCGAAGTGCGTCTGCCGGACGCTCAGGCCGTTCTCGATGCACGCATCAAGAAACTGACCAACAGCCTGTCGCCGCTGGTCGCTGATGCTGAGTCGACTCACGGCGAACTGCTGGATCGCCTGACCGCTGACATCGGTTGCACCCCGCGTGCCCTGGCTGCAGCTCTGCTGCGCAAGGCTACCAACGGTCAAGCGCTGAACCTGGCGGCGATCGAGAAGGAACGCCCACTGGTGCCGAACAATGCACCGCGTGGCGACCGTCCTGAGCGTTCCGGTGATCGTCCTGAGCGTGGTGATCGCGAGCGTCGCGCGCCAATGCCTCTGGGCGAAGGCCGTGCCCGTTGCCGTACCGCGCTGGGTGCGCGTGACGGTATCGCCGCCAAGAACCTGCTGGGCGCCATCCTCAACGAAGGTGGTCTGGCTCGCGAAGCAATTGGTCGCATCCAGGTGCGTGACAGCTTCAGCCTCGTCGAGCTGCCGGAAGATGGTCTGGACAAACTCCTGACCAAGCTGAAGGATACTCGCGTCGCTGGCAAGCAGCTGAAACTGCGTCGCTATCGCGAAGATTGATCCGCCCTTGGGCTGATTGATCGAACATGAAAAATCCCCGACTGGTTCGGGGATTTTTTTTGCCTGCTTTTTGCCTCGCCCCACAACCCTGTGGGAGCTGGCTTGCCAGCGATGACGTCAGCCGAAGCGATAGATATCCATACCCAGTGCACCCATCGTGAAGCCTTTATGCGCTACGCGGAACTCACCTCCCGCACCACGGGCAAAATACAGCGGCAGCAAATGCTCGTCACTCGGATGGCTGCGCACCGCATTGGGCGCCTGCTGACGATAATCGTGCAGTGCCGCCTCATCGTCGGCCGCCAGCTTGTCGATCATCCAGTCACGGAAGTCACGTGCCCACAGCTCGACGCTTTCCGGGCCGGCGTGCCAGTCCAGTTCGCGCAGGTTGTGGGTGATGCTGCCGGAGCCGATCAGCAGAATGCCCTGCTCGCGCAGACTCGCCAGCGCTTGTCCGACACGGGTTTGCAACACCGGGCCGCCGCGACTCGGCAGCGACACCTGCACCACCGGAATATCCGCCTGCGGGTACATCAGCGACAGCGGCACCCAGACGCCGTGATCGAACGGTCGTTGCGGATCGAGGCGTGCCGGCAGATGCGCGGCGTCAAGCAATTCAGCCACTTCGGCTGCCAGTTGCGGATTACCCGGTGCCGGGTACTGCACCTCGAAAAGGGCACGCGGGAAGCCGCCGAAGTCATGCCAGGTTTCCGGACGAGGATTGCTGCTGACCAGCAGTTCCTGGCTTTCCCAGTGGGCAGAGACGATCACGATGGCTTTAGGCCGCGGCAGTTCGGCCGCCAGACGCGTCAGCGCCGGGCCACTGGCACCGGGTTCCAGGGCCAGCATCGGTGAGCCGTGGGAGATAAACAGGCTGGGAAACATGGAAAGGTTCCTGAGCGGTAAGATGGCCTCATCTTCAGTCAGATCATTGATCTAAATCTAATATAAGTTTTAACGCCTTTTGATCGAATTTTTTGGGGTGATGCATGCAGCCTGAGTTTTGGCACAAGAAGTGGGAATCCAATCAGATCGGCTTTCATTTGTCTGAGGTGAACCCGTATTTGCAGCGGCACTGGCCGCAACTGGCGATCCCGGCCCAGACCCGGGTGCTGGTGCCGCTGTGCGGGAAAAGCCTGGATCTGCTGTGGCTGGCCGGGCGCGGGCATCTGGTGCTCGGAGTCGAGCTGTCGCTGAAGGCCGTCGAGGATTTTTTCAGTGAACATCAGGTAAAGCCGCAGGTCAGTGCCAAGGGGCCGTTCAAGGTCTATCGCGCCGATTCCATCGAGTTGTGGTGCGGTGATTTCTTTGCGCTGACAGCCGACGATGTAGCGGATTGCGCGGCGTTGTACGACCGGGCAGCGCTGATTGCCTTGCCGGCTCCGATGCGTGAGCGCTATGCGGCGCATTTGCAGCAGATCCTGCCGCAAAGTGTGCAAGGGTTGTTGATCACCCTGGATTACGATCAGGTGCAAATGCCAGGGCCCCCGTTTGCAGTGGCGGATGATGAAGTGCAGCGGTTGCTGGGCGAAGTCTGGCAGGTGCAGGTGCTTGAAGAACAGGATGTGCTGGCGGAGAGTGTCAGGTTCCTGCAGGCGGGCGTGACACGGTTGGAGGAGCGGGCTTATCGGGTTTCTGGCCAATAGTTTTGTATCGGCATTAACGGCCTCATCGCTGGCAAGCCAGCTCCCACAGTGATCCGTGTTGAATCAGAAATCCAGAGAACACCACAAAACCCTGTGGGAGCTGGCTTGCCAGCGATGAGGCCAGAACAGGCAACCCATAATCCCGAGCATGAAAAAGGCCCGCATCACTGCGGGCCTTTTCGTTACTGCGCCAACCGATCAACCGCGACGACGCAGCGCGTCGATACGCTCTTCCAGCGGCGGGTGGCTCATGAACATGCGGGCAAAGCCTTGTTTGATGCCACCGTTGATGCCGAATGCGTTGAGGGTGTCCGGCATGTGCACCGGCAGGCCCTGTTCGGCGCGCAGGCGTTGCAATGCACCGATCATCGCATTGGTACCGGCCAGACGTGCGCCGGCTTCATCGGCACGGAATTCGCGTTTGCGCGAGAACCACATGACGATGGCGCTGGCGAGAATGCCCAGTACCAGTTCGGCGAAGATCGTCGCCACGTAGTAGGCGATACCCTGGCCTTCTTCGTTCTTGAAGATCACCTTGTCGACGAAGTTGCCGATGATCCGCGCGAAGAACATCACAAAGGTGTTCACCACGCCCTGTATCAGCGCCAGGGTGACCATGTCACCGTTGGCCACGTGACCGATTTCGTGGGCCAGAACGGCTTTCACTTCATCTGGCGAAAAGCGCTCGAGCAGGCCCTGACTGACCGCGACCAGCGCGTCGTTCTTGTTCCAGCCAGTGGCGAAGGCGTTTGCTTCGTAGGCCGGGAAAATACCGACTTCGGGCATCTTGATCCCGGCTTCGCGGGACAGTTGCTCGACGGTTTGCAGCAGCCATTGCTCATGCCGGGTACGTGGCTGGCTGATGATCTGGGTGCTGGTGCTCATCTTCGCCATCCACTTGGAGATGAACAGCGAGAACAGTGAACCGGCGAAACCAAAGACCGCACAGAAAACCAGCAGCTGACTGAGGTTGAGATCAACCCCGTTGGCCGCCATGAACCCGTTGAAGCCGAACAGGCTCAGGGTGATGCTGGCTATCAGCACGACCGCCAGGTTAGTGGCCAAAAACAGCAGGATGCGCATCATGGTTGTAGAAATCTCCTCAAGCTAAAGATGTAGCGTACTGCGGGGTATATAAGGTGCGGCACCGGGTGATTCAACCGAGTGACTATTTCAAACTGTGTCCTACAGCGACTTCCCGAGTCTGCAGGTCATTGCCCACGGCCAAAACCGAAAGGGATTACAGCCGGCCGCTACCCGCCGCCACTGCGCCAGAGGCGGGTGGGCCCTATGAATCGCAAGTGTAGAAGGCGCAGCGAGGCGGGGAGAGCAGAAGTGTTGCTGAATCAGACAGTGCGCAACGTTCGGGCCGTTGCGCACCGTTGACCGGTTACTGGCGGTAGGACTTGAGGAAGTTGCCGATGCGGCCGATGGCCATTTCCAGATCGTCGACGCGGGGCAGGGTCACCACGCGGAAGTGATCCGGCCACGGCCAGTTGAAGGCCGTGCCTTGCACCACCAGCAGCTTCTCGGAGAGCAGCAGGTCGAGGACGAATTTTTCGTCGTTGTGGATCGGGCAGACTTTCGGGTCGATCCGCGGGAACGCATACAGCGCGCCCATCGGCTTGACGCAGCTGACGCCCGGAATGTCGTTGAGCAGCTCCCAGGTACGGTTGCGCTGCTCCAGCAGCCGGCCCTGCGGCAGCACCAGGTCATTGATGCTCTGATAGCCGCCGAGGGCGGTCTGAATCGCATGCTGACTCGGGACATTGGCACACAGGCGCATGTTGGCCAGCATGTCGATGCCTTCGATGTAGCTCTGGGCATTGTGTTTCGGCCCGGAGATGGCGATCCAGCCGGAGCGGAAACCCGCCACGCGATAGGATTTCGACAGGCCGTTGAAGGTCAGGCACAGCAGATCGGGCGCCAGCGAAGCGGTGCAGATGTGCACGGCGTCGTCGTAGAGGATCTTGTCGTAGATCTCGTCGGAGAACACCACCAGGTTGTGCGCGCGGGCGATTTCCAGCATGCCCAGCAGCACTTCCTTCGAATACACCGCGCCAGTCGGGTTGTTCGGGTTGATGATCACCATGGCCTTGGTGTTCGGGGTGATCTTGGCCTTGATGTCGGCCAGATCAGGGAACCAGTCGGCACCCTCGTCGCACAGGTAGTGCACGGCGTTACCGCCGGCCAGGCTCACGGCGGCGGTCCACAGCGGGTAGTCCGGTGCCGGCACCAGCACTTCGTCACCGTTGTTGAGCAGCGCCTGCAACGACATCACGATCAGCTCGGACACGCCGTTGCCCAGGTAGATGTCTTCGATGCCGACACCTTCGACATTTTTTTGCTGGTAGTACTGCATCACCGCTTTACGGGCACTGAACAGGCCTTTGGAGTCGCTGTAGCCTTGGGCGGTCGGCAGGTTGCGGATCACATCCTGAAGAATTTCGTCCGGCGCTTCGAAACCAAACGGCGCCGGGTTGCCGATGTTCAGCTTGAGGATGCGCTGGCCTTCCTCCTCCAGACGTTTGGCGTGCTTGAGCACCGGGCCGCGAATGTCGTAGCAGACGTTGGCGAGCTTGTTCGATTTGCTGAACTGCATGGCGATGTGATCCCGAAAATGAACGATCCAGACGGCGGATGGCCAACCGTACTGGGATTCCTGCGTCTTCGCACAGGCGGAGTCTTGCGCCATGGCGCCGAGAATCCGTTTGAATGCGCCCGGTCTGGCTGCCAGACTGGCGTGTGACGAGGCGCAATCATACGTGCCACCCGATCCGTGGAAAAGGTACAGATCGGGCTTTTTCAGCCGCTGAGGTGTGATGATGGAAAAGTTGGAAAAAACCCTGGAAGAATGGCGGGCGATGCTCGACCCCGAGCAGTACAACGTGTGCCGTCTCAGTGCGACCGAACGGCCGTTTTCCGGCAAATACAACGACACCAAAACCGACGGTGTCTATCACTGCGTCTGCTGCAATGAGCCGCTGTTCGACTCCACGACCAAATTCGATTCCGGCTGCGGCTGGCCGAGCTTCTACGCGCCGATCGGCGAAAGCGCCATGACCGAGATCCGCGATACCAGCCACGGCATGATCCGCACCGAGGTCAAATGCGCCCGCTGCGACGCGCATCTGGGCCACGTGTTCCCCGATGGCCCGCCACCGACTGGCTTGCGTTATTGCATCAACTCGGTGTGCCTGAATCTCGAGCCGCGCGAGTAAGCGGACAGGCGACCTGCGGGTCGCCTTTCGGATAATTAAATTGCGCACAATTTAATTGCTCGCTATGTTTGGCCTTTCCCGATAACCCGCGGAGCCGACCCATGAGCGACAACCTGCTGAATATCCCTGTCACCACCATCAAGGGTGAGCAAAAGACCCTGGCCGATTTTGCCGGCAAAGCGGTGTTGGTGGTCAACACCGCCAGCAAATGCGGCTTCACCCCTCAATACAAAGGCCTGGAAGAGCTGTGGCAGACCTATAAGGATCAGGGCCTGGTGGTGCTGGGGTTTCCGTGCAATCAGTTTGGCAAGCAGGAGCCGGGTAACGAGGGGGCGATCAGCGAGTTCTGTGAGCTGAACTACGGCGTGAGTTTCCCGCTGTTCAAGAAGATCGACGTCAACGGGTCTGATGCGCATCCGCTGTTCGTGCAGTTGAAAAAGCGCGCTCCGGGTTTGCTCGGCTCCGAGGGCATCAAGTGGAACTTCACCAAGTTCCTGATCGGCAAGGATGGGCAACTGGTCAAGCGTTTCGCCCCGACCACCAAGCCGCAGGACATCAGCGGCGAGATCGAAGCCCTGCTCAAATGAACAGCCTGCCCGACGATTCGCTGAAGCTCGACAGTCAGTTGTGCTTCAAGTTGTACGCCGCGTCCCGGGCGGTGATTCGCGCTTACAAGCCGATGCTCGATCAACTCGGCCTGACCTACCCGCAGTACCTGGCGATGCTGGTGCTGTGGGAGTGGCAGGACAGTGCACCGGAGCAACCGACGGTCAAGGCGTTGGGCGAGCGCCTGGCGCTGGACTCCGGCACCCTGACGCCGTTGCTCAAGCGTCTTGAACAATTGCAGTGGGTGCAACGCCAGCGTTCGGCGCGCGACGAGCGTGAAGTGCATCTGAGCCTGACCGCGCAAGGCCAAGCGCTGCGCGAGCAGGTCGGGCCGCTCAAGGCCCGGTTGTTGTGCGACAGCGGGGTGGATCTTGATCGGCTCAACGATTTGCGCAATGGCCTCGATCACCTGCTGGGGCAGATCAAAGCGCTGACGTAGCCGGCATCCACTGGTCGAGCAGGGCCGCCAGCTCTTCGCGGCGGAACGGCTTGGCCAGGTAATCGCTCATGCCGGCCGCACGGCAGCGCTCGCGTTCTTCGGACATGGCGTTGGCGGTCAGTGCGACGATCGGCAGGTGCGGCCAGCGCCCGCTCTGGCGGATCTGCCGGCTCGCTTCGTAGCCGTCCATCACCGGCATGTTGCAGTCCATCAGCACCAGATCGAACTCATCGTGCTCCAGTTGATCCAGCGCCTCGGCACCGTGGGCGGCGACCACCACGTCGCAACCGAGCTTGCCGAGCATGCCTTTGGCCACCAGTTGATTGACCGGATTGTCCTCCACCAGCAGCACCTTTCCGCGCCGCCGGACCGGCTGGCTCTCGAGGCGCGCATCGTTGCTCGTGGTGACATCGGCCAGCAGAATGCGCCGCAGGATCTGGTACAGCGCGTTGCGTGCCAGCGGTCGGGCTTGTTGCTGCAATGGCGCCAGCGCGGCGGCTTCTTCGCCGGGCATGAAACTGCCATAAGCGGTTACGACGAGGATCGGTGCGCTGATGGTCGGGCGCAGACTGAACAGGCATTCCGGGCAATCGGTGATCAGCAGATCGGGTGCCAGGCCCAGCAACGGGTCATCCATGGTGCGCTGTTCATAGCTCACGCCCCACACCGGCAGCAATGTCTTGAGCAGTTCCGCCAGCCCGCTGCTGGCGGCCGTGATCGCCAGCACCTTGCCGTGCAGTGGCGGCGGCATGACCGCCCGGGTGTGACACAGCAGTGGCAGGTCGGCACAGAACTGACTGCCGAAACCGGCCTCGGAACTGATGGTCAATCGGCCTTGCATGGCCTCGCACAGGTTGTAGGTCAACGCCAGACCGAGACCGGTGCCGCCGTACTGCCGGGTGATGCCGGCACCGGCCTGGGTGAACGGCTGGAAGATTTTCACCTGGGCATCCTGAGCGATGCCAATGCCGGTGTCGCAGACTTCGATGCGCACCCCGTCCTTGTGGGCGGACAGGCGCACATCGACCCGGCCGAAGCGGGTGAACTTCAGGGCATTGGACAGCAGGTTGCTGACGATTTGCCGTACCCGGGTCGGATCCCCCAGCACCAGCGCGGGAAAGTGCGGGTCGATCAGGCAGGTCAGCTCGACGCTCGGCGCAGCGTTCTGCGACAGCAGGTTGGCGGTGTCCTCGATCAGTGAGCCGAGGTCGAACGGGATGTGTTCGAGCTCCAGTTGCCCCGCATCGAACTTGGACAGGTCGAGAATATCGTTGAGCAGTTCCACCAGCACCTTGCCCGAGTCATGGGCAATCGACAGTTGCTGTTGCTGCTCGGCATTCAGCGGCCCATCGAGGGACAATGCGATCATCCCCAGCAGGCCGTTGAGCGGGGTGCGGATCTCGTGGCTCATGTTGGCGAGGAATGCCGAGCGCGCTTCGGCCATGTCCAGTGCGGTGCTGCGAGCGACTTCCAGTTCTTCGTTGGACTGGCTGAGCCGGGTGTTGATGGCCTTGAGCTCGGCAGTGCGGGCCGAGACGATGTGCTCCAGTTGTCCGAGGTAATCGGTGAGGCGGTTTTCCGCGTTGCGCCGTTGCTGGATCTCCGTGGCGATATTGTCGAACTGCTGGTTGGCGACTTTGACCAGTACGCCGATCTCGTCATTGGCGTGGCCGGCCGGACATTCCAGGGTCGTCGGTTCTGCACTGCGTGCGTCACGCGCGCTGAGTTCCCGGATCAGGCGCACCAATGGCTTGGTCAGCATCACGTAGAACAGCGCCAACAGGATCCCGGTGAGAATCAGGCTGCGGGCAAAGCCGTTGAGCAGGGTGACTTCGGCGCGGCGCAGAAACCGGCTGCCGAACGCGTAGGTATCGACCTCCAGGCTCAGCGTGCCCAGTGATTCCTCGGGCAGGTGGTCGAGGTATAGGCGGTCTTCGAACTGGCGCTTGGCACCGAACAGAAAGTCGCTGATCACCCGGTAACCGCTTTGCAGCTCCGGGCGCTTGACGTTGGCCAGGACGTTGCCGTTGTTGTCGGTCAGTTGCGCCGAGATGATCGCCGGCGAACGCAACAGGCCCAGGGTCAGTTCCTGCGCCAGTTCCGCATCGATGTTGTAGGCGATTCGCGACGCCGGATTGTGGCTGATTTCCAGCAAAGACAGGATTTCACGGTTGATGGAGGCGTCTTCGCTGGCATAATCGATGCCGATTTGCAGCAGGCTGAGCAGCGTGCCCAGAACGAACCCGACCAGCACCGTGAATCTGGCTTGCTTGTATGACAGCCGGTGGGTGAATTTGATATCCATGGGGTGTTGAACCACTTCCGTTTCCCTTCGCTGCTCAAGCATAGTCGATCATGTATGGATACCGAGGTTCCCGAAGCGCCTTGTAACAAGGCTTGAACGGGGATTGAGATCTGTCTGTCGTCGCTGGATCGACATCATCACTGTGAACGTGCCCGAGGAGAAGACGTGGATTCCCGATTGAATGCTTTTCTTGAACGCGCCGAGTCGGTTCTGGCGCGGATCGAACCCTTGCTGCCGGCGCCGCGTCCGCTGATCGACTGGGAAACCTGCCTGGCGGCGCGCTGGCAGCGTGACGGGCGCAGCGGCTATTTGCTGCCACTGGAAGTCAGCCTCGACATGCGCCTGTCCGACTTGATTGGTGTCGACCGTCAGTTGGAACAACTGGGCCGCAACACTCAGCAGTTTCTCGACGGCATGCCGGCCAACCATGCGCTGCTCTGGGGCTCGCGCGGCACCGGTAAATCGTCGCTGGTGCGCGCGCTGCTGGCCGAACACGCCAAGGCCGGCCTGCGTTTGATCGAAATCGAGCGCGACCATCTGGCCGACCTGCCGCGCGTGGTCGAGCAGATCGGCAAACTGCCGCAACGCTTCGTGCTGTTCTGCGATGACCTGTCGTTCGAATCCGGCGAAGGCGATTATCGCGTGCTGAAAAGCGTGCTCGACGGCTCGCTCGAACAGGCCCCGGACAACGTTCTGCTGTACGCCACTTCCAACCGCCGCCATCTGGTGCCGGAAAAGGAAAGCGACAACGAAAACTGGAAACGCGTCGACGGCGAGCTGCATCCGAGTGAGGCGGTGGAAGACAAGATCGCCTTGTCCGACCGTTTCGGCCTGTGGTTGTCGTTTTACCCGTTTACCCAGGAACACTTCCTCAACGTCGTCGAGCACTGGATCGGCCAGTTGGCCGCCAAGGCCGGCTTGAGCTGGCAGCGCGACGAAGAGCTCGACATCCTCGCCGTGCGCTGGGCAACCGGGCGCGGCAATCGCAACGGACGTTGCGCGTACCAATTCGCCCGTTACTGGGTGGGACTGAAATTGCTGGAGCACAAGGCATGATTGATTTGCAACAAAGCGGCCAGGGCCTCGAAGGCTATGGCATGTTGGCCGCACAACTGGAATCGCTGCTGGCGGACGAGCGCGATTTCATCGCTAACGCCGCGCAGTTTTCGGCGTTCCTGTTCAACCAGCTCGACGATTTGAACTGGGCCGGTTTCTACCTCAATCGCAACGAAGAACTGGTGCTTGGCCCGTTTCAGGGGCAGATCGCCTGCGTGCGCATTCCGTTCGGTCGCGGTGTGTGTGGCGCGGCAGCGGCCAGTCGACAGACCCAGCGCGTTGAAGACGTGCATGCGTTCCCCGGTCATATCGCTTGCGACAGCGCCTCCAACAGCGAGCTGGTAGTGCCGCTGGTCAAGGACGGTCGGCTGATCGGCGTACTTGATCTCGACAGCCCGAAACTCTCGCGTTTCGGCACCGCCGATCAGGCCGGCATCGAGCAACTGGCGGCGATCTTCCTGCGTCTGACCGACTGCTGATCAGGCACTCAGGCCAGCCTTGCGCAACAGGCTGGCCGGATCCACCGCATCGATCTGGCGCGGATCGAGAAACCGCGCGGCGTACTGCATATACACCCCGTCGTTGATGAACAGCGCAAACAGCTCGGGGTCGATGTGCGCCTCGCGGGACATGGTGGCCATGATCCCCAGCGCCTCGTTCAAGGATTTGGCCTTCTTGTACGGTCGATCCGCCGCTGTCAGTGCCTCGAAAATATCGGCAATCGCCATCATCCGTGCCGGCAGGCTCATGTCCTCGCGCTTCAGGCGTTTGGGATAACCGCTGCCGTCCATCTTTTCGTGATGCCCACCGGCAATTTCCGCAACGCTGTCCAGGTGCCCGGGGAAGGGCAGGTGGCTGAGCATCAGGATCGTCTGCACCATGTGGTGATTGATGATGTAGCGCTCTTCGCGGGTCAGCGTGCCCCGGGCAATGCTCAGGTTGTACAGTTCGCCGCGATTGTATTTGTAACGCGGCACATCCAGTTTGAACCCCCACGGATTGTCTTCCGGTATCAGTTCGCTGTCGGCGCGTTCTATCAGGTGTTCGGGCTTGTCCGCCAGCAGTGGCTCGCTGACCGGCAGATTCGCCGCCGGCGTTTGCGCCTGACGGCGGTTTTCCTCCCATGACACCCCCAGGCGATCATCGAGGGTGCGCATCCAGCGCCGCTCGGCAATGCGTTCAAGACGTTGCAGATCGGCGGGCGCCATGGCCTCACCGCCCAGATTGCAGCGGGCAACGAAGGCAAAGTCGTCATCCAGTTGCGTAAGCGTGGCGTCACGCAGTTCGCTCAGTTGCGCCGCGTTGCCGCCCAGTGCGATCGCCTGCCAGTAACTGATCCAGGCATCGCGCTTGAGCACTTCGAAACGGGTGCGGATTTCGTGGATGCGATCATTGAGGGTTTCCAGTTTGGTTGCCTTGTCGACGACATATTCTGGTGTCGTGACTTTGCCGCAATCGTGCAGCCAGGCCGCAATGTGCAGGGCTTCCCATTCGTCTTCAGTGGGCTGATAGCTCTGGAACGCCGGCGCCTGGCTGGCGGCCGCGGCCTGCGCGAGCATCAGGGTCAGTTCCGGCACGCGCTGGCAGTGGCCGCCGGTGTAGGGGCTCTTGGCGTCGATGGCGCCGGCCAGCAACTGAATGAACGCGTCGAGCAACTGCTTCTGCTTCGCTTGCAGGCGCTGACTTTCGATACTCACCGCCGCCGCACCAGACACGGCTTGCAGGAAGGCGATGCGGTCCGGGCGCAGTTTTTCCAGGTCCTGAGCGCTGCCGCTGTCGTTGATCAGCAGAAGCAACAGGCCGATGGTTTCGTTGTGCCGATTACGCAGGCGGATGCCGATCAGGTGGATGCGCGGCGACTGCATGGCCAACAGGACTTTCTGCAAGTCCCCGGCCTGCTCGAAGCCAAGGCTGCTGACCACGTTGTCAGCGTTGATCAGTTGCTGGAACCACGCCGGCCCTTGATCGGCCAGGAGATCCCGGCCCAGCACAGCGAACTCGCCCGGCTCGTGCGAGGCGCCATCAATGACCAGTCCGTAAGGCTCCATCCGGTTGCCATCGCTTTCGCGCAGATAGATCAACCCCGCCTGCGCCTGGGCGATCTGCGCCGTTTCGAACAGCACCCGTTGCAGCAGCGGGGCGAAGCGGGTTTCGGCGCAGAGGCTGTCGGTGATGCGGAAGAAACTGGCGAGCGTGTCCTTCATGCGCGCCATCGACAGGCTCAACTGGTCAACCTCCAGCACCGGCGAGCGGCGGGTGACCGGAAAGTTGAAATCGAAACTGCGGATCGCGTCGGCTTCCTTGACCAGCGCGTGCAACGGTTTGACCAGAATCCGCGAGATCAGCCAGCCCAGCGGCAGGCACAGCAGCAAGATCGCCAAGGTGATCAGCGCGCCTTGCCAGCGCATGCGGTAGGCATCGGCAAGCAGTTCGTCCTCGGGCACCAGCAGGGCCATCTGCAAACCTTTCGGCCCGCCTTCCTGCAGAGTGCTGCGGGCGACGATCCAGTGGCGGCCATTGACGTCGAGCCGTTTGCCCGGATGGGCGGTGGACAGCAACGCGTGCAGATTCGGACTGAGGTCGGCCGCTTTGGCCAGGCGTGCGCTGCTGCCGTCGACGATCAGCCGGCTGCTGTCCGGATAGGCCACCGCATTGCCATCGGCATCGAACAGCACGATTTCGGTCGAGGGGGTGACCACATGCTTGGTCAAGGTAGCCGAGAGTGCCTCCAAAGTCAGATCGGCACCGATCACACTGGTTGCGCTGCTGCGTCGAGCCAGGGTGGTGCCCACATTGTGCGTGGAAAAAAATACATAGGGTTCGGTGGTGATCTGATCGCCCTGTTGCAGGGCGTTGTTGTACCAGTTGCGGGTACGCGGGTCGTAGCGGTCGTCGGGATTGGTGTCGCGTCCGACAGGCGTCAGCGTCTGGTCGAAGAACAGTGACTGCGACAATACGGTGCCGCTGGCGTCGTGCTCGATGCTCCAGACCTGATAGGCCGCTGTTGGTGGTGCCTTGAGCAGGGTTTTCAGCGCGCTGGTGCGCAAGGGCCGGACCATGAAGAAATCGCCGTTGCCGTACCCCAGATACAGCGAGGCGAGATCGGTGTTGTCCTTGAGCGACTGACTGAACGGCTTGAGCAGCGCCAGACGCTGTTGCAGGTTCGGCGCCTCGGCCGCCTGATTGTCGGCCAGCAGGCTCAGCAGGTGCCGGATCGGTTCGTAGGTCGAATGCAGGTCCAGGCGCACGTCCTGTTCGATGCGATTGAACAGGTTTTCACTGCTCGACAGGATGATCCGGGTGGTCTGGCGATAGTTGAACAACCCCAGCACCACGCCGGTCAGCAACAGCAGAAAGGTGAACATGACGCTGATGTGCACGTGCAACGGGAACCGGCGTTGATCCGGGCGCAGTGGGCTGGGCATTGCTGACTCTCCATTGAAGTAAACACACTGCTCAGCGTCCAAGCATAGTTAAGGCTCGGTCATTGTGCTTTTTTCGAACGGTTCCAGTTGTTGCCGCAACGCCTGCTCCAGTTCGAGCATGGCTGCGTCGGTGGCCTCGACGCAGCGCACGATGGTCGGTGCGGGCGTTGTCTGCATGCAGGCCTGTTCCAGCGCATCGCAACAGGCGATCAGACGCGAGGCCTGGGCGATCCGGGCGGCGCCTTTGATCTTGTGGGCGACCAGCGCCACTGCCTGACGATCATTGCAGGGGGCCAGGGCTAATAATTCCTCGCGATCGAGACGGCTGCTCTTGAGCAATTGCGTGAGCAGACGCCGGACTTGCAGCGGGTTGCCGCCAGTCAACTGACTCAACCCGTCAAGATTGAACGCCGGTTCAAGCGTCGCGGGCTGCAGACCATTGATCCAGTGGCTCAGTGCGCTGAGGCTCAACGGCTTGAACAGGCAGTCATTCATGCCGGCCTGTTTGCAGCGCTGTACTTCTTCAGGCTGCGCGTTGGCCGTGAAACCCAGCACGGTACACGGAGGGCGGCCAGTGCGTTGTTCCTGCTGGCGGATCGCCTCGGTCAGTTCGTAGCCGTTCATCAACGGCATGTTGCAGTCAGCGATAACCAGGTCGAATGCACCGGTCTGCCATTTCTCGAATCCACTCCGACCCTCTTCGGCGAGGGTGAATCGGTGCCCGAGGAACTCCAGTTGCTGGCACATCAGCAGGCGATTGGCCGGATGATCGTCGACCACCAGAATGTTCAGTGGTGCAGAGGTTTGCAGCACAGGCTCGGTTTTTGCCGTGGTCACCTGGCACGGCAGCGTCTGCAGCGGCAGCGACAGGCAGACCTGGGTGCCGATCCCCGGCTGGCTGCTCAACTGCAACTGCCCACCCATCATTTCACACAGGTTGCGACAGATCACCAGCCCCAGGCCTGCGCCGCTGCGAGCTTGCTGCCGGCCACTCTCGGTCTGGGCGAACGGCTCGAACAGGCGTTGTTGATCTTCGATGCTGATGCCGACCCCGGTGTCCTGGATCGTCAACTGAACGAGCGAGCATTGGCCCGGCCCGTTGGGCAGCACATCCAGATTGATCCGCACCTGCCCGGACTCAGTGAATTTGATGGCATTGCTGATCAGGTTCGACAGGATCTGCTTGAAGCGCAACGGATCCAGTTCCACGTCAACCTGCAGCCCGGGCGGATTGATGATCAGCGGCAGGAGGAGGTTTTTCTGGCGGGCGAGGCCGTCGAAGATCCTGACCACCGACGCCACTGTTTCGACCAGATTGACCCGTTCCGGGCTCAGGCTCAGGTGCCCGGATTCGATCCGCGCGATATCGAGAATGTCGCCGATCAGGCCCAGCAGATCCTTGGCCGAGCAGTAGGCGGTTTCGATGGAGGAGCGATCCGGAGCCTGATCGTTCATGCGTTCGAGCGTCAGTTCGAGCATGCCGATAATGGCATTCATGGGGGTGCGGATTTCGTGGCTCATGGTGGCCAGAAAGGTACTTTTGGCGCGGTTGGCGTTGTCCGCCTGTTCCTTGGCCCGGCGCAGTTCATCGAACAACTGGCGACGTTCACTGATGTCGATCCAGCCGCCGATGATCCCCTGCACATCGCCACTGGAGTCGCGGTACGGCAGGATCCAGTGGTAGATCGTCAAACGCCGGCCACCGATGTGCAGCGGTCGATCGAGCAGCAGAGGCGTGCCTTCGGCCACCACCCGCTGGTAATCCGCCTGGTATGCCTGGGCTTCGAAGGCGTTGCTCAGGGTGCCCTGCATGACACTTTTGCCGATCACGTCTTCGCGTTTGGCGTTGAAGGCTTCGAGGTAGCTGTCGTTGCAGCTTTGCAGCAGACCTTGGCGGTCGCGCACGTAGATCGGGTGAGGGGTGCCGTTTACCAGTGAACGCATGAATTCGAACTGATCGTTGAGTGCCCGTTCGGCGGCCTGGCGTTGCTTGATCTGGCGACGCATGTAGGCGTTCCACAACAGCGACAGCAACAGCAGCAGGCAGGCCGCGCCGATCAATTGGTAAAACAGGCGCTTGTAGTGATGCCAGTTGCTTTGTGCCGCATTGGAGAAGCCGCGCCAACGACTGTTGATGACCCCCAGTTCCTCCGGTGTGATGCTCAGCAGCGCCTTGTCGAGGATCGAGCCCAGTTCGGCATTGTCACGGGCGCTGGCCAGCGAGAAGGCCGCCTGACGTGTGCCCAGGGTGGTGGTGATCTGCAACTGATGTTCGAAGATCCGCGACGAAATCAGATAGTTGGCAATCACCAGCGAGGCGACGGCGCCATCGGCCTTGCCTTCGGCGAGCAAGGTTGCGGCACCGAAAGTGTCGGAGGTTTCGATCAGGTGGATGTTGGGGAATTCGCGGCGCAGGTAATCAGCCATGGGACTGCCTTGGGCAATCGCCAGGTATCGGTTCTTGAGCTGGGTGGGATGTGTCGGGCTGTCAGCGGATTTGCGCGTCAGCAGGACGAAGGAGTTTTCCAGATAGGGACGGCTGAATTGCAGGGTCTTTTCCCGTTGGGGGCTGGGTAGCAATGCGGCGATCAGATCCGCCCGATGCTGATTGATCTGCTCGATCATTTCACCATCACTGCGGCTGCGGACCAGTTCGAAGCGCAGGCCGGTACGCAGGCGCAGCAGTTCGAGCAGGTCGGCGGTGATGCCTCGCAGGTTGCCGTCGCTGTCGAAGAATGTCAGCGGCGCGAACGCCTCGTTGACGACGACGCGCAGCACCGGGTGCTGTTTGAGCCACTGTTCTTCGTGGTGGGTCAATTGCAGCTTCTGGTCGGTCAGCAGAATGTCGCTGCCGGCGCTCCAGCGCTTGGCGATGTTGTCCCGTTCGCTGGCCGGTATGGCTTGCAGCACGGTGTTGATGATCGCCAGCAGTTGCGGGTTGTCGGCGTGAACGGCAAAGCTGAAACCATGGGCTTCCTGTTTGCCGAAATTGGCCATGCGAATGTTGTTCAGATAACCCTTGTTGATCATGTAGTGGGTGGAAATGGTGTCACCCAGAAACACGTCAGCCTGATCGAAAGCCACCGCGTTGATTGCGTTTTGATAGGAGGGATAGGACGTCAGGATGGCTTTGGGATACTGCGCCTTGACCTCATCCTGGGGCAGATAGTGATAGACCATGCTCAGCCGCAAACCGGCCAGACCTTCAGTCAGCGGGCGGGTCTCGCCTTCGCGGGTAACCAGAACCGGCTGATCGATGGCGTAGGGCGTTGAAAGCAGGATATTCGCGTTACTGGCCTCGAAACCGTTGGCCGTACCGAGCATGTCGACCTGACCTGCATTCAACGCCTGCAAGGCGGCTTCCCGTGAGGCAAAGCGCTTGACCCGGATTGGCAACCCGACAGCCTGTTCGAGCAGACCGGCGTAGTCGGCGGTAAAACCTTCGTAATCACGACCGCTGGCGGTCATGTCGAACGGCGGATAGTCCGGCGCGGAAGTGCCCAGTACCAGTTCGCGGCGACTCTCCAGCCATTGCCGTTGCGCGGGTTCAAGGGACACGGATGGCGCTTCGTGGCCCGAGCGGCTGCGCAGCACATAATCTTGCGCGGTGACGAAGCTGGCATGCACCTGAGTCGTCAGGCACAGGCTGACGCAACATAGGGCGAGACAGATCTTTAAACGACTGGGCATTCAGGCTCTCACACTAGCGCGTTGCGTTTGGCCATCTCGATCAGTTCCACCAGAGATCTGGCCTTGAGTTTTTGCATCAGGCGTTTTTTGTAGGTACTGACTGTCTTGTTACTGAGAAACATGCCCTTGGCTATTTCCTTGTTGGTGCGTCCCTGGGCAAATAATTGCAGGACCATCAGCTCGCGGTCGTTGACGGATTTGAATAACTCCAGTTCGGCATAACGCACGTCGTCGAGGCGTACCGGATTCAATGCCTGGCTGGGGAAATAGTTGTAACCGGAAAGTACCGCCTTGATCGCACTGACCAGTTCACTCAAGTCTTCCTCTTTGCAGACATAACCGGATGCACCGGACTGCATGCAGCGAATGCCGAACAGCGTCGGGCATTGCGCCGTCAGTACCAGGGTCTTGAGCGGGGTGCCCATGGCGTTGAAACGGGCGAGAACTTCCAGGCCGTCGAGTTTGGGTATGCTGATATCAAGGATGATCAGGTCGGGCATGCATTCGCGGACCATTTGCATGGCATCGACCCCGTTATCGGTTTCGCCGACGACCTTGTAACCTTCATGCTCGAGCAGCATTCGAACGGCAAGTCGGATGACGGGGTGATCATCGACAATAAAAACGGAGTTCATAATCAAATCCCATACGTGCGCGAATAAAGGGCGCACCTTAGCTCAGATAAATGAGCTGCCGCATGAACTCCCGTGGCTGTTGCGGCAATATAGGATAAGTCCTACGCACTAAAAGGAAACCGACTACGACCAAACTCTGTGTCGCGTAAGGAAGTGTTGTGCTGATTTGTTTATCTGAATGTTTTAAGTTGCTTGTCGAACCTTGAATAAACAAGGTTTTGTTTGCGTAGTTGGCTGTTAAACGGATTTACCTTTCAGTCGATCCGTTTGCCTGAGACCACAGAACCGGTTCAATCGAGGTATCGCTCATCCGGGCAGTTGCCTGACCCGGTTGAGCAATTTTTTCTGTCAGTGGCTGGAACGCCCGGTCATTTCCAGCGCCATGTCACTGGCGTAGCTGTCGGTCATCCCGGCGATGAAGTCGATCATGCGCAGGAACGAGGTGTGCAGCGGGCCATGGGGATCCGGCGCATTGTTGCCCAGCAGATCGAGGATCCGGCGGCTCTTGAACGACGGCGTGCGGCCGCCATGTTGCTCCAGGGCCGCGCCGCAGAACGCGTTGAGGAGGATTTCCAGGGTGGTGTAGGCGCCGATTTCATGCAGCGTCTTGCGCTTGTCCTGGAAGATTTTCTTGCGGGCGATGTCCTTGGCGTTGAGTACGCAGCGTTTGGCCGGGCCGTGCATATGTTCCACCAGGTCGCCGTGCAGGGTGCCGGCCAGCAGCGCATCCTGTTGCTCGACGAATGCCCGGGCAGCGGCGTTGGTCAGGTGCTCGATGGCCTTGCCGCGCAGGATCGCCAGTTTGCGTCGACGCGAATCCTGCGGGCCGAGCTGGCGATAGGTTTCCGGGAGGTCGTCACCGACCAGACCGAGCAGCAGCGATTCGACTTCCGCGTACTCCAGCAGCTCCATTTCCAGGCCGTCTTCGAGGTCGATCAGCGCGTAGCAGATGTCGTCGGCAGCCTCCATCAGGTACACCAATGGGTGGCGCGCCCAGCGCTGGTCTTCCAGTTGCGGCAGACCGAGCTTGTGGGCGATCTGCTCCAGCAGCGGCAGTTCGCTCTGATAGCAGCCGAATTTGTGTTTCTTGTAGCCCAGCGAGTCGGCGTGACGTGCGGTCCACGGATATTTCAGATAGGTGCCGAGGGTGGCGTAGGTGAGGCGGGTACCGCCGTCGAACTGGTGATACTCCAGCTGAGTCAGCACCCGGAAGCCTTGCGCGTTGCCTTCGAAATTGAGGAAGTCACCGCGCTCGGCTTCGCTCATGCCGTCGAGCCAGCCGCGCCCGGCTGCCTGCTGGAACCAGTGACGAATCGCGTCTTCACCGGAGTGGCCGAACGGCGGATTGCCGATGTCATGGGCCAGGCAGGCCGATTGCACGACCATGCCCAGGTCGCTCGGGTCGCACCAGTCGGGCAGGGCGCTGCGCAAGGTTTCACCGACGCGCATGCCCAGCGAGCGCCCGACGCAGCTGACTTCCAGCGAGTGGGTCAGGCGGGTGTGGATGTGGTCGTTACTCGACACCGGATGCACCTGGGTCTTGCGGCCCAGACGGCGGAAGGCACCGGAGAAGATGATGCGGTCGTGATCTTTGTGGAACGGGCTGCGGCCAAGCTCTTGCGGGCTGTGCAGCGGTTTTCCAAGGCGTTCGCGGTTGAGCAGGGTCTGCCAATCCAAGGCTGGTTCTCTCCGTCGGTGACTGGGATGACTGTTGCCCTAGCTTCCCGGTTCAGCCACACACCTGCAAGCGGAACTACAAGCCCGCGGCATCAATATCGATCAGCAGCAGGCGCTCGCCGTTATCGAAGAACTGCCCGGCGGTCAGGCAATACTGGTTGCTGGTGGCATCGCGGTAGGTGCTGGACAGGGTCAGGCGCCGCTCTTCCCAGCCTTCGGCGAGCAAATGATAGAAGTACGGACGCCATGACCAGTTGTGGCCCAGATAGCAGTTATCGGCGACCCAGCCGTTGTTGCGCCATTCGAGGTTGGGCGTGAGTTGGGTGCCGTGACGGTCGCATTGGTAGAACCGCAGCAACCACGGGAAGGCTTCGAGTTGCGGCAGCGCACTCAGCGGCGCGTGGGCCTGAGCCCAGCTCTGGAGGATCGCCATCAGTTCGCCGAGTTGCTGGCGCATCTGCATCAGGCGCCCGCGTTCGGCCAGTTTCTGCCGCACGTAACGCTGGCGCAGTTCAGCGAAGCGCTGCACGAAGGCATCGGTTGGATAGAACGCCTCCTGCGCCCGGGCGAACAGGAAACCCTGAACGTAGCGCGAACCGCATTCCAGGGCGAAATTGAGCTGGGCCTCGGTTTCCACGCCTTCGGCGATGATCCAGCAGCCGGTTTTTTCGGCCATCTGCGCCAAAGCCTTGACCACGTCACTGCTCGGCCCGCCCAGTGCGGCAGCCTGAAACAGGCGCATGTCGAGTTTGAGAATGTCCGGCTGCAACGCCAGCACCCGATCGAGCTGCGAGTAACCGGCGCCGAAGTCATCGATAGCGATCCGCGCTCCGGCCTCGCGATAGCGCGCGACCACCTCGGCCAGACGCTGACTGTTGCCACCCAGTTCAGTGATCTCGAACACGATGCGTTGCGGATCGACGCCGTGGCGCAGCATCTGCTTGAGGCTGGGCAGCGGTTGATCGGCGCGCAGGCGACTGATCCAGCGCGGCGACATGTTCAGGCTGAGAAACCACTCGGCGGGGGCTTCATGCAGTCGGCTCATGGCGTTGTCGCGGATCTGCCGGTCGAGCCGGCGCAGGGCGATGGCGGGTGTGCGTGGGTCGGCAAACAACGGCCCGACCGAGGCCAGTTGGCCGTCAGGCTGGCGCAGGCGACCCAATGCTTCGACGCCTGCAATACGTCCGGTGGCGGTATCGATGAAAGGTTGAAAGCAGGCGAGCGGTTGCCCGTCGATCACGGGGCCTCCTTAGTCGTTCTTGTTCTGGATGAACCCCGCCGACCGGGTAGGCGCGCGGGATTGAACCTCCGGGTAAAGAGGTTCATCCCGCGGATATTGCAAGAATGTAGCCAGATGCGTCGGCTTAGCGTTTGCCCGAACTCTGCATGACCAGTTTGATCAGTGGCCCGAGGCTGGTGCCCAGCCGTATCAGCCGGGTCAGCCCGCCAACACCGCCGCTTTTTGCGCCTTTGCCGGTGATGAAGCCCAGCAGGGTAACGGCGGCCACGCCCCAAAGCGGCGCGTGCTTGATGCCGAAGCCGCCTTGCAGGTTTTGCGTCATGCCGCGCATGCGCTGCAAGGGCTGCAGCACTTGCCCGGCTTCGTGGCGGATTTCCTGACGATGCATTTCCATGCGCAGGCGGATCAGCGCCTTGCGCATTTCCCGGCGCGAGCTGTTGTGTGGCAGTTCAGGCAGGCTCATGGCAGCAGGCGCTCCCGATCATTGGCCAATTCTTCCAGCGTGCCGTGGAAGGGCGAGGATTCATCGAAGACTGCTGCCTTGAGACGCAGCCCGCAGAAAGCGGCCGCCAAGGTGTAGAACACGCACAGGCCGATGATCGCTGCCAGACGATAGGTATCCCAGAACACGATCAGCACCAGCGTCGACAGACCCACCAGCAACAGCAGGGCAAACACCAGCGCCAGCCCTGCGAACAGCAACAGGCTGACGGTGCGTGATTTCTGCTCCTGCAATTCAATGCCGAACAGTTCGACATGGCTGTGCAGCAAGCCGAGAACAGCGGCGCCCAGACGCCGCGTGGAAGAGGAGGTGCCCGACCCCAGGCCGGATTCGCCGATCGACATGATCAGCGCCGAGTGGCCAGCAGGCCAATCAGGAAGCCCACCCCGGCGGCGATGCCCACCGATTGCCAAGGGTTGGCCGACACATAATCTTCGGTGGCGGTGACCGCTGCCTGGCCGCGATCACGCAGGGTGTCTTCGGTCAGCTTCAGGGTTTCCCGGGCGCGCAACAGGCTGTCGTGAATCTGATCACGCAGCTCATCAGCCTGATCGCCCGCCAGGGACGCGGTGTGTTCGAGCAGCCGCTCGGTGTCGGCGACCAGAGTCTGGAAGTCGTTCATCAGGATTTCTTGAGCAGTCTTTGCCTTGATGCTGGCCATGGGTGGATCTCCGTAAGTGACGTCTGAAGCGTTCGAGTATGAGCCTTGCGCGAAGGTTCAGTACAAATGACTGGTACAGCTTTTGCTATGTCGTGGTGCGTCCTGCTGCCGCCGTGCGCTGTTGGCGGGCGTACATGCAGCAAAACCTTAACTCAAATAATCCTGGTTCGTGTCAGGACATCGACCTTGTGCGCCAAACCGGTTCATCGCAGCTTCATTGCGCAGACCGACCGGTCGCAACTTGGTGCATGAATTGTCCGCGCGAACCGCTTTGGTGCCTTTTTAGCCTTCAGGTCTGCCTCTTTATGGAAAATCTGCAAAGCGCTGTGGACACGCTGGTTCACAGCTCCAACACGTTGTTCATTCTGATCGGTGCGGTGATGGTGCTGGCGATGCACGCCGGTTTCGCCTTCCTTGAAGTCGGCACGGTGCGCCAGAAAAACCAGGTCAACGCACTGTCGAAGATCCTCAGCGACTTTGCCGTTTCGTCCCTGGCCTATTTCTTTATAGGCTATTGGATCTCTTACGGTGTGACCTTCATGCAACCGGCGGCGGTGCTGAGTGCCGATCACGGATATGGGCTGGTGAAGTTTTTCTTCCTGCTGACGTTTGCTGCGGCGATTCCGGCGATCATCTCCGGCGGGATTGCCGAGCGCGCGCGCTTCGTTCCGCAGTTGTGCGCAACGGCGCTGATCGTGGCGTTCATCTACCCGTTTTTCGAAGGCATGATCTGGAACGGCAACTTCGGTCTGCAGGCTTGGCTGACGGCACGTTTTGGCGCGGCGTTCCATGATTTCGCCGGATCGGTGGTGGTGCACGCCATGGGCGGCTGGCTGGCACTGGCGGCGGTTTTGCTGCTCGGCCCGCGTAACGGTCGTTATCGCGACGGGCGGCTGGTGGCGTTCGCGCCGTCGAGCATTCCGTTTCTGGCGCTGGGCTCGTGGATTCTGATTGTCGGCTGGTTCGGCTTCAACGTGATGAGCGCGCAGACCTTGCAGGGCGTCAGCGGTCTGGTGGCGGTCAACTCGCTGATGGCCATGGTCGGCGGCACGGTGGCGGCGTTGATTGTCGGACGTAACGACCCGGGCTTCCTGCACAACGGCCCGCTGGCCGGGCTGGTGGCGATCTGCGCCGGTTCCGACCTGATGCACCCGGTGGGTGCTCTGGTGACTGGCGCGATTGCCGGTGCACTGTTTGTCTGGTGCTTTACCGCCGCGCAAGTCAAATGGCGTATCGACGATGTACTCGGCGTCTGGCCGTTGCACGGTTTGTGCGGGGTGTGGGGCGGGATCGCCTGCGGCATCTTCGGCCAGACTGCGCTGGGTGGCCTCGGTGGCGTCAGCCTGATCAGTCAGTTGATCGGCACTGCGCTCGGTGTGGTGGTCGCATTGCTCGGCGGATTTGCCGTTTACGGCGTGATCAAGGCCTTGCACGGCCTGCGCCTGAGTCAGGAACAAGAGTATTACGGCGCCGACCTGTCGCTGCACAAGATCGGCGCGGTCAGTCAGGACTAAGTTTCCTTGTCGTCGGTGCCGGGGTAAAAGCCATGCAACAGGCGATAGCGATTGATGCGCACCTGGTCGACTTTCTCCTGTACCTGATGAGCTGGCAGACCGAGCATGATCAAGGCGTGGGAGGCGAGCATCAGGCTCGACTCCAATAGCTCCGGCACCACTTCGGTGGCGCCGGCAGCTTTGAGTTCAGCCCATTGGCTGTCGTCGCGGGTGCGCACCAGAATCGGTATCCGCGCATTGAGCCGGCGCGCTTCCTTGAGAATCCGCAGGCTGACATCGCTCTGATCCACGGCGATCACCAGCAGTTTCGCGCGCAACAATCCGATGGCCGTCAGCAAGTCACCGCGCGATGAGTCGCCATAATGCACATCACTTTCCTCGGACGCGGCTTCCTGCACGCGCACCGGATCGTTGTCCAACGCGATGTAAGGTTGATTGGCATTGCGCATGAAACGGCCGATGGACTGGCCAACCCGCCCGTAGCCGCAAATTACCACATGCTGGTCGAGGTCGGCGTTGAGCGCACTGATCTCCTCGATTTGCGCCTCCTGATTCGGCTTGCGGTGCAGGCGCAGGGCAATTTTCGGTGCCCCGCGCAACAATAACGGGGTCAGCAGCATCGAGCAGAACGTCGCCGCCAGCAGCAGGCCGCCCAGCTCGTCAGGCAGCATGCGGTTTTGCTGCATCTGCGCCATCAGCGCAAAACAGAACTCACCGCCTTGCGCCAGGGCCAGGCCGCTGCGCCAGGCAGTTTCGTGATCGCTGCCGCGCCACTTCACCAACAGCGCGACGACCGTGCCTTTGATCAGCATCAGGCCGAGGGTCAGGCCGAGAATCAGCAGGCTGTGACTGACGAACAGTTGCAGGTCGATCAGCATGCCGATGCTGACGAAAAACACCCCGAGCAGGATGTCGCGAAACGGCCGGATATCGGCCTCGATCTGATGGCGATAGTGGCTCTCGCCGAGCAGCATGCCGGCGAGAAATGCGCCGAGGGCAGGGGACAGGCCCAGCAGGTGCGTCAGCCAGGCGGTCAGCAGCACAATCACCAGCGCCAGCAGGACGAACAATTCCGCCGAGCGCGACGCGGCCACCTCATGGAACAGCCGTGGCAGCAACCAGCGGCTGGCCAGCAGCAGACCGAAAAACAGCACCACGGTCTTTACCAGCGTCAGCGGCAAGGCCCAGTACCAGGCCTGTTCGCTGCTGCCGGCAAACACTGGCACCAAGGTCAGCAATAACACCGCCACCACGTCCTGAAACAGCAGGACCCCGACCGCGTTTTGCCCGTGACTGCTGAACACCTCGCCCAGGCTGCTCAACTCCTTGGTGACAATCGCCGTTGACGACAACGACAGCCCGGCGCCAAGCAGCAGGGCCGGGGTCGTCGGCATGCCCAGCACGATCAGCACTATTCCCAGTAATGCCGTGCTGAGCAATACCTGCTGACTGCCCAGGCGAAACACCACCTGGCGCAGCGCGATCATTTTCGACAGGGAAAACTCCAGGCCCAGCGAAAACAGCAGAAACACCACGCCCAACTCGGCCACGTCCGGCAGGTGCTCGCTCTCGTTGACCCAGTTGAACGCGGTCGGCCCCACCATCAGGCCCACGCACAGATAGCCCAGCACCGGCGGCAAGCGCAGGCGGCGAAACAGGGCAATCATCACCAGGGATGAGGCGAGGATGATCAGCAGGTTGGCAAACACAAGGCACTCCGATGTCAGGCTCAGGCTTCTCAAGCGTAGAGGCAAAAAGCCCGGGAGCATGGCCTGATTGGCTTTTCTCTGGACTGATTTGCGTCAGGGTTTTGCGTACTGGTTGCCGTGCTCGGGCCTTTGGGCGGCAGCGGCTCGACGGGTTTTCGAGGCAGGCCTAGAATGAATGCTCATTTTTCCGGTTGAGCGATCATGCCTCCTGAATGTCAGTTGTTCGGCACCTTGGGATGCCATTTGTGTGAGGTGGCAGAGGCCGAGTTGATGCCTTTTGTCGAGCATGGTCTGCTGGTCGAACTGGTGGATATTGCTGACGATGAATCCTGGTTCGAGGCTTACAGCCTGCGAATTCCGGTACTGCGCCGAATTGACACCGGCGCGGAGCTGAGCTGGCCTTTCAGTGCCGATCAGGTGGTGGCCTTCCTGCGCTGAGCCTGTTTCTTCGTTGACGCGACATGGCTTTCCGCCGGTCGCGACCGCGCATCCTTCCCTTGGCGCTTTGCGGATTATTCGGTTACTGTATGTGCATACAGTAATTGGATGGGCCTGCTGCTTTTGATGACTTGAGCAGGTGAATCCGGCAGTCAGAGGGACGAACCGTGGTCAATGTCGAACAGTTGAAGAACAGCGTGAACCGGATGTCGGTTGACGTGGTGCGCGAGGCCGTCCTCGAGTTGCGCCTGGACGGGCTGGTCACGGAGGGCAAGACGCCTTTCAACAAATTGCATTTCAACACCTGTTTTGCCGAGATCGAGGCGCTGTTCCAGCGTGCCGGTTATCACAAGCAACTGGATGTGGTCGGTTATCAGGGCCTGCTCTATGCCTTGTATGACCCGGGGCGCTGGGAGGCCGTCGATGTGCTGCGCTGGCTCAAGGAATTCACCGAAGCCGCCGCGCTCAAGTCGATCCCGGCCTGAAGCGGGCGGTGGAATCGGCGCTAGGTTCGTATCGCTCAGTGTTGGATAATGCCGACCTGCATTGAGGGTTCGAATTTCCGTATGTCCACACCAACGTTTTCCGCTGCGCAGAATCAGGCCAGCACCCTTTACCTTCCTCCGGGGAGTTGGCCTACCGTCCTTGATTGCCTGTGTGAGCATTTCAGTGCGATCAGTCGCGAGCAATGGCTGGACCGGATCGCCCGGGGCCGGGTACTGGATGGTCAGGGGCAGCCGATTGCGCTGGATCTGCCGTACAAGGAAGGCCTGCGCATTCACTACTTCCGTGAAGTGCCGGATGAAAAACCGATCCCGGTGGTCGAGTCGATCCTGTATGCGGACGAACATCTGGTGGTGGCGGACAAGCCGCACTTCCTGCCGGTGACGCCGGCCGGCGAATACGTCGAACAGACGTTGCTGCGTCGTCTGATCCGTCGCCTCGATAATCCGCATCTGGTGCCACTGCACCGCATTGACCGGCACACGGCAGGCTTGGTGATCTTTTCGGCTAACCCACAAACCCGCTCCGCATATCAGTCGCTGTTCCCTACGCGGCAGATCGATAAACGCTATGAGGCGATTGCCCGTGCGCTTCCGGCGCTCGAATTTCCCCTGGTACACAAAAGCCGTCTGATTGATGGCGAACCATTCTTCCGCATGCAGGAAGGGCCAGGCGTTGCCAATACGGAAACAGCGGTGGAAGTCCGGGAAAAGAACGGTGATCTGTGGCGCTACGGCCTGTACCCGGTGACCGGCAAGAAGCATCAGCTAAGGGTGCATATGACCGCGCTAGGGGCGAGTATCTGTAACGATCCGTTCTACCCGGATGTGTTGAAAGACGTTGAGGATGATTACGCCAATCCGCTCAAGCTGCTGGCGCAGGGGCTGCGGTTTGTCGACCCGGTGACCGGTGAGGATCGTGAATTCGAGAGCCGGATCACCCTGCAGTGGTGACGCCAGGCACTTTTCCGCGCCCATGAAAAAGCCCGCATTGATGCGGGCTTTTCTGTATCCGGTATCGACGTAAAGCTTACAGCTCTTTAACGGTACGAACCTGATCCTTGTTGATGCGGGTCTCTTTGCCGTCCAGTTGCTTGAACTCGTAGAAGCCCGAATCTTCATCGTATTTCGGGGTGTCGACGGCCTGGATTTCGCGACCGTCATTCAAGGTGAGCACTGTTGGCGAGGAGCAACCAGCGAGGGTAGCCAGGCCCAGTGCGAGCATGAAAGTGGCGAGGGTCCGTTGAGTCATGGGTGTGTCTCCGAATGGGAATACTTTTGGTTACTGAGCTTGAGACGTATACAAGGCGTGAGAGTTCCTTGAATGCTGTCAGTCTGACACAGTGTTGTGCGTATTTAACAGTTCGGGGGTGTTCAGGTTGGCCAGTCGCGGGTCATTGTCCGGGCATTGCAGGGCAGTCGCGCCGAGATTGCGCATGACCCGGCCGGGGCTGCGTTCACCGGCGTTCCACGCGGTTTCGAAGGCGGGCAACAGGGCGACGGGAATTACACACAGCAGGGGTTCCCAGTGGTCGTCGTGACGCAACATTAAAGGTTTTTCAGGAAACCGGTCGGCGGTTTCACGCATGTCCTGCAACAGCGCGGCGTCGATTCGCGGCACATCGCAGGGCAAGACCAGCAGGTGTGGCTGGCGGGCTGCCTTGAGTCCGGCGAGGATGCCGGCCAGGGGACCGGGAAAATCGCCTTGCTCATCGCTGACCAATTGATCGGCGTAGGCGGCATAACGCTCGTGATTGCGATTGCAGGAGATGATCAGATCGTCAGTCAGCGGTCGGACCTTGCGCTGCAAATGCGCAATCAGCGGCTCACCCTGCCATTCGACCAGCCCTTTGTCCTGGCCGCCCATGCGCTGGCCGCGTCCGCCTGCCAGGAGCAGAATGGAGCAGGGGGGCAATGGCGTATTCGAGGTCATGGCAGCTCTCCAGCGGGGCGGCGAAAAATTCAGGCGCTGTGATATAACACCGGGCTGTTTCTCCTACAACTGGACGAGCCTAATGAAAGCCAAGGCCGATGTACCTTTTACGCCGCTGAACATTGCGGTGCTGACTGTCAGCGATACCCGAACCCTGGAAACCGACACCTCAGGCCAGGTCTTCGTCGACCGCCTGACTGCTGCCGGTCACCGCTTGGCCGAACGGGTCCTGCTCAAAGATGACCTGTACAAGATCCGCGCGCAAGTTGCCCACTGGATTGCCGAGGACGTCGTGCAGGTTGTGTTGATTACCGGCGGCACTGGTTTCACCGGGCGTGACAGCACGCCTGAAGCCGTGGCTTGTCTGCTCGACAAGCAGGTTGACGGCTTCGGTGAACTGTTCCGGCAGATTTCGGTGGCCGATATCGGTACTTCGACCGTGCAGTCGCGGGCACTGGCCGGTCTGGCCAATGGCACACTGGTGTGCTGCCTGCCAGGTTCGACCAATGCGGTGCGCACCGGTTGGGACGGCATTCTCGCCGAACAGCTGGATTCGCGGCACCGTCCGTGCAACTTCGTCCCTCACCTGAAACAGGCGGCGCCCTGTGAATCCCGTGGGTAAGCCGGGCAAGACCGGCAGCCTGATGCCTGTCGAGCAAGCGTTGGCCCGCCTGCTGGAGATGGCTGAAGCCTCGCCGATTGTCGAACGCGAGTTTCTGCCCTTGGCCGAAGTCGAGGGGCGGGTGCTCGCCGAGGACCTGGTTTCGACCCTGGACCTACCACCCTGGCCAAATAGCGCCATGGATGGTTATGCCCTGAATCTGGCCGACTGGACCGGCGCACCGCTGCCGGTCAGCCAGAAAGTCTTTGCCGGGCAGGCGCCTGAGCCGTTGAAGCCCGGTACCTGCGCGCGGATCTTCACCGGTGCGCCAGTGCCTGCCGGGGCCGATTGCGTGGAAATGCAGGAGAATGCCGAGGTTCAGGACGACGGCAGCGTGCGTTTCATCGAAACCATGAGCGTCGGCCAGAACATTCGTCCGAAGGGGCAAGAAACCACCGTGGGTGAGTTGATTCTGGCGGCAGGTACCCGGCTGGGACCGATTGAGCAAGGTCTGGCGGCGTCGCTGGGGTGTGCCGGGTTGAATGTGGTACGCAAGGTCCGAGTGGCGGTGCTGTCCACCGGCGATGAGCTGGTCGAGCCGGGCCGGCCGCTGGGGCCGGGGCAGATCTACAACAGTAATCGGGTGGTGTTGTGCAGCTGGCTGCAGCGCCTGGGTTGTGAAGTGATTGATGCCGGTATTCTTCCGGACGATCTGGCGACCACGCGGGCGCGCCTTGGCGACTTGCAGGGTGTCGACCTGATTCTCTCGACCGGAGGCGTGTCGGTCGGTGAAGCGGATTTTCTTGGCATCGCATTGCGGGAAGAGGGCGAGCTGGCGCTGTGGAAACTGGCCATTAAACCGGGCAAGCCGCTGACATTCGGTCATTTTCGCAAGGTGCCGGTCATCGGCTTGCCGGGCAACCCCGCTTCGACGCTGGTGACCTTTGCTCTGCTCACGCGGCCCTACTTGTTGCGGCGTCAGGGCGTACAGGATGTCGAACCCCTGAAGTTTACGATTCCGGCAGGTTTTGTCTGGCCTGTGGCCGGCAATCGGCGCGAATACCTGCGCGGTCGTCTCGAGCAGGGGCGGGCGATCATCTACCGCAATCAAAGCTCCGGTGTGCTGCGCAGCGCGGCCTGGGCGGATGGTCTGGTAGAGGTGCTGGAAGGCCGCACGCTGGTAGAAGGCGATGAGGTCGGGTTCATTCCCCTGAGCGACCTGCTCGGCTGATCCGCTTCCGGTAATTGCAGGCTCGACCGATACCGCGTCGATGCCTGCATTCCTCTGTCAATGGCTCATCAGTGTGACCAACTGATCGAACCGGCTGTTGGCAACCCATCCCAGCAGTCCCAGGACCACCGCCGTCGCACCCGCCGAATAGGCGAGACGGTGCTTGATGGTCTTTACATCCCCGCGAACTTCGTCCATATCCCGACGAATGTATTTGAGGTGGGTTTCCAGTTCGGTCACGCGCGGTTCCATATCAACTTCTCCAGCGGTTCTGGCGTTCTTTCTGAAATCGGATTTGTGACTGGCGCGACTTTCGTCCAGAGGGGCAACCGGACTATTTGCAATTCTGGCTTCATGGCTTGGCATGGAAATGTCCATCGGCTGTTTCAAGTGTAAGCGCACCGGCCTTCCCGTCATCCAGACTGCCAACAGCTCCGAGGGTGTATCCAATCATTACCTGCACATCCTTGTGTTGTTGAATCGAAAATTGATACCACCTGCACAAGGTGAATCAAGGATCGTGTCCGGTCAATTGAGCCGATTCCTCACATGTTGTAAGAAAAAATACCGTCGCGTAGGACGCAACGGGTCAGTCGCTTGAATTAAATGGTGTTCCCATGGCTTTTTTGCCTGCGCCAGTGGTCAAGATGTTTCATACCGATTCAATCTTGGGGAGTGACCGTAATGAGTGAACGCAGGGCGCTGTTGATTCTGCATGGCAAGCAGGCACTCAATGAGGCGGTTCGCGCCGCCGTCGAAGGCAAACGCAAGCAGGGCTGGGAATTGGCCGTACGGCTGACCTGGGAGGCCGGTGACGCTCAGCGTCTGGTGGAAGAAGCACTGGCGAGTGGCTTTCGGAAGATCATCGCCGGAGGCGGAGATGGCACGTTGCGCGATATCGCTGAAGCGCTTGCCGCGCATCCGGACGAGGCCAGTCTGGTGCTGTTGCCGCTAGGAACGGCTAACGATTTTTCCCGCGCGGCGGGGATCCCGCTGGAGCCGGCCGAAGCACTGGAAATGCTCGACGTGCCACCGCGCAAGATTGACCTGGGCGAAGTCGGTGGGCAGATTTTCCTGAACATGGCGACGGGTGGTTTCGGCAGCCAGGTCACGGCCAATACCTCTGAAGATCTGAAAAAAGTGCTCGGCGGGGCCGCCTATCTGTTCACCGGTTTGTCGCGCTTCAGTGAGCTGCACGCGGCTTACGGTGAACTGCAAGGGCCGGACTTTCACTGGAGCGGCGAGCTGCTCGCATTGGGCATCGGCAACGGTCGTCAGGCAGGCGGCGGACACGTCTTGTGCCCGCAGGCACTGGCGGACGATGGTCTATTGGACATCAGTATTCTGCCGGCGCCACAGGAGTTGGTGGGCACACTGAAGAACCTGCTCAGCGACGGCTTCGGCCTCGACAATATGTTTGTCCGGGCCCGTTTGCCCTGGGTCGAAATCAAGGTTGCCGAGGGGCTGAGCATCAACCTTGACGGCGAGCCGCTGGAGGGCGACAGCCTGCGTTTCGAGGCGCGCCCCGCCGCCTTGCAGGTGCATCTGCCGGAGCATTCGCCGCTGTTGGGCGGCGCGGGTTCGATCAGTCGTCCAGACTGATGATCTGTTCGCGCACCGCGAACAGCACCAGACCCGCCACGTCGTAGATCTGCAGGCGTTTCATGATCTGAGAGCGGTGGGTTTCGACGGTCTTGATGCTCAGGCCCAGGCCGTTGGCGATTTCCCGGGTGGACTTGCCGCGCACGATCAACCGCAGGATTTCCAGCTGGCGTGCCGTCAGATTGTGCGAGTCGGCCACTTCCGGCTGGTTTTTCTGCGTACGGGTCAGCGCCTGGTTGATCACGGTGTGGGCGATGGCCGGGCTCAGGTAGCGCTCGTTGTTGCGCAAGGCTTCGAGGGCATGTTCCAGCTCGGTGGCCGTGGTGTCCTTGAGCAGATAGCCGTGCGCCCCGGATTCCAGGGCCTGCATGATCAGCGCCGGATCGGTGTGCATCGAGAGAATCAGCACCTTGCTTTGCGGGCGCACCCGCTTGAGCCGTTGCAAGGCTTCCAGGCCACCGGTTTCCTTCATCGAGATATCCAGCAACACGATGTCGGGCGCCAGTTGCTCGACCATTTCGAGCAACTGCGAGCCGTCGCTGGCTTCGCCAACGACCGCGTAACCGGGAATATCGAGCACCAGAGCGCGCACGCCGGCCCTGATCAGCGAGTGGTCATCCACCAGAAGTAAGTTACAAGTCAACGCATAACCTTATTCGTACTGGCCCGCTCGAGTGCACGGGGCGCCCAGGGGAATAGTGCTTCGATTTGAGTGCCTTTGCCCGGCTCGCTGATGACGTTCAGCGTGCCGCCCAACTGTTCGATCCTTTCGGCCATCCCGGCCATTCCACGCTGTCCTTCGCGACCCGGATCCGCAGCAGGCGCAAAGCCTTGTCCGTCGTCGCTGATCAACAGCGTCAGGCCTTTTGGCAAGCGTTGCACGCGGATCAGCAGATTGCTGGCCTGCGCATGACGCAGAATGTTGGTGACCGCTTCCTGGGCAATGCGAAAGGCAGCGACCGCCATTTCTTCCGGAATGCCATTGAGCCGTTGCTGGCAATCGAGGCTCCAGTGCACCGAGGTGTTCGCCAGGGTCTTGAGCAGGTGCGCGCGCAGACTGGCCTCCAGCCCGAGGCTGGTCAGTTGGCGCGGATTGAGAATGGCGGAAACGTCGCGCACCTTGTTGAGGGTTTCATCAAGGGTGTCGCAGAGTGTCGAGCATTGCGCTTGCAAGTCGGCTGGCAGGCGTTTTTTCAGCCATTCACTTTGCAGCTTGGCCGCTGTCAGTAACTGGCCGATATCGTCGTGCAGTTCACGGCTGAGACGGTGGCGTTCGTTTTCCTGGACTTCCAGCAAACGGTCGGCGAGTTCCTGAGGCTGAAACTTGATCGATTTGCGCGACAGTCGATATTGCACCCAGACACAAGCAGTGGCGGCAATATTCAACAGCAGCAGACCCAGTGAGAGCGGAGCAGACAATCCGTAGGTCAGCAGGCTGCCAGCGGCGGCGATGACACTCAATATGAGAGTGAACCGGCGTGCATTTTCCCGGGACGGTGGCCATTTGATGATTGACTTGAGGCTGGCGTACATAACGGATGGAGCCAATGGATGTTCGCTACGGGCAGACCGGCCGGTGGCTGGCGGATCTCTGTCTGAAAATGCTGTCAATTATGCTATTGATTTTAACGAAGTACAGTGAACGATATTCGACCATCAAGTTCGTTGGATGACAGTCGCTGAATCACTGTGCCATTAGTTGAAAGCAACTAACGGTCGGCATAATACCACTTAAGATACCGTTGGTCGCGTTTGCCATATATGTCCAATGAGTCAGGAAATACGCCATGTTGGACGTGAGTTCCATTATGGAAAATGTCGTTTTATTGTGCTTGGTAGAGATCCGTGCGGTTCGAAGTTGATCGTTACACAGACACAGGCAAACCCTGAGGCCGCGGCAGAATATCCGCTGGTGTCAGGTGTGATTATTTAATTCGAATTGTCGCTGGCAGGTATGAACTATTCAATTGCGACATTCAGCGATTCCCATCTTCAGCCTGGATTTACGCTTTGAATGCGGCGGATCACGCCTGACGCTCGGAATAAGACAACAGCGAAAGCGGCTGAGGCCGGAGCGGTGGCTTGAACTGGCTCTGACCGACCTGAAACGCGAACGCTTCGATCAGTGAGGTTTGTTCGCTGCCATCCAGGCTCAATTGGCCGGTATTGTGATCGACCAGTTCAATCTGCCAGGCCATCAGGGTGAAACAGTCCTGCAGCGCATTCAGCGCCTGTGCGTGCAGATCGATATGATCCGGCGCGTGGTCGAGCAGGCTGTGAATATGCAGGGAAAACTCGGAGATCGCCTCCAGTGCCAACGCTTCAGCCCGGCTCGCCAGTTTAAGCAGGGTGTTGCGCATGCAGTCGATGGCATCTTTGTCGTTGCTGATCAATTGCAGGTGGCTCAGGCACTCTTCGGACTTGGCCAGGAGTGTTTCAGCTTCGACGAGGAATTCGGGAAAGCGTTGCGCCCAGTCTTTACGGTCGATTGGCATGCTTATCTCCACAGCGTCATGTCTGATGAGGGAATGCCGTGTGTGTCGACGTTCGTGGATCGTCGGGAGATCGCGCCCCACCGTGCAATTGCACTGGCTGAGGTTTTCCAGAGGGTGGGGTTCCACTGACCTGCGATCGCACACAATAGCCTGACTCCGTTCATGCAATGAGAATGGCGTCACATTAATGGCTATTGGATATTGCGAACATCAGGTTGGGCCTGATTGTTCCTAGGGGATTCCCTTACGCGCGGGAACCTGTGGCGCAAACTGTGGTCGCGCCAGAAGAGAATGTAGCAGATGAAAACACCGGGCCAGTAAACCATGATGTTAATGTGACATCAATGCCCGTGTGTGGCATTTTGATGGTGAATTTTGTGGGGATCAAGAATAGCCATAAACAGCCGATAACCCCACTTAGTAGTGAATTCATCAGAACAAGCCCAGGAGTCATTGATGGCCGGCATTCTCGACACGGTAGACCAACGCACGCAACTGGTGGGTGAGAATCGCCTGGAAATTCTCATGTTTCGACTGGCCGGACGCCAATTGTTCGCGATCAACGTGTTCAAGGTTCAGGAAGTTCTGCAACTGCCAAAGCTGACCTTGATGCCACAGCGTCACCCCTTTGTATGCGGCGTGGTCAACCTGCGCGGCCAGACGCTGCCGGTGATCGACCTGTCTCAGGCGATCGGCATGCGCCCGCTGGTGCCGGGCCCGAACAGCACCATCATCGTCACCGAGTACAACCGTTCGGTGCAGGCTTTCCTCGTCGGTGGTGTGGATCGCATCGTCAACATGAACTGGGAAGCCATTCTGCCGCCGCCGACCAGTGCTGGCCGCCAGCACTACCTGACTGCAATCAGCAAGGTTGACGATCAACTGGTGGAAATCATCGACGTCGAGAAAGTCCTCGCCGAAATCGTCCCGTACAACGCCAAGGTCTCGCGCGACAAGCTTGACGATCCGGTGCTGGAGCGTGCCCGTGGCCGCGAAGTGCTGCTGGTGGACGACTCCAACGTGGCCCTTTCGCAACTGCGCGACACCCTTGGCCAGCTCGGGGTGAAAATGCACATCGCCAGTGACGGCCTGAAGGCACTGAACATGCTCAAGGCCTGGGCCGATACCGGCGTGAACATGACCGACAAGCTGTTGATGGTGTTCACCGACGCGGAAATGCCGGAAATGGACGGCTATCGCCTGACCACCGAGATCCGCAACGATCCGCGTCTGCGCGGTCTGTACGTGGTGTTGCACACTTCGCTGTCCGGCAGCTTTAACGACTCGATGGTGAAGAAGGTCGGTTGCGACAACTTCCTCTCCAAATTCCAGCCGGACAAACTGGTCGATGTGGTGCGTCAGCGTCTGATGCTCGATGAAGTGCCGGCCTGATCCTGACGCTTCAGCCTCCTGTGGGAGCGAGCCTGCTCGCGAAGGCGGATTCCATGTCAACACATGTGTTGAATGAATTTCCGCTTTCGCGAGCAGGCTCGCTCCCACAAGGTTTGCACTGCACAAACTCTTTTGATTCGCCGATAAAGCTCGTATAGGGTGGCTTTTTTGCCCACCAGGGAGCTGGCCATGCTGCGTCTGAGCGCGCTTTATCGTTATCCGTTGAAATCCGGCAAACCCGAGATTCTGCAATCGATTGGCCTGGACAAACTGGGCCTTGCAGGGGACCGACGCTGGATGCTCGTGGACGAGGCCAGCGGCCGCTTTCTGACCCAGCGGGCCGAGGCGAAAATGAGCCAGTTGTCGGCGCTGTGGAATGCGCAGGGCGGTCTGACCCTGAGTGCCCCCGGGCTTGCCGCGCTGGACGTGCCATTGCCCGAGGCCGATTCCGACTTGCGCGGTGTGACCATCTGGCGTGACACCCTGCGCGTGCCGGATGCCGGTGATGCAGCGGCCCGCTGGGTCAGCGAGTTCATCGGCAAACCGACCCGTCTGGTGCAGGTTCCCCTTGATCGCGCGCGCATGACGCAGGCCGGTTATGGCCGTGAGGACGATCAGGTCGCGTTCGCTGACGGTTTCCCGCTGTTGCTGATTGGCGAAGCGTCACTTGAGGATCTGGTGCAAAAGGTCGGACGACCGCTGGAGATGCTGCGCTTTCGGCCGAATCTGGTGATCGAAGGCAGCGCGGCGTTCGCCGAGGACGGCTGGAAGCGCATTCGTATCGGTGACGTCGAGTTCCGCGTGGTGAAGCCTTGCTCGCGCTGCATTCTGACCACCATCGATCCGCAAACCGGCGAACGCAGTGCTGATCGCGAACCGCTGGCAACCCTGCAGAAATACCGTGCGCAGGCCGATGGCGCGATGTTCGGGCAGAACCTGGTCAACGACAGCAATGGTCAACTGGAAGTCGGAATGCCGGTGGAAATCCTCGAGTAACCGCTGCCGGAAATGAAAATGCCCGTGTCCATGGACACGGGCATTTTTTTGCACCGGGAAAAACCGTGGGCTTAGCCGCGGTATTCGCACAGATAAGCGGTATCAACGGCGACTTTCAGCTGGAACTTGCTGTTGGCCGGAACGTTGAACTGGCTGCCGGCGGCGAAGGTTTCCCAGTCGCTGCTGTCCGGCAGTTTGACGGTCAGCGCACCGGAGACCACGTGCATGATCTCGCGCTGAGCGGTGCCGAATTCGTATTCGCCCGGGGCCATGACGCCGATGGTCGCCGGACCTTCAGCGGTGCCAAAAGCGATCGACTTGACGGTGCCGTCGAAGTACTCGTTGACTTTGAACATGGGCGATTCCTCTCGAAAAGGGCAAAAAAGGGTTAAAAAGGGCCGGTCAGTATGCACAAGGCTCCCGGCGCCGTCACCTGCCCGGGGCGTGTCCGGCGAGTTCTCGCCCTGACTTCAGAGTGGCAAGACCAACGGCAGCAACCGCGCGGTATTGCGCGCATCTTCCAGCGCTCGGTGCTGTTGACCGCTGAACTGCATGCCGGCCAGTTGCAGCGCACCGTTCAAGCCCAGCGGTCGTTCCAGGCGCCGGGCCTTGGCGAAGCGCTGCTTGAGGTTCATGTGTGGCACCCGGCTCAGCAGGCTGTCGAGTTGCAGGCGCTGCCATTCCTGGAGCAACTGCTTGCGGTCGTAATCGCCCCAACTGGCCCAGCCTTCGAGGCGCGTCTGGTGTTGCCCGAGCCAGCGTTCGAAGGCCGGCCAGACCTCGTTCAACGGCTGCGCGGCGTCGATGTTGGCCTGGGTGATGTGCGTGAGCTCACGGCAGAACGGCGTCAGCAACGGCCGCCGGGTCGGTTTGACGAACCGCTGAAAGTGATCCTGCTCGCGACCGGCACGGTCGACCAGCGTCGCGCCGATTTCGATGATTTCCATTTCCGTAACCGGCCAGCCACCTTCATCTGTGGTGGCTTCCAGATCAATGACCAGCCAATGGGGCATCGCAGGTTTCCTGATTTACGCGTCCTGATAGATCAGAGCGTAGTCAAACCTTGCGTTTGCGCCTGGCGACTCACTCGACCTGCAACAGAACCTGACGATTTTTTACCTGATCGCCGACCTTGACCTGCACCCGCTTGAGCACGCCGTCGATGCCGGCCTTGAGCGGATGCTCCATTTTCATTGCCTCCAGCACCACCAGCAACTGACCCTTGCTGACCGGGCTGCCTTCGCTGACCAGCACGTCGACGATGGCACCGTCCATCGGCGCTTTCAGTGTGCCGGAGCTGACGCTGCTCTGACTGCTGATCAGCGCATGAGTTCGATCCTCCAGGCGCAGGTTGCCGGGGTGGGTGAACAGCCAGAGTTCTTGGTCATCGATCCGGTAGGCGTGACGCTGGCGCAGGCCGTCGACTTCCAGTGTCACCGCGCGCTCGTCGCAATTGATGACGGTCAGTACCAGTGCGCGCTGCATCACGTTCACGGTGAAGCGGTCATCCCCGTCCGCAAGCAGTTGCACGGTCCAGTCCTGCTGTTCAAGCCCGAGGCGGTAATTGAGCGGCGCGCCGACATTGTTGCGCCAGCCCTTGAGCGGCGCACGATGCGCCTGCGCGCCAGCCTGATAAAACAGCACGGCGGCGATGGCCAGCTCCTCGGCGGTGGGGGCGTAAGTGTGCAGGCATGGGTGGTCAGTGAAATGCTGCGCGATGAACGCGGTGCTGAACTCGCCGCTGATGAACTGCGGATGCTGCAGCAGGCTGACCAGCAAAGTCTGGTTGCTCTGAACGCCGAGCAGCACGCTGTCCTGCACCGCGCGCAACAGCTTGCGGCGCGCCTCTTCGCGGGTGGCGCCGTGGGCGATCAGTTTGCCGAGCATCGGATCATAAAACGGGCTGATCGACTGACCTTCGCGCAAGCCATGATCGATCCGCGCTCCCGGGCCCAACGCCGGTTCCCAGGCCTGTACACGACCGGTCTGCGGCAGGAAATTCTGCGTCGGATCTTCGGCATACAGACGCACTTCCATGGCGTGACCGTTCAGCGCGACCTGATCCTGAGTCAACGGCAGCGGCTGCCCCTCGGCGACGGCCAATTGCCAGGCGACCAGATCCTGCCCGGTGATCAGTTCGGTCACCGGATGCTCGACCTGCAGACGCGTGTTCATTTCCAGAAAGTAGAACTGCCCACGGGCATCGAGCAGAAACTCGACGGTGCCGGCACCGACGTAATTCACCGCTCGGCCAGCTTTCAATGCCGCTTCGCCCATGGCCTGGCGCAACTCGCGTGTCATCACCGGGCAGGGTGCTTCCTCGACGACTTTCTGATGGCGGCGCTGCACCGAGCAATCGCGCTCGCCGAGGTAGATCAGGTTGCCGTGATGATCGCCGAACAGTTGCACCTCGACGTGCCGTGGTTCGATCAGCGCCTGTTCGAGGATCAGTTCATCACTGCCGAAACCGTTCAGCGCCTCGGAGCGGGCGGTGCGCAATTGCGCCGGCAATTCCTCGCTGCTGTGCACCAGACGCATGCCGCGTCCACCGCCGCCAGCGCTGGCCTTGATCATCAGTGGATAGCCGATGCGCCCGGCTTCGCGCAGCAACGTGGCGTCATCCTGCGCGGCGCCTTGATAGCCGGCGATACAGGGAACACCAGCGTCGAGCATGGCGATTTTCGACAGGCGCTTGCTGCCCATCAGCTCGATGGCCTCGGCGCTGGGGCCGATGAAGGTCAGGCCGGCCTCTGCGCAGGCACGGGCGAATTCGGCATTTTCCGAGAGGAAGCCATAGCCGGGATGGATCGCGTCGGCACCGCTGCGGCGGGCGGCGTCGAGGATCGCCGGGATGTTCAGGTAGGACTGCTGCACCGGTGCGGCGCCGATGTTCACCGCTTGATCGGCCATCTGCACGTGCAGGGCATCGGCGTCGGCATCGCTGAATACGGCGACGGTGCGATAGCCGAGGGCCTGGGCGGTGCGCTGGATGCGGCAGGCGATTTCACCGCGGTTGGCGATCAGGATTTTGTGGATGACGGGCATGGCTGTTCCCTCGGAATTTGCGGTGTCGGTGCTGGCCTCTTCGCGAGCAAGCCCGCTCCCACATTTGGAATGCGTTCCGTCTGTGGGAGCGAGCCTGCTCGCGAAGCTTTTAAGGGGCCCATCGCGGTTTGCGCTTTTGCACGAAAGCCATGGTGCCCTCGATCCCTTCGGCCCCGGTCACCGCTTCGCTGAACCACCGCGCCGCTTCATCCAGCAGCTCATCCGAGGGCTGCCCGGCACTGGCGAGCAGCAATTTTTTGGTCGCCGCATTCGCTTCGGGCGCGCAGCACAAAACATGGTCGAGCACTTCGTCGAGGCGTTCTGCCAGTGCCTGCGGATCCTGCTCGACAAAATGCACCAGTCCCAGCCGCCGCGCCTGATGGCCGTCGAAACGCGCAGCGGTCAGTGCCAGTCGGCGGGTCTCGGTCAGGCCGATGCGCTGCACCACGAATGGCGCGATCTGCGCCGGCAGCAGACCGAGGCTGGTTTCCGGCAGACCGAACTGCGCTTGATGGTCGGCCATAGCGATATCGCTGACACATGCCAGCCCGAAACCACCACCGAGCACTGCGCCCTGTAAAACGGTGATCAGCACTTGTGGTGCGTCCTGAGCTTCTTGCAGCAGAGCTCCAAAGGCGCGGTTCAACACGCGGTAAGCGTCGGCCCCTTGGGCACGGGCATTGGCCATGTCCTTGATGTCGCCCCCCGCACAGAAATGCCCACCGGCACCGCTGAGGACCAGAGCGCGAACCCCGCGGTCATCGCGCACCGCCGCCAATACCGCGCGCAGTTCGGCGACCATTTGCAGGCTCATCGCATTGCGGCTGTCCGGGCGATTGAGGGTGATGTGCAGCACGCCGCCGTGCAGTTCCAGCAGCAGAGTCTGACAGTCGGGCAGGGGGCTCATTTCTTTTTTCCCGGCAGAATGCCCATCAGTTTGCAGATGATCCCCAGCATGATTTCGTCGGCGCCGCCGCCGATCGACACCAGCCGCACATCGCGATAGGCGCGGGCTACCGGGTTGTCCCACATGAAGCCCATGCCGCCCCAATATTGCAGGCAGCTGTCGCTGACTTCACGGCCGAGACGCCCGGCCTTGAGCTTGGCCATCGATGCCAGACGTGTGACGTCCTGACCTTTCACATATTGCTCAGTGGCCTGATAGACCAGCGCCCGCAGGCATTCGATTTCGGTCTGCAATTCGGCGAGGCGGAAGTGGATCACCTGATTGTCGATCAGCGCGTTGCCGAAGGTCTTGCGTTCCTTGCAGTACTCGATGGTGCTGTCGACGCAATATTCCAGACCCTTGATCATGTTCGCCGCGCCGAACAGGCGTTCCTCCTGGAACTGCAGCATCTGCATCATGAACCCGGCGCCTTCGTGGCCGATGCGGTTGCGCTGCGGCACACGCACGTTGTCGAAAAACACCTGAGCGGTTTCCGAGCTGCGCATGCCGAGCTTGTCCAGGTGCGAGCTGAGGCTGATGCCCGGAGTGTTCATCGGCACCATGATCAGCGACTTGTTGATGTGCGGCTTGTCGTCCGAGGTATTGGCCAGCAGGCAGATGAAATCGGCGCTCGGCGAGTTGGTGATCCACATCTTGCTGCCGTTGATCACGTAGTCGTCGCCGTCCTTGCGCGCGCTGGTCTTGAGTCCGGCGACGTCGGAGCCGGCACCGACTTCCGAGACGCCGATGCAACCGACCTGCTCACCGGTGATCGCCGGACGTAGGAATTCGTCGCGCAATTCATCAGAGCCGAAACGGGCCAGCGCCGGGGTGCACATGTCGGTCTGCACGCCGATCGACATCGGAATGCCGCCACAATGAATGGTGCCGAACTCTTCGGCGGCGACAATCGAATAGCTGTAGTCGAGGCCCATGCCGCCGAATTTTTCCGGCTTGGAAATGCCCAGCAGTCCGAGGTCGCCGGCCTTGCGGAAAATCTCGTGGATTGGAAAGCGTCCGGCCTTTTCCCATTCATCGACGTGCGGGTTGATCTCGTGCTCGACGAACTGGCGGACGGTACGGCGCAGTGCTTCGTGTTCCGGGGTGAAGATCATTTTTATTGTTCTCCTTGGGATCCGTGGCAGTCAGAAGCGGCTGACGCCGAAGCTGTTGGGTTGCAGCGTGCGGATGTCGGCTTCGTGGCAGATATCCAGCAGGTAACCGAGCAGGGTGCGTGTATCGCGTGGGTCGATCAGGCCGTCGTCCCACAGGTTGGCGCTGCCGTAGAGCGCGGTGGATTGGCTGTCGAGTTTCTGCGCGGTGACCTGTTCGAGCATGTCGAGCATTTTCGGATCCGGCACCAGGCCTTCCTTGAGCTGTTTGGCCTCGGTGACGATGCGCAGCACCTTGCCGGCCTGCGCGCCGCCCATCACCGCGGTGCGGCTGTTGGGCCAGGCGAAGATGAAACGTGGATCGAGACCGCGTCCGCACATCGCATAGTTGCCGGCACCGTAGGAGCCACCGACCACAATCGTCAGTTTAGGCACTCGCGCATTGGCCACCGCTTGAATCAGTTTCGAGCCGTGTTTGATCACGCCTTGCTGCTCGGACTCGGTGCCGACCATGAAACCGGTGGTGTTGTGGAAAAACAGCAGCGGCGTCTGGCTCTGATCGCACAGTTGAATGAACTGCGCGGCCTTGCTCGCGCCGGCGGGGGTGATCGGGCCGTTGTTGCCGATCAAGCCGCAGGCGCGACCGTGGATTTTCAATTGGCCGCAGATGGTTTGCTGATCGAACTCGCCCTTGAATTCAAGAAACTCCGATTCATCGGCAATCCGCGCAACGATTTCGCGCACGTCGTAGGGCTTCTTCGGGTCTTCGGGAATCAGCCCGAGCAACTCGTCGATCGGGTACAGCGGCGCCTTGTATTGCGGCTCCGGCAGCCACGGCAATTGCTCGTTCCACGGCAGCATGCGCAAGATCTCGCGGACCAGGCGCACGCCGTCGGCATCGTTCTCGGCCAGATACTCGGCGGTGCCGGCGACCTGCGCGTGCATCTCGGCGCCGCCCAGCTCTTCATCGGTGGCGACCTCGCCCGTCGCGGCCTTGAGCAGTGGCGGCCCGGCAAGAAACAGCTTGGCCTTGCCGCGCACCACCACCACGTAATCCGACAGCCCCGGTTGATAGGCGCCACCGGCCGTCGCCGAGCCGTGCACCACGGTAATTTGCGGCAAACCCATGGCCGACATCCGCGCCTGATTGGCAAAACTGCGTGCGCCTTCGACGAATATCTCCGCCGCATAATTGAGGTTGGCGCCGCCGCTCTCTGCCAGAGTGATCACCGGCAGTTTGTTTTCCAGGGCGATCTGTTGCAGCCGCAGGGATTTTTTCAGGCCGGTGGGGGAGATCGTGCCACCCTTGATCGCGCTGTTGTTGGCCACCACCATCGCCCGGATGCCGGACACGTAACCGATGCCGGCGATCAGGCCGCCACCGGCAGCGCTGCCGTCCTTGTCGTCGTGCAGCTTGTAGCCGGCCAGACTCGCCAGTTCGAGGAACGGCGCACCGGGGTCGAGCAGCAGGTTCAGGCGTTCGCGGGGCAGCAGTTGCCCGCGCTTGTCGAATTTGCCCTTGGCTTCGGCAGCCTTGTTCAGCAGGTTCTGTTCCAGTTGCTGGACGTGCTCGATGGCCGTGAGCATCGCCGCGCAGTTGCGCGCGAAAGCTTCACTGTGCGGATCGAGTTGGGACTGGATCTGCGGCATGGCTTACTCCTTGTCCTTGAGCACGTCGGGCAGGTACGCCCGATGGAAACCGTTGAACGACTCGCTGTGGCTTGCCTTGTGCAACGGCCATGCGCGGCTGCCGAGACTGGCCGCGCCATCGATTTTCAAGGTGCTGCCGCTGATGAACGCCGCCGCCGGGCTGAGCAGAAAAACGATCGCCGCACTGACCTCCGATTCGGTACCGATGCGTTTGAGTGGCACGTGTTCGCGCAGGGTCGGGATCACGGCTTTGAAAGCGCCTTCATAAGTGTCCATGCCGCTGGACGCGATCCAGCCCGGCGCCACCGCATTGACCCGCACCCCGGCGTACCCCCACTCGAACGCGGCGGTTTTGGTGAAGTTGTCCATCCCCGAACGTGCCGCGCCCGAGTGGCCCATGCCGGGCATGCCGCCCCACATGTCGGCAAGCATGTTGACGATGTTGCCGCCGTTTTTGCTCATCGACTGGTTGAACACTTCCCGGGCCATCAGGAAGCCGCCGACCAGATTGGTGCGCAGTACGGTTTCGAAACCTTTCTGATTGATCGAGGCCAGTGGCGACGGGTACTGGCCGCCGGCATTGTTGACCAGACCGTGGATCGGCCCGTGTTCGGCGATCAGCCCGGCGATCAGTTGCTTCACCGCGTCTTCGTCACGGATGTCGCAGGCCTGCCAATGGGCGCGGCCGCCGTCTTCGGCGATTTCGGCGGCGACCTTTTGCAGTTTTTCCGGCTTGCGTCCGACCAGCAGCACAGTGGCGCCGAGCGCCGCCAGTTCATGCGCGGTGCAACGGCCGATGCCACTACCGCCACCGGTGACGATGATGGTCTGGCCGCTGAACAGATCGGCTTTGAAAATCGATGCGTAAGCCATGAAGCCCAACCTCTAGTCGAGTTGTTCGGCGATGCTCTGCGGCACCGGGATCTGGATTTCCAGCAGTTGCTGGGCGAAGGCCTTGCCCTGGGGATCGATGCGCAGACTCGCCACGCCTCCGCCGCCAAGCGCGTTCTCCAGCAGAAAATTCAGGCTGTGGGTGCCGGGCAGGTACCAGCGTTCTACCCGGCCGTGAATCGGGTCGAGCACATGGCGCATCCAGTCGACGATCACCGCTGGCGTCAGCGCTTCGGCGATCCATGGCAGGTATTCCGGTCGACGCGGCAGGACACCGATGTTGCTGTGGTTGCCCTTGTCACCGGAGCGCGCCACCGCCAGTTTCACCAACGGCACACTGGCGTCGGCGCGGCCTTGGGGTTTGGGTGGCTGGTCGGGGGTTGGCAGGTCATGGCTGTCGAGCGGCATTTGCGCGGGGAGGGCGCAGGGAAGCTGTTCACCGGACATGTCGATGTGCAGGGTGCAGGCGGTTTTATCGATCAGGAACGAGAATAGCCGGATCAGCGGGTATACCGTCGGCCGTCCGCCGACGATTCCCGTCAGTCCCGGTGCCATGCCGGTGGCAGCCTGGGCGATTTCCCGGGAGAACAGGATCAGCGCCGGTTTCAGTGGATGGCGCACCGCAAGTTTGATCACCACCTCGCGGCTGTCACGACGCTGGCCGTGAGGGCCGTAGGTGGCTTCGCTGCCGAGCAGTTCAATGTTGACTTCGCTGTAGGGTGGCCAGCCGCGCTGGCTGAACATTTCTGCAGTCTTGTCGATGATTGCCTGACTGACGCGGCGCGCCTTGTCCACCGCATCGATGCCGGCGATCAGGCAACTGGCGGTGCAGCGGAAACCGTCCGGGTAAGTTGCGCTGACCTTGTATTTATCGCTGGGCGGCAGGCCTTTGGCTCCGTGGACGTGCACGGCGTTTTTGCCCTGTTGCTGCAGTTTCACTTGAGTGAAATCGCAGACTACATCCGGCAACAGATAGGCCTGTGGATCACCGATTTCATAGAGCATCTGCTCGCCAACGGTCAGCGGCGTCACCAATCCGCCGGAGCCTTCGGGTTTACTGACGATGAACTGGCCGTCGGCGCTGACTTCGACGATGGGGAAACCGATGTGTTCGTAGTCCGGCACGTCGCGCCAGTCGGTGAAATTGCCCCCGGTGCATTGCGCGCCGCATTCGATGATGTGCCCGGCCAGCGCGGCCTGGGCCAGTTTGTCGTAGTCGTGCCACGCCCAGCCGAACTCATGCACCAGCGCCGCACTGACCACCGCGCTGTCGACCACGCGCCCGGTGATGACGATGTCGGCGCCCAGGCGCAGGGCTTCGACGATGCCCGGCGCGCCGAGGTAGGCGTTGGTTGATACGCACATCGGCGGCAGCGGCGCGCCGTTGAACATTTCGTGGATGCCTTGGGCGGCGAGTTGCTTGAATTGCGGTTGCAGATCGTCGCCGAGCAGCACGGCGATTTTCAGACTGACCCCGGCCTTGTCGCAGGCAGCCTGCAGGGCGGCGGCACAGGCTTTCGGATTGATCCCGCCGGCGTTGCTGATCACGCGGATCTTCTGTTCGGCCAGTTGCGGCAGCAGCGGCGCGAGCACCTCGACGAAGTCCCCGGCGAACCCGGCCTGAGGGTCCTTCATGCGCGCGCCGGCCATGATCGACAGGGTGATTTCGGCCAGGTAATCGAACACCAGATAATCCAGCTGCCCGCCGGCCACAAGTTGTGCGGCGGCGGTACTGGTGTCACCCCAGAATGCGCTGGCGCATCCGATCCGAACGGTGGTGGGCATTTTTATCTCCGACTCAGGAACCTGCGACAGAAGTGTCTGGAGGCTACCAAGCAAGCGCTTGGTTTGTAAACCACTGAAATATCTTCTGCCCAAGCGCTTGCTTGGTTGCGGCCCGCGGCTTAAATTGCGCGCAACCCTGCGTGTTCAGGGGGCAACAGACTGATCGACTGTAGGAGAGAACGGGTGGACGAGCAAAAAGCCCTGAGGGTCATGCGCGAACTGGTCGACCAAGGCCAGTTGACCGACCCTGACAGCGCCCGCGGCAAACTGCTGCAAGTGGCGGCTCACCTGTTCCGCAACAAGGGTTATGAACGCACCACCGTGCGCGATCTGGCCGGGGCGGTGGGGATCCAGTCCGGGAGCATTTTTCATCACTTCAAGAGCAAGGATGAAATCCTCCGGGCGGTGATGGAAGAAACCATCCGTTACAACACCGCGTTGATGCGCGCCGCGTTGGTCGAAGCCAGTAACGTGCGCGAGCGGGTGCTGGCGCTGATCCGCTGCGAGTTGCAGTCGATCATGGGCGGCAGCGGCGAAGCCATGGCGGTGCTGGTCTATGAATGGCGTTCGCTGTCCGAAGAAGGTCAGGCCCGGGTGCTGGCCCTGCGCGATGTCTATGAAGACCTCTGGTTGCAGGTGCTGGGCGAAGCCAAGGAGGCGGGGTTTATCCGTGGCGATGTATTCATTACCCGACGTTTTCTCACTGGCGCGCTGTCCTGGACCACCACCTGGTTCCGTGCCGGCGGCAGCTTGAGCCTCGATCAGTTGGCCGATGAAGCGCTGATTCTGGTGCTCGAAGAGCGTTAACCCACGTTCCAACAGGTCAGGAAACTGGCTAACTGGGCGAAACCGCCTAGCTTGAATGCATTGATCGGTATTTTTTCGGGGAGTGGGGTGTTTTGAAGTCTTCGCCAATTCGGACGGCCACGGGGCTGGTACTCGTCGCGCTGACGGCATTTTCAGGGTTGTCTGCGCAGGCGGCGCAACTGGTTCGAGTGGGCGCCGCGCACTTTCCGCCTTACACCATCCGCCCGGAAAACGGTGCCGACACCGGTCTGCTGCCGGAATTGGTCGAAGCGCTGAATGCGTTGCAGACGGAGTATCAGTTTGTCCTGGTACCGACCTCGATTCCCCGGCGTTTCGGTGACTTGAAGGAAGGGCGCACCGACATGGCGATTTTCGAAAACCCGGAGTGGGGCTGGAAGGACATTCCACACACCACGGTCGATATGGGCCTGGAAGATGCCGAGATTTTCGTCGCGCAACGCGAAGAGGGTCGGCAGCAGGATTACTTCTCGGACCTCAAGGGCAAGCGGCTGGCGCTGTACAGCGGTTATCACTACGAGTTCGCCAATTTCAACGCCGACCCCAAATTTCTCGCGGATACGTTCAAGGCCACGTTGACCTATTCCCATGACAGCAACCTGTTGATGGTGCTGCGCGGGCGCGCCGACATTGCCTTGGTCACGCGCTCCTACCTGTTCGACTACCTGAAACGCAACGAAAAGGTGGCCGACAAGTTGCTGGTGTCGCAGCGCATCGATCAGGTTTATCACCATTACTCCATTCTGCGCCCGGCCGCGCCGATCACCGGCGAGGCGTTTGGCAAATTGTTGCAGGAGCTGCGGGACAACGGGCAGATGCTGAAGATTTTCGAGCCATACAAGATCGCTCTGGTACCGGTACCGCAACACTGATTTCACCCCGTCGGCTAAATTTTCCCGTGCGGCTCACGTCCCATCGTTGAACTGTCGACGATTATCGTGAGCCCGACCCATGTCCAATCTGAATGACCTGACTGCCTTGGCCTTGCCTTCGGGCAGTGAACTGGTAGCCGATGCTACTGAAAGCCGTCTGAGCCTGAGCCTGGACGGGCAACCGCTGGTTCGCTTGCGTCTGAATCGTGACGGCACCGGCCCGATTCAGCTCGATGAGCGTTTTGCCCTGCCGCCCGGCCTGGCGTTGTGGGCGGCCTGTTACTGGTTGTTCGCCCGTGAGCCGGAGCGTCAGCAATTGCTCTGGCAACTGGACCAGCCGCCCACCGAAGCCTTGCTCAGCGGCTTGCTGGTCAGCACCGAAGTGGCCGGCGAATACCGTTGCGAGCGCACCCTGTTCTGGCAATTGCCGCAGCCATGGCTCGGTACATCGCTGAGCGGCAGCTACCCGCAACAAATGGTGATCAGCCAGGGCAAGCGCCATCCGCTGCGTCCGGTCAAGCCGCGCGGCGAAGTCTATCGACGTTTCGATGCACGCCTCGGGGCGTGGATCTCCCTGCGCACGCTGGAGATCGAGCAGGATCTGGCGCGTTTCAATCGCTGGCAGAACAGTCCGCGTGTCGCCAGTTTCTGGCAGGAGGAGGGCAGTCTTGAGCAGCATCGCGAATACCTGAGCAAGCTAGACGCCGATCCGCACACGCTGACGTTGATCGGCTGCTTCGACGATCAACCGTTTGCCTATTTCGAGGCCTACTGGGCCAAGGAAGACCGTATCGCGCCGTTCTATGATGTCGACAATTACGACCGTGGCATTCACATGCTGGTGGGGGAAGAGAATCACCGTGGCCCGCACAAGGTCGCGAGCTGGTTGTCGGCGCTGGTGCACTATCTGTTTCTGGATGATCCGCGTACCCAGCGCGTGGTCGCCGAACCGCGTGCCGACAACGCGAAGATGATCGGCCACATGCAGAATCAGTGCTTCCACTGCGAGAAGGAATTCGACTTTCCGCACAAGCGCGCGGCGTTGATGATTCTGGGGCGTGAGCGGTTTTTTGATCGGTGCAAGCTGGCCTGAGGTTCAGGCCTCAAAGATCTACGTGATCTTGAGGCCGCATTCGCGAGCAGGCTCGCTCCCACACAGGTTCTGCATACACAGGACAAATGTGGGAGCGAGCCTGCTCGCGAATGGGGTTACCACGATTTCGCTGATTAACGACGCCCCATCGAAGCCGCATCCCCGCGACTGCCCGACACCTTGCGGCAGTGCACCAGCGCATCGCGAATCATGAAATTGACCAGGGTTGGCGAGACGCCGAGTTCCTTGGCGATGTCCTTTTGCGGCACCCCGTGCAGACGGTACATCTCGAAGGCGTAGCGGGTGCGGCTGGGCAGTTCGGTCAGCGCGTCGGCGATGTGTTCCAGCGTCGAGAAGTTGATATGCGAGGTTTCCGGCGAAGCGCCCTGAATGACCACATTCAACCCTTCCTCTTCCGGGCCTGAGTACTTCTGTTCCAGCGCCTGTTTGCGGTAGTGATCGATGGCGAGGTTGCGCACGATCTGGAACAGGTAACTCAATTGCGCCTTGATCGACGACGTGATCGGCGGGGCCGACTGCAAGCGGAAGAACGCATCCTGCACCACGTCTTCGGCGCGCGAACGGCAGCCGGTAATGCGCGCTGCAATCTTCACCAGAATCAGTCGATTGTCGACGAAGGCCTGAAGTAGCGGTGAATCGCACCTGCTTGTGGATACTTGTTCCGTCATGGAAATCACCTTGCTGCCAATAGGTTAGTGGGACGCCGGGGGACGGGGCCGTCCTACACATCGAGCGACAAATTATGTTGAATGATAATGATTGTCAATTGAGAAAGAGAACTAATGCTCCGTAAAGGTGCGAATCGAGAACTGCGACACACCGCCACACCCCGGCCCCCGTTGGCGATCCAGCCTGCCGACTAATTATTTCAAGACGTCATCCGTTCTCATTGGTGAATGGTTCCGGGTACCGAGCCCCGGCCAGACAGCATTCCGATGCCTTGCGCGGTCGGCACAGACCGCGCCCTGCACGCCCTCGATCGGCGTGACGCAGCAACCCGATTCCACTTAGCAAGCCGAATTCAGGCAGGAAACCTCATGACCGACGCGTTCGAACTCCCCAGCACTCTGGTCCAAGCCCTCCAGCGCCGTGCGGCACAGACGCCGGATCGCCTGGCCCTGCGCTTTCTCGCCGAAACCGAGGAGCAGGGCGTGGTGCTCAGTTACCGCGAACTCGATCAGCGCGCGCGCACCATTGCTGCCGCGCTGCAGGCCCAGGCTGAGTTCGGTGATCGCGCGGTGCTGCTGTTTCCAAGTGGCGCAGATTACGTCGCGGCGTTTTTCGGTTGCCTGTACGCAGGGGTGATCGCAGTGCCGGCCTATCCGCCGGAGTCCGCCCGTCGTCATCATCAGGAACGCCTGCTGTCGATCATTGCCGACGCCGAACCGCGTCTGTTGCTGACCAGTGCCGACGTGCGCGATGCCTTGCAGCAAATCGACGGCGCGCCGCCGTTGCTGTGCGTCGATACCCTCGACAACGCCCTGGCCGAGCGCTGGGTCGAACCGGCTCTGCCGCAAGACCACATCGCCTTCCTGCAATACACCTCCGGCTCCACCGCGCTGCCCAAAGGCGTGCAGGTCAGCCACGGTAATCTGGTGGCCAACGAGCTGCTGATTCGCCACGGTTTTGGCATCGATGTGAACCCTGACGATGTGATCGTCAGCTGGCTGCCGCTGTACCACGACATGGGCCTGATCGGCGGCCTGCTGCAACCGATTTTCAGCGGCGTGCCGTGCATCCTGATGTCGCCGGCTTACTTCCTCGGTCGCCCGTTGCGCTGGCTCGAAGCGATCAGCCAATACGGCGGCACCATCAGCGGCGGGCCGGATTTCGCCTATCGTTTGTGCAGCGAGCGGGTCAGCGAATCGGCGCTGGAGCGCCTCGACCTGAGCCGCTGGCGCGTGGCCTATTCCGGCTCCGAACCGATCCGTCTCGATACCCTTGAGCGCTTCGCCGAGAAGTTCACCCCGTGCGGCTTCAGCGAAGACAGCTTCATGGCCTCCTATGGTCTGGCCGAGGCGACCCTGTTCGTCGCCGGCACACCACGGGGCACCGGCATTCCTGCGCTGCGCGTCGATGATCAGGCACTGGCGCAAAACCGCGCCGAGCCGGGCGACGGCAGCCCGATCATGAGTTGCGGCATCAGCCAGCCTGAACATGCGGTGCTGATCGTCGAGCCGAGCAGTCTGCAAGAACTCAATGACAATGCGGTCGGCGAAGTCTGGGCCGCCGGCCCGAGCATCGCCCACGGCTACTGGCGCAACCCCGAGGCCAGCGCCAAAACCTTCGTTCAGCACGCCGGCCGCACCTGGCTGCGTACGGGCGACCTGGGCTTCATCCGCGACGGTGAACTGTTCATCACTGGTCGCCTGAAAGACATGCTGATCGTGCGTGGCCACAACCTCTATCCGCAGGACATCGAGAAGACCGTCGAGAACGAAGTGGAGGTGGTGCGCAAAGGTCGCGTCGCGGCATTCGCGGTCACTCAAGACGGTGAAGAAGGCATTGGCATCGCCGCAGAAATCAGCCGCAGCGTGCAGAAAATCCTGCCGCCCGAAGCGCTGATCAAAGCTATTCGCCAAGCGGTGGCCGAGGCCTATCAAGAGGCACCGAGCGTGGTGGTGCTGCTCAACCCCGGTGCGCTGCCGAAGACGTCCAGCGGCAAGCTGCAACGCTCGGCGTGCCGCAATCGTCTGGCCGATGGCAGCCTCGACAGCTACGCGGTGTTCCCCTCCGCCGAGCTGCAAAGTAGCGAATCGACCCTGGCAGCTTCCGAGCTGGAAGCCCTGATCGGCAAGATCTGGGCCGAGCAACTCAACCTCAAACAGGTCAACGCCGACGACCACTTCTTCCTGCTCGGCGGCAACTCGATTGCCGCCACGCAAGTGATCGCCCGGGTACGCGAAGAGCTGGCGCTGGAGTTGAATCTGCGTCTGCTGTTCGAAGCGCCGATCCTGTCCGCATTCGCCGCTGCGGTCGCGCAACAGCAACAGGACGGCGGCAGCGCCCAAGGCGCAATCACTGCGTTGTCGCGCACGCAAGCACTGCCGCAATCGCTGGCGCAAAACCGACTGTGGATCACCTGGCAACTCGACCCGCACAGCAGCGCCTACAACATCCCCGGCGCCCTGCGTCTGCGCGGCGAACTGGACGAAGACGCGTTGCGCGCCAGCTTCCAGCAACTGATCGAGCGCCACGAATCGCTGCGCACGCGCTTCTTCGAGCGTGACGGTGTGGCGCTGCAACAAGTCGACGCCGCACCTGAATTCAATCTGCAACTGATCGACATCAGCGGCTTGCCGGCGCACGAGCGTGAAGCCCGTGCGCAACAGATCCGCGAGGACGAGGCGCGCACTCAGTTCGATCTGGAAAAAGGCCCGCTGCTGTGGGTGACACTCGTACGCCTCGACGATGAAGATCATCAGCTTCTGGTGACGCTGCATCACATCATCGCCGACGGCTGGTCGCTGAACGTGCTGATCGACGAATTCTCGCGCCTGTACGCTGCGGCATCCCAAGGCCAGCGCGCCGAACTCGCGCCGCTGCCCACCCAATACGCCGACTACGGCAGTTGGCAGCGCCAGTGGCTGGCGCAAGGTGAGGGCGAGCGACAACTGGCGTACTGGAAAGCGCAACTGGGCGACGAACATCCGGTGCTGGAACTGGCCACCGACCACCCGCGTTCAGCCAGACAATTGCACAGCGCCGCGCGCCACAGCGTGCGCCTCGGCGTCAGCCTCAGTGATGCGATCAAGCAGACCGCGCAGGCGCATCAATCGACGCCGTTCATGCTGTTGCTTTCGGCGTTCCAGAGCCTGCTGCACCGCTACAGCGGTCAGCGCGATATCCGCATCGGCATCCCCAACGCCAACCGTCCGCGCCTGGAAACCCAGGGCTTGATCGGCTTCTTCATCAACACTCAGGTGCTGCGTGCCGAGGTTGATTCGCGGCTATCGTTTGTCGAGTTGCTGGCGCAGACCCGCGAGGCTGCACTGGGTGCGCAGGCCCATCAGGATCTGCCGTTCGAACAACTGCTCGAAGCGTTCCCGCAGGCTCGCGAACAAGGTCTGTTCCAGGTCATGTTCAACCACCAGCAACGCGACTTGAGTGCGCTCAAACGCCTGCCGGGCCTGCTCGCCGAAGAGTTGCCGTGGCACAGCCGCGAGGCCAAGTTCGACCTGCAACTGCACAGTGAAGAGGATCGCAACGGGCGACTGACCTTGTCCTTCGACTACGCCGATGAACTGTTCGACGCGGCGACCATCGAGCGTCTGGCCGAACACTTCAGCAATCTGCTGCGCGCCGTCTGCGAACAACCGCAACAGGTGATCGGCGACCTGCCATTGCTGACTCCGTGCGAGCAGGAACAGCAACAAGCGTGGAGCGTCGCCCCGTGCACCCCGGCGCAGCAATGGCTGCCGGAGCTGCTCAACGAACAGGCGCGGCGGACCCCGGAGCGCACCGCGCTGGTGTGGGACGGCGGCAGTCTCGATTTTGCCGAATTGCACGCCCAGGCCAACCGCCTCGCGCACTATCTGCGCGACAAAGGTGTCGGCCCGGACGTGTGCGTGGCGATTGCCGCCGAGCGTTCGCCGCAACTGCTGATCGGCCTGCTGGCGATCATCAAGGCCGGTGGCGCCTATGTGCCGCTGGATCCGGATTATCCGGCCGAGCGCTTGGCTTACATGCTTAGCGACAGCGGCGTCGAACTGCTGCTGACCCAGACCGCATTGCTCGACCGCTTGCCGGCCAGTGACGGCGTCAGCGTGATCGCCATGGACGCGTTGCACCTGGAAAACTGGCCGAGCCAGGCACCGGGTCTGCACCTGCACGGCGACAACCTCGCCTACGTGATTTATACCTCCGGCTCCACTGGTCAACCGAAGGGCGTCGGCAACACCCACGCTGCATTGGCCGAACGTCTGCAATGGATGCAGAACAGCTATCGCCTGAACGACAGCGACGTGTTGATGCAAAAGGCGCCGATCAGTTTCGACGTGTCGGTGTGGGAGTGCTTCTGGCCGCTGATCACTGGCGCGCGTCTGCTGATCGCCGACCCCGGTGAACACCGCGACCCGCATCGCATCGCGCAACTGGTGCAGAAATACGGTGTGACCACGCTGCACTTCGTGCCGCCGCTGCTTTCGCTGTTCATCGACGAACCGCTGAGCGCCGAATGCACCAGCCTGCGCCGGGTGTTCTCCGGCGGTGAAGCGCTGCCGGCGGAACTGCGCAACCGCGTGCTGGCGCAGCTGCCGGCGGTGCAACTGCACAACCGTTACGGCCCGACCGAAACCGCGATCAACGTCACCCACTGGCACTGCACCACGGACGACGGTGAGCGTTCGCCAATTGGCCGGCCGCTGGGCAACGTGATTTGCCGCATTCTCGATGCTGATCTCAACCCCGTGCCGGCCGGTGTGCCGGGTGAGCTGTGCATCAGCGGCATCGGTCTGGCCCGGGGTTACCTTGGTCGTCCGGCACTGACTGCCGAACGTTTCGTGGTCGATCCACTGGGCGAGCAGGGCGTACGGCTGTATCGCACCGGTGACCGTGCACGCTGGACCGCCGACGGTGTGATCGAATACCTCGGGCGCCTCGATCAGCAGGTCAAGCTGCGGGGTTTCCGCGTTGAGCCGGAAGAAATCGAAGCGCGGCTGCTGGCCCAGGACGGCGTCGCCCAAGCGGTGGTGCTGGTGCGTGAAACCGCAGCCGGCGCGCAACTGATCGGCTACTTCACCGCTGTCGATGCCAGCGAAGATCAGCACGCGCAGATCGTCCGCCTGAAAACTGCGCTGGCCGCCGAGCTGCCGGAATACATGGTCCCGGCGCAACTGATGCGCCTGGACGTAATGCCCCTGAGCCCGAGCGGCAAGCTCGACCGTCGCGCCTTGCCAGAGCCGCAGTGGCAAGTGCGTGAACACGTCGAACCGGTCACAGAGCTGGAACAACAGATCGCCGCGATCTGGCGCGAAGTGTTGGGTCTGCCACGGATCGGTCTGCGCGACGACTTCTTCGCCCTCGGCGGGCACTCGTTGCTGGCCACACAAATCATCTCGCGCAGCCGTCAGGCCTGTGACGTCGAACTGCCGTTGCGCGCCTTGTTCGAGCACAGTGAACTCGGCGATTTTGCCGAGCAGATCCGCCTGATCCAGGCCAGCGGCCAGACCAACAAACAGCCGCCGATTGCCAAAGTCGATCGCAGCCAAGCGGTGCCGTTGTCGTACTCGCAACAGCGCATGTGGTTCCTCTGGCAGATGGAGCCGGACAGCCCGGCGTACAACGTCGGCGGCATGGCGCGCCTGCGCGGCGTGTTGCACGTCGAGCATTTCGAGGCAGCCTTGCAGGCGTTGATCCTGCGCCACGAAACCCTGCGCACTACGTTCCCGAGCGTCGATGGCGTGGCCCGTCAGCAGGTGCATGCCGAGACCGGCGTGCGCATGGGCTGGAAAGATTTCTCGAAACTGCCGGCTGACCAGCGTGAACAGCAGGTCCAGCAACTGGCCGATGACGAAGCGCATCTGCCGTTCGATCTGGAAGGCGGTCCGCTGCTGCGCGCCTGTCTGGTGAAGACCGACGAGCACGAACACTACTTCGTGCTGACCTTGCACCACATCGTCACCGAAGGCTGGGCGATGGATATTTTTGCCCGCGAGCTCAGCGCGCTGTACGAAGCCTTTGTCGATGAGCGCGATTCGCCGCTTGAAGCGTTGCCGGTGCAGTACCTCGATTACAGCGTCTGGCAACGGCAGTGGCTGGAGTCAGGTGAGCGTCAGCGCCAGCTCGACTACTGGACCGCGCAACTCGGTCGCGAACATCCGCTGCTGGAACTGCCCGGCGACCGTCCGCGGCCACCGGTGCAAAGCCACCAGGGCGAGCTGTTCCGTTTCGACCTGAGCGACGATCTTGCCGCCCGCGTCCGTGCGTTCAATGCGCAAAACGGTCTGACCCTGTTCATGACCATGACCGCTGCGCTCGCCACCTTGCTCTACCGCTACAGCGGCCAGACCGACCTGCGCATCGGCGCGCCGGTGGCCAACCGGATTCGTCCGGAAAGCGAAGGGCTGATCGGTGCATTCCTCAACACTCAGGTGCTGCGTTGCCAGCTCGACGGCCAGATGTCGGTCGGCGAACTGTTCGAGCAAGTGCGCCACACGGTGATCGAGGGCCAGTCGCATCAGGATCTGCCGTTCGATCATCTGGTCGAAGCGCTGCAACCACCACGCAGCGCGGCGTACAACCCGTTGTTCCAGGTGATGTGCAACGTGCAGCGCTGGGAATTCCAGCAGAGCCGCATGCTCGCCGGGATGACCGTCGAGTACCTGGCCAACGATGCGCGGGCGACCAAGTTCGACCTCAACCTGGAAGTCACCGACCTCGACCATCGCCTCGGTTGCTGCCTGACCTACAGCACCGATCTGTTCGATGAACCGACCATCGCACGCATGGCCCAGCATTGGCGCAACCTGCTGGAAGCGTTGATCGCCGATCCGCAACAGCGTCTGAGCCAATTGCCGCTGCTCGACCCGACTGAACAACAGCAGCTGCTCGACAGCCTCGGTGTCGAACCGGGCGAACGTCGTCTCGATCAATGCATCCATCATCTGTTCGCCGAGCAGGCGCTGGCGCGCAAAGATGCCCCGGCCCTGACCTTCGCCGGCCAGACCCTGAGCTACGCCGAACTCGACGCTCGCGCCAATCGTCTGGCCTGGGCCCTGCGTGAGCGTGGGGTCGGCCCGCAAGTGCGGGTTGGTCTGGCGCTGGAGCGTTCGCTGGAAATGGTCGTCGGCCTGCTGGCGATCCTCAAGGCCGGCGGCGCCTATGTGCCGCTGGACCCGGAATACCCGCTCGATCGCCTGCACTACATGATCGAAGACAGCCGCATCGGTCTGCTGCTCAGTGACCGCGCGATGTTCAACGCCCTCGGCGATTTGCCGTCGAGCGTGGCGCGCTGGTGCCTGGAAGATGACAGCGCGGCGCTGGTGGATTACCCGGCCACTGAGCTGCCCTTTATCAGCCTGCCGCAGCATCAGGCCTATCTGATTTACACCTCGGGTTCGACCGGCAAGCCGAAAGGCGTGGTGGTGTCCCACGGTGAAATCGCCATGCATTGCCAGGCCGTGATCGAACGTTTCGGCATGCGCCCCGACGACTACGAGCTGCACTTCTATTCGATCAACTTCGACGCCGCCACCGAGCGTCTGCTGGTGCCGTTGCTCAGCGGCGCGCAGGTGGTGCTGCGAGCGCAAGGGCAGTGGGATGCGGAAGAAATCTGCGGGTTGATCCGCACCCACCGGATCAATGTGCTCGGCTTCACCCCGAGCTACGGCAGCCAGCTGGCGCAGTTCCTCGCCACGCAAAACCAGGTTCTGCCGGTGCGGATGATCATCACCGGCGGCGAAGCGCTGACCGGCGAACACCTGCAACGGATTCGCGCCGCGTTCAAACCGAGTCTGTTCTTCAACGCCTATGGCCCGACCGAAACCGTGGTCATGCCGCTCGCCAGTCTCGCCCCGGAAGTGCTTGAAGAGGGCGCCGGCAGCGTGCCGATCGGCAGCGTGATCGGTGACCGCGTGGCGTACATTCTCGACGCCGATCTGGCGTTGGTGCCGCAAGGCGCGACCGGTGAATTGTTCGTCGGCGGCCCCGGTCTGGCGCAGGGCTATCACGACCGTCCGGGCATCAGCGCCGAGCGTTTCGTGGCAGACCCGTTTGCCGCCGATGGCGGGCGCATGTACCGCACCGGCGATCTGGTGCGCCAGCGCGCCGATGGTCTGGTGGAATACCTGGGCCGGATCGACCATCAGGTGAAAATCCGTGGTTTCCGCATCGAGCTGGGTGAGATCGAAACCCGACTGCTCGATCACCACTCGATCCGCGAAGCGGTGGTGCTGGCGCTGGATGCGCCGAGCGGCAAGCAACTGGTGGGCTACCTGGTCAGCGAAGTTGCCGAGCAGGGCGAAGCGCAACAAGCTTCACTGCGTGAAGCCCTGAAGTCGCACCTCAAGGCGCAACTGCCGGACTACATGGTGCCGACGCACCTGATCCTGCTGGCGAGCATGCCGCTGACCGCCAACGGCAAACTCGACCGCCGCGCGTTGCCGGCACCGGATCCGGAGTTGAACCGTCAGCACTATGTCGCCCCGAGCAATGAGCTGGAGCAGACCCTGGCACAGATCTGGTGCGAGGTGCTCAACGTCGAGCAGGTCGGTCTCAACGACAACTTCTTCGAACTCGGCGGCGACTCGATCCTGTCGATTCAAGTGGTCAGCCGGGCGCGGCAGCAGGGCATTCATTTCAGCCCGCGTGACCTGTTTCAGCATCAGACGGTGCAGACCCTGGCCGCTGTCGCCAGCCGCAGCGAGCAAGTCACTGCCGAGCAGGGACTGGTGGTCGGTGAATCGGCCATGACGCCGATTCAACACTGGTTCTTCGACACTGATATTCCTGAGCGTCAGCACTGGAACCAGGCGCTGCTGCTGGAGCCGAGCGTGGCGCTGGAACCGCATCGTCTGGAGCAGGCGCTGCTGGCAGTGATCGAACAGCACGACGCCTTGCGTCTGCGCTTCACCGAGGCCAACGATCAGTGGCACGCCACTCATCAACCGGTCTCCGATGCCGCCGTTTTGTGGCAGGTGCGGGTGGCGGCGATGGACCAGTGCGCAGCACTGTTCGCCGATGCCCAGCGCAGTCTCGATCTGCAGAACGGCCCGCTGCTGCGCGCCTTGCTGGTCGATGGTCCCGAAGGGCAGCAACGCCTGTTTATTGCGATCCATCACCTGGTGGTCGACGGTGTGTCGTGGCGCGTATTGCTCGACGACCTGCAAACCGTGTATCGCCAGCTCGACGCCGAACAGTCGGTAAAACTGCCGGCAAAAACCAGTGCCTTCAAAGACTGGGCTGCACGTTTGCAGGCCTATGCCGGCAGCGAATCACTGCGTGAAGAACTGAACTGGTGGCAAACCCAACTGGCCGGATCGAACGCCGATCTGCCGTGCGAAAACCCGCAGGGCGGACAGCAGAATCGTCACGCGCAAACCGTCAGCGTGCGCCTGGATGCCGAGCGTACCCAACAACTGCTGCAACTGGCGCCGCGGGCCTACCGCACGCAGGTCAACGACCTGCTGCTGACCGCGCTGGCCCGCGTGCTGTGCCGCTGGAGCGGGCAGCCGTCGGCATTGATTCACCTGGAAGGCCACGGCCGCGAAACGCTGTTCGACGAGATCGACCTGACCCGCACCGTTGGCTGGTTCACCAGCGCTTATCCATTACGCCTGACCCCGCATAACATCGAAGAGGCCGCCGGGCAGGGCGCTTCGATCAAGGCGATTAAGGAGCAACTGCGCGCCGTGCCGCACAAAGGCCTCGGTTATGGCGTGTTGCGTTATCTGGCCGATGACCTCAGTCAGCGCAGCATGGCGGCGTTGCCGAATGCTCCGGTGACCTTCAACTACCTCGGCCAGTTCGACCAGAGTTTCGCCAGCGATGCGCTGTTCCGTCCATTGGACGAGCCGGTCGGTGCGGCCCACGATCCGCAAGCGCCGTTGCCCAACGAGTTGAGCATCGACAGTCAGGTGTACGGCGGCGAACTGCTGCTGCGCTGGACTTTCAGTGGCGAGCGCTACGAGGCGCAAACCATCAACGATCTGGCCGACGCCTACCTCGGCGAGCTGCAAAGCCTGATCGAACATTGCCTGCAAGACACGGCCGGTGGCCTGACGCCGTCGGACTTCCCGCTGGCGAAACTGACCCAGGCGCAACTCGATGCACTGCCGGTGCCGGCGGCGCAGATCGAAGATGTCTACCCGCTGACGCCGATGCAGGAAGGCATGTTGCTGCACACCTTGCTCGAACCGGGCACCGGTCTGTACTACATGCAGGATCGCTACCGTATCAACAGCGAGCTCGATCCCGAGCGTTTCGCCCAAGCCTGGCAAGCGGTGGTCGCCCGTCATGAAGCGCTGCGTGCATCGTTCTGCTGGAACGTCGGCGAGGACATGCTGCAAGTGATCCACACCCCGGGTCGTACGCCGATCGAGTACCTGGACTGGAGCGCCATCGCCGAGGACGAGCAAGAACCGAAGCTGCAAGCGCTGCTGAAAAGCGAGCGTGAGGCCGGGTTCGATCTGCTCAATCAGGCACCGTTCCACCTGCGCCTGATCAAGGTCGGCATGGCGCGTTACTGGTTCATGATGAGTAACCACCACATCCTCATCGATGCCTGGTGCCGTTCGCTGCTGATGAACGATTTCTTCGAGATTTACACCGCCCTCGGTGAAGGTCGCGAAGCACAGTTGTCGGTGCCGCCGCGTTACCGCGACTACATCGGCTGGCTGCAACGCCAGAGCCTGGCCGAGGCACGTCAGTGGTGGCAGCAGAACCTGCAAGGTTTCGAACGCACCACGCCGATCCCGAGCGACCGACCGTTCCTGCGCGAACACGCCGGCGAAAGCGGTGGCATGATCGTCGGTGACCGCTATACCCGTCTCAACGTTGAGGATGGCGCCCGTCTGCGTGAGCTGGCCCAGGCCCATCAACTGACCATCAACACCTTCGCTCAAGCGGCATGGGCTCTGGTATTGCGCCGCCTGAGCGGTGATCGCGACGTGCTGTTCGGCGTCACCGTGGCCGGGCGCCCGGTGGAAATGCCGGAGATGCAACGCACCGTCGGCCTGTTCATCAACAGCATTGCGCTGCGGGTGCAGATACCGGCGGACGATCACCGTGCCAGTGTGCGCCAGTGGTTGAGCGCTCTGCTCGACAGCAACATGCAGCTGCGCGAGTACGAATACCTGCCGCTGGTGAACATCCAGGAGCAGAGCGAATTGCCGAAAGGCCAACCGCTGTTCGACAGTCTGTTCGTGTTCGAGAACGCGCCGGTGGAAGTCTCGGTGCTGGACCGTGCACAGAGCCTCAACGCGACATCGGACTCCGGTCGTACCCACACCAACTTCCCGCTGACGGCGGTGTGCTACCCGGGCGATGACCTCGGTCTGCATCTGTCGTATGACCAGCGTTATTTCGACGAATCGACCATCGAGCGCATGCTCGGCGAGTTCAAGCGCCTGCTGCTGGCACTGGTCGATGGCTTCCATGGCGACATGGCTGACCTGCCGCTGCTGGGCTTTGATGAGCAGGAATTCCTGCTGCACGGCTGCAACCAGAGCGCGCACGATTATCCGCTGGAGCAGAGCTACGTGGCGCTGTTCGAAGCGCAGGTCGCTCAACATCCGCAACGCATTGCCGCCACTTGCCTTGATCAGCAACTGAGCTATGCCGAGCTGAACCAGAACGCCAACCGTCTCGGCCATGCACTGGTTGCGGCCGGGGTGCAGATGGATCAACCGGTGGCGTTGCTGGCCGAGCGTAATCTCGATCTGCTGGGGATGATCATCGGCAGCTTCAAGGCCGGTGCCGGTTACCTGCCGCTGGATCCGGGCCTGCCGAGCCAGCGTCTGCAGCGGATCATCGAGCTGAGCCGCACGCCAGTGCTGGTGTGCAGCGAAGCCTGCCGCCAACAGGCGCAGACTTTGCTCGATGAATTCAGCTGCGCCAACCGTCCACGGCTGTTGGTCTGGGAAGAAGTGCAGGCGCTGGCGACATCGCTGCAGAACCCGGGAATCTACAGTGGCCCAGACAACCTGGCCTACGTGATCTACACCTCGGGTTCGACCGGGTTGCCGAAAGGCGTGATGGTCGAGCAGCGCGGCATGCTCAACAACCAGTTGAGCAAGGTGCCGTACCTGCAACTGACGGACGCCGACGTGATCGCGCAGACCGCTTCGCAAAGCTTCGATATTTCGGTCTGGCAGTTCCTCGCCGCGCCGCTGTTCGGGGCGCGGGTGGACATCGTGCCGAACAGCATCGCCCACGATCCGCAGGGTCTGCTGGTGCATGTGCAGGCGCAGGGCATTACCGTGCTGGAGAGCGTGCCGTCGCTGATTCAGGGCATGCTCGCCTCCGAGCGCCTGAGCCTCGACGGTCTGCGCTGGATGCTGCCGACCGGCGAAGCGATGCCGCCGGAACTGGCGAACCAATGGCTGCTGCGTTACCCGGACATCGGTCTGGTCAACGCTTACGGCCCGGCGGAATGCTCCGATGACGTGGCGTTCTTCCGTGTGGACATGGCTTCGACTCGTGGCAGCTATTTGCCGATCGGTACGCCGACCGACAACAACTTGCTGTACCTGGTCGATGGCGCGCTGGAACTGGTGCCGCTGGGCGCGGTGGGCGAGTTGTGCGTGGCCGGGACCGGCGTCGGTCGCGGTTACGTCAGCGATCCGCTGCGCACTGCGCCAGTGTTTGTGCCGAACCCGTTCGGCGCGCCGGGCGAGCGTCTGTATCGCACCGGTGACCTCGCGCGGCGGCGCAGTGACGGGGTGCTGGAGTACGTTGGCCGGGTCGACCATCAGGTGAAGATTCGCGGTTACCGGATCGAACTGGGTGAAATCGAAGCGCGTCTGCACGAACAACCGGAAGTCCGCGATGCGGCGGTCGGCGTGCAGGAAGGCGTGAATGGCAAGCACCTGGTCGGCTATCTGGTCGCGGCGGATTCGGCGCTCAACCCGAGCGAACGTCTGGAGCGGATCAAGCAACGCCTGCGCAGCGAACTGCCGGAATACATGGTGCCGCTGCACTGGTTGTGGCTCGATCAGCTGCCGCACAACGCCAACGGCAAACTCGACCGCAAGGCCTTGCCGGCGCTGGAGATCGGCCAGTTGCAGAGCGAGGATTACCTGGCCCCGCGCAACGAACTGGAGCAGACCCTGGCCGACATCTGGGCCGAAGTGCTCAAGGTCGACAAGGTCGGCGTGCGCGACAACTTCTTCGAACTGGGCGGGCATTCGTTGCTGGCCACGCAGATCGCCTCGCGGGTGCAGAAAACCCTGCAACGCGATGTGCCGCTGCGGGCGATGTTCGAGTGCAGCACGGTGCAGGAACTGGCCGAGTACATCGAAGGCCTGGCGTCCGGTGATATGACAGAGGACAAGGTGGATCGCTTGAATGATCTGATGGCGGAGCTGGAGGGCTTGTAATCTTCGGCGTCTGTACCGGCCCCTTCGCGAGCAGGCTCGCTCCCACATGGGTTTTGTGTCGATCACAGATCCCCTGTGGGAGCGAGCCTGCTCGCGATTGGGGCGGCACATTTTCAGACATTTACACGGTTGACGATCAACAACCGGCAGCTCAGTCTGCCGGTTCTCTTTTTTTTGTCGCGGGGGTGGTCGATGCCTTTCTTCACGGTTGACGGACAAGCGCTGCACTACATTGATCAAGGCACCGGCCCGGCCGTGTTGCTGGCGGGCAGTTATCTGTGGGACACGGCCATGTGGGCGCCGCAGATCGCTGCGCTGTCGCCGCACTACCGGGTGATTGCGCTGGACCTGTGGGGCCACGGCGAATCCGGGCGCTTGCCGCAAGGCACCACCTCGCTGGATGACATCGCGCGGCAGGTCGAGGCCTTGCTCGACCACCTGCAGATCGAGCAGATAACGCTGGCGGGGCTGTCAGTCGGCGGCATGTGGGGCGTGCGTCTGGCGTTGTCGGCACCGCAGCGGATCAACGGTCTGGTACTGCTCGACACCTACGTCGGCGTCGAGCCTGAGCCAACCCGTCAGTACTATTTCTCGCTGTTCAAGCAAATCGAGGAAAGCGGCGAGATTGCGCCTCAGTTGCTCGACATCGTGGTGCCGATCTTCTTCCGCCCGGGCATCGATCCGCAGTCGGCGCTGTATCAGGACTTCCGCGCCAAACTGGCGGCCTACACCGCGGATCGCCTGCGCGAAAGCATCGTGCCGATGGGGCGTATCACCTTCAGTCGTGATGATCTGTTGCCGCGCCTGGGCGAACTGAATGCCGCGACCACCCTGGTGCTGTGCGGCGATCAGGACAAACCGCGACCGCCGTCGGAGGCACAGGAAATGGCTGAATTGATCGGTTGCCCGTGGGTGCTGGTGCCGGAGGCGGGGCATATTTCCAGCCTGGAGAATCCGCAGTTTGTGAGCGAGGTGTTGTTTACTTTTTTGGCTGAGCGCAACCGCTAAACCGTGTCATCGTTCTTTTCGCGAGCAAGCCCGCTCCCACAGTGACCGCGGTGATCCCTGTGGGAGCGGGCTTGCTCGCGAAGAGGCCCGATCAGGCAATAAAGAAGCCGGACTCACTTTGGCCCGAGAATTTTCGCCAGTTTCTCCGGCGAAGGCGCGCCTTGCTGCTGTTGCAGCTCACCCTTGTCATCCATGTAGAAAATCGCCGGCGTCGCCTGCAGTTCCAGGTCTTCCATCAACTGCATGTTGGCGGCCAGTTTGGTCTGCACCGCTTTTGGAATGTCTTTCAACGGCTTCAGGGTGCTGGCCTTGCCGGCCTTTTCGTGATCTTCCAGGGCCTTGGCCGGATCTTTCGCCGCCAGCAGCGCGGCGGATTTCGCCGGGCTGTCTTCGCGGATGATCCCGACCATGATGTGCCGCAGCTGCACCTTGCCGGCCTTGACCCATGGTCGCGCCTGTTCCCAGAACATGTTGCAGTACGGACAGTTGGGATCGCTGAACAGGTACACGGTGCGCGGCGCGTCCTTGTTGCCGTCCTGAATCCAGTTGCTGGCTTCGAACTTGCCCCAGATTTCCTTGGCCATCGGCGCATAGACCAGTTTCTGCAACGGCTCGCTGCTCAGATCCTTGCCGTCGGCGTCGTACAGATTGCCGAGCAGCACGTGTTTCCCGTCCGGCGTCAGGTACAACGCCATGCCACGGTTCTGGTACTGCGCCGCATAACCACGCAAGCCGTCCGGGGCGTCGAACTGGCCGACGATTTTTGCGCCCTTGGCTTCGATCTGCTTGATCGCGGCGGGCAATTCTTCGGCGGCCTGCACCGACGGCAGGTGCAGCAGGGCAGTGCCCAGAGTCAGCGTCAGCAGGTGGCGGAGGCGGGGCATGGCAGTTTCCTTGCAGAGGTGGCCGGTGCGGCGGTTGGATTCGGGATGTCGAAATTTTCCAGGGCGCGGGCCAGGCTGGCGTTCGACAGTTCGCCCAGATGACTGCTCAGCAAGCGACCGTCAGGGCTATAGAACAGCGTAGTCGGCAACGCCATGGAGCCCACGGCCTGACCCAGTCGACCGCTGCGGTCGAACAGCACGTTGTTCAGGCTCAGGCCCTGGGTTTCCAGGAAGGTGGCAACGCTTTGCATGCTTTCGGCCTGATTGACGAACAGAAAGGTCAGGTCCGGGCGTTGTTGTTGAGCGTTTTCCAGCACCGGCATCTCGCGCCGGCACGGTGGGCACCAGGTTGCCCAGAGGTTGATCACCAATGGTCCGCCCTGATAGTCGCTGAGCTGGATGGTCTCCCCGGCGGCGTTGCGCAGGGTGATTTCCGGCAGGCGCGTGCCTTGTTCGTAGATGTTCAGTGACAGGGTCGCCAACAACCAGAACAGCACGCCGCTGGCCACGCCAAACCCCAATGGCCGACGCAGGCCCGGGCGACGCCAGCCGCGATAGAGAGCGGCGAGCAGCAGCACGATCACCCCCGGCCAGGCGAGGAATCCACCATCGCGCAGGTCGATGATCTGCCACGGATCGTTGCGATAGTGGCCCCAGTACAGGGCGACAAACGCCACGCGTGCCGCGAGCATGCCCAGCAGAAACAGGCTGAACAGCGCCGACTCGGGGTTATCGCCGCCACGCTTGGCCACCCGCCAGCCGACAAAGGTCGCCAGCGCCAGGGCACTGATCAGCAGCAGGTGGTTAAGCGCGATGGCAAAGGTGCCGAGGGTGAACGTCAGCATTTAATTGGCGTCTCGGGTGGTGGTCCAGCGTTGCAGGAACGTCTCGGCATCCACCTCACCGGTGATGCGCTGGCTACGTCGTTCTTCGCCGTCGGTGCCGATCCAGACAAAACTCGGTGGCCCCGGGACTTTGTAGCGGCCGAGCAGCTCGCGGCTGGCGGCATTATCGGCAGTGACGTCGAGGCGCAGCAGGCGCACATCGCTGAGTGCCTGCATGACCTTGTCCTTGCCGAACACCTGTTTTTCCATGACTTTGCACGACACGCACCAGTCGGCGTAGTAATCGAGCAGCACCCACTGGCCCTGAGCCTTGGCGCTATCCAGTTCGCGCTGCAGGGCGGCCGGATCCTTGATCGTGGTGAACGCGTCATGCCCGCTCGGCGTGGTGCTGGCGACTCGGCCGGCGCTGTACACCTGCAGCGGTTGATACGGGTCGTCACTGCCACCGGCGGCACCGATCAGCAGCAGGCTGCCCCACAACCCGAGCAACAGCGAGCTGGCGCCGAACACTTGGGCGACCCGGCCGAAGCCGTCCGATTGCTTCCAGGCGCAGAACGCGGCGATCAGCAGCAGCGCGCCGCACAGGCCCAGCCACAGCGACGAGTCCAGCACCGGGCGCAACATCAGCAGCGCGGTCGCGAGGAACAGGAAACCGAAGATGCCCTTGAGCAGGTTCATCCACGCTCCGGGTTTCGGCAGAAAGCGATTGCCGACGGTCACCAACAGCAACAGCGGCACCCCGATACCGATGCCCAGCGCAAACAGAATCAAGCCACCGTGCAGCGCATTGCCGCTCTGCGCGATGTACAGCAAGGCGCCGGCCAGTGGCGCGGTCATGCACGGGCCGACCAGCAGACCGGACAACGCGCCGAGCACCCCGGCACCGATCAGGCTGCCGCCATTGCGACTGCGCGAAGCGTGTTCGAGGCGGTCACGCAGGGCCACCGGCAATTGCAATTCGAAGAAGCCAAACATCGGTAGCGCCAGCACCACGAACACTGCTGCAAATGCACCGAGCAGCCATGGATTTTGCAGCCACGCCTGCAGGTTGGCGCCGAGCAGCGCAGCGATCACCCCCATCGCTGCATACACCAGCGCCATGCAGATCACATAGCTGCTGGCCAGGGCGAAACCACGGCGTGGGGTTGCACCGCTGCCGACAATCATGCCCGCCAGAATCGGCAGCATCGGCAACGAACACGGGGTAAACGCCAGCAACAGGCCGAGGCCGAAGAACACCAGCAGGCTCCAGCCCAGCGCCCGTTGTTGCAGGCTGCTGGCCAGGGCCTGATCCGGTGCTTCAGTGCTGGTCGTTGGCGTCGCTTCGCCGCCCAGATCGATGACCCGGGTCTGAGGCGGATAACACAGGCCGGCATCGGCGCAGCCCTGGTAACTGACCTTGATCTGACCGCTGGCCGAGGCCGGGACTTTCACCTCCAGCCCTTGGCGATACACCGGTTGTTCACCGAAGAACTCGTCACTGTGCGACTCGCCCTCGGGCAACGCCGGCTGCTGCTCGGCCGTCAAACCGTCGAATTTCAGACGTTTCTGGTACAGGTAATAGCCGTCGGTGATTTGCCAGAACAGCTGGGTTTCCCCGGACTCAAGGCGTTCGGAGGTGAGCACGAAGGCTTTGTCGACCGGGAGAAATTCCGGTTTGGTCTCGAATGGATTGTTTCCCGCCTGGGCCAGGCCGGAGATCAGCAGTGCAAACAAAAGAAAAAAATGACGCATGGAGGAGCCTTGTCCCTGTGCAAGTGTGGGCACAATGGTGGATGGCGATTAACCGATGATTAACCGTCACGCCCTTGTCGCTGTGGCGTTGGGCGCCATAATGTCAGCTTAATCGGCCAACGGCCTAATCGGCTTTTTTCTACGGGACGGATCATGCACGTACTGGTTTGCGAAGACGATGAACTGATCGCCAGCGGTATCGTTGCCGGTCTCACGGCGCAGGGCTTGACGGTCGAGCACGTCAACACCGCCTCGAAAGCGCGGGCGATGCTCAAGGTCGCCGAATTCGACGTGATGGTGCTCGATCTCGGCCTGCCCGACGAAGATGGCCTCAAGTTGCTGCAACAGCTGCGTCAGCAAGGCCTGGAAATTCCGGTGCTGATCCTGACCGCACGCGACTCGGTCACCGACCGCGTGGATGGCTTGCAGGCCGGGGCTGACGATTACCTGCTCAAACCCTTCGATCTGCGTGAATTGTTCGCGCGTCTGCAAACCCTGCTGCGCCGGGTCGCCGGGCGCAGCGTCAACCTGATCGAACACGGCGCACTGACCTACGATCCAAGCAGCCGCGAAACCATGTTGGCCGGGCAACCGGTGGACTTGTCGCGCCGCGAGCAATCGCTATTGCAGGCGCTGCTGCACAACCGTGGCCGAGTGCTGTCCACCGAGCAGTTGAAGGACAGCGTCTACGGCTTCAATGACGAATTGGAGAGCAACGCGCTGAACGTGCATATCCATCACCTGCGCAGCAAACTCGGCAAGGGCATCGTCGAAACCGTGCGCGGTCTGGGTTATCGCCTCGGGCCGGCCGATGGTGGAGAACAACAGAAGTGATGAGTCTGCGTCTGCGCCTGAGTCTGACCCTCGGCGCCGCGTTCGCCCTGATCTGGGCGCTGGCTGCGGCCTGGATGCTCAGCGACTTGCGCAATCAAATGATGTTTTCCCTCGACCAGCGGCTGGTGGCCTCGGCGCGCATGGTCGCCGGGCTGCTGGAGCAACTGCCGGCGCTGCCGAGCAAGGGCGAGGGCACCCATTTCAGTGCCGAACAATTGAACATTCCCGGCGGCATGGCCTGTCAGGTCAGTTCGTTGCGCGGGGAAATTCTGGCCCGCAGCCACAGCAGTCCCGAGCAAACCCTGGAAGCGGAAAAAATGGGCTTCCACGATCAGATGATCGATGGCGCGCCGTGGCGCAGTTTCACTCTCGCGCGGGGGGATGTGCGGATCACCACGGCCGATCGGCAGATCGAACGCGAAGCGCTGAACATGTCGATCCTGCTGGCGGCCTCGGTGCCGGTGGGCGTGGCGTTGCTCGGTTGCCTGTGCCTGTTGTGGCTGGGCATCGGTCAGGGCCTGGCGCCGCTCAATCGACTGCGCGAGGCCTTGATGCGGCGTAACGCCGACTCGCTTGAGCCATTGCAGTTGCAGTCGTTTCCCAGTGAACTGAAACCGCTGCTCGATACCCAGAATCAGTTGTTTCAGCGCATCGGCAAGACCATCGAGCGTGAACGCCGCCTGACCGGTGATGCCGCCCACGAACTGCGCAGCCCGCTGACGGCGATCAAGACCCACCTGCAAGTGGCACGCATGACCGAAGGCAGTGCCCGTGATCAGTCGTTGGCACGCGCCGAAGAGGGCGCCGACCGCATGCACCGCACGCTGGAGCAACTGCTGTTGCTGGCGCGGGTCGAGGGCAGTCTGTCGTTCGATGACGGCGTGCAGTGCAGCGCCGAACAGGTGGCGAAACTGGCGATGCAGGATGCGGCCGGCGGCGAGCGTCAGCGCATCAAACTGCAATTGCCCAAGCAGCTCTCCAGTGCGCCGGTGCAAATGCCGGCGGTGCTGTCGATTGCCGCGTTGCGCAATCTGCTCGACAACGCCCTGCGCCATACCCCGGCGGACGCTGAGGTGGAGCTGAGTCTGGAAACGGTCGGCCAGCGCGCCCGTTTTGTGGTGCGCGACCACGGCCCGGGGATTGCGGCGGAAGATCTGCAGCACCTGACCCAACGCTTCTGGCGCAACGGCCAGAGCACCGGCTGCGGACTGGGCCTGGCCATCGTGCAAGCCATCGTCCAGCGCTGCGCCTGCACCCTGCATTTCGACAGCCGGCCGGATGGCTTGCGCGTCGAGTTGACCATGCCGCTGCAACCTGTCTGAACCAGCAAAAATCCCCTGTGGGAGCGGGCTTGCTCGCGAAGGCGTCCGGTCAGTCGACAGGTTGCTGACTGGCACGCCGCCTTCGCGAGCAAGCCCGCTCCCACATTAGGGGATTTGTGGTGTGGCACATCAAATGTAACGTCTCTGCGTTGGTGATTCGCCAGCCTCGGCGTTAAGGTCGGGGCTGCTCTGACTCAATGGATTGAGGGAACGCGCCATGGAAGCATCGATCTGCATCTGCCCGGCGAAACCTGCCGACGCCGGCATCATCAGTCGCATCATCGAGCGATCGATTCGCGTCGGTTGTGCGCTCGAACACCGCAACGATCCGCAACTGGTCAGCCGCTGGATCGGCCGACAATCTGCCGACGTCATCAGCGCGCACCTTGCCGACGCGCATTGCTACCTGAATATCGCCTTGTTGCAGGACAAACCGGTGGGTGTCGGCATGGCCACGGCCAGCGGTGAGATAGGTTTTTGCCATGTGCAGCCGGAATGGTTTCGCCGTGGCGCAGGGCGCGCCCTGATGACCGACCTTGAAGGCTGGCTGCGGATTCGTGGTGTGCCGCAGGCGCGCATCGCCAGCACATGTAGCGGCGCGGCTTTTTATCGGCATCTGGGCTACTGCGATGCAGTGCCACGCGCCAGCGATCAGGGCTTGCACCGCGTTACGCTGCACAAGCTGTTGCCATTGTCCGACTGACATCTCGATCAAGGGTCTAAATCCTCGCCCCGCTTAAGCGTTTCCAGAACAGGAAAACCTGCATGTGCGCCCCGCGACCGGAACGCGCACCTGTGCGGTGTGCTGTTTTGGTCACTATCCATAGCGTATTGAGGGGTCGAGAGATGTCAGTCGCCACCAGCCTTATCGAAGAGTCGTCGGCCCGGATCAGCTCCGCGCCGGCGGAAACCCTGTATCAGTTCAACGAATCACCACTGCTGGCCCGGCAGAGCCAGCAGGAATCCAACGCCCGCAGCTACCCGCGACGCATTCCGCTGGCCCTCAAGCGCGCCAAGGGCCTGTACGTCGAAGATGTCGAAGGTCGCACCTTCATCGACTGCCTGGCTGGCGCCGGCACTCTCGCGCTGGGGCACAATCACCCGGTGGTAATCGAGGCGATCCAGCAAGTGCTGGCCGATGAGCTGCCGCTGCACACCCTCGACCTGACCACGCCAGTGAAGGATCAGTTCGTCCAGGACCTGTTCGGTTTGCTGCCGCCAGCACTGGCGGCCGAAGCGAAAATCCAGTTCTGCGGCCCGACCGGCACCGATGCGGTGGAAGCCGCGTTGAAACTGGTGCGCACCGCCACCGGGCGCAGCACCGTGCTGTCGTTCTCCGGCGGTTATCACGGCATGAGCCAGGGCGCATTGAGCCTGATGGGCAGTCTGGGGCCAAAAAAGCCGCTGGGCGCCTTGCTCAGCAACGGTGTGCAATTCATGCCGTTCCCTTACGACTACCGTTGCCCGTTCGGTCTCGGCGGCGCGGCCGGGGTCAAAGCCAACCTGAGTTACCTGGAAAACCTGCTTAATGATCCTGAGGCCGGCGTGCAGTTGCCGGCAGCGGTGATCGTCGAAGCGGTGCAGGGCGAGGGCGGGGTGATCCCGGCCGATATCGAGTGGCTGCGCGGCTTGCGTCGGATCACCGAAAAGGCCGGGGTGGCGCTGATCGTCGACGAGATCCAGAGCGGTTTCGCGCGCACCGGCAAGATGTTTGCCTTCGAACACGCCGACATCGTCCCCGACGTGGTGGTGTTGTCCAAAGCCATCGGCGGCAGCCTGCCGCTGGCGGTGGTGGTCTATCGCGACTGGCTCGACACCTGGCAACCGGGTGCCCATGCGGGCACGTTCCGTGGCAATCAGATGGCAATGGCAGCCGGTTCCGCGGTGATGCGTTATCTGCTTGAACACAAGGTCTGCGAACACGCCGCCGCCATGGGCGAGCGCCTGAGCGAACACCTGCGCATCCTGCAACGCGACTTCCCGCAACTGGGCGACATTCGTGGTCGTGGCTTGATGCTCGGCGTCGAACTGGTTGACCCGAACGGCGCGCCGGATGCGCTCGGTCACCCACCCGCGTTCGCGCGTCTGGCACCGCTGGTGCAGCGCGAATGCCTCAAGCGTGGGCTGATTCTCGAACTGGGCGGCCGGCACGGTGCGGTGGTGCGCTTCCTGCCGCCGCTGGTGATCACCGCCGCCGAAATCGACCGCGTCGCCGAGATCTTCGGCCGGGCCCTGGCCGCTGCCACCGCCGCTTTGTAAATTTTTCGCAGCGCCGAACGTTCTTACTACATACCCGGCTGCACCCCCGGTGCAGCCCACCCTTACAACGATGGAGAACCAGCATGACGTCAGTATTCGACCGCGAGGACATCCTCTTTCAGGTCGTGGTCAACCACGAAGAGCAATACTCGATCTGGCCGGATTACAAAGCCGTGCCGGAAGGCTGGCGCACCGTGGGCAAGAGCGGCCTGAAGAAGGAATGCCTGGCCTACATCGAAGAAGTCTGGACCGACATGCGTCCGCTGAGCCTGCGGCAGAAGATGGAAGGGCAGGCGGCCGCTCAGTAATCCGACAGACAAAACAAACCCGCTGGACTGGTGACAGGCAGCGGGTTTTTTCATGGCTGGCAATGGTGTTGTTCTGGCGGGCCTCTTCGCGAGCAAGCCCGCTCCCACATTGGATCTGTGGTGCACACAACTCCCCTGTGGGAGCGGGCTTGCTCGCGAAGAACGATAACGCGGTGTTACTGAAACTACGCTCCGCTCAAGCCCTTGAGCAACAAATCCACATTCCCCTCCAGCTCCGCCACCGGGTCCGCTGCATCGGTACTCAACACCAGCAGATGACTCCCCGACTCGGCAATCGCCGCTTTCACAGCCTCCGACGGCTGACGATGATGCAGCACCAGCGCCACGTCGTTGTCCTTCAGCGTCGCCGTGAGCTTCTTCAGATCTTCGGCTGTCCACTCGGCATCTGCTCGCGCGTCCTGGCCGATCAGCTCCAGATTCAGGCTGCCAATCAGGTAACCGAAGTGATCGCTGAGGCTCATCACGCTCAGGTTTTCAGCCTCGGCCAGGCGCGCTTCGCTGTCGGCACTGAGCTTGAGCAGGCGCTGTTTCAGCGCCGCCAGATTGGCCTCGATCTTCGGTTTGGCCGACGGCGCCAGACGCACCAGGTCTGCCGCGATCACATCAGCCATCCGTCCCATGTTGTTGCTCGCCAGCCATGGCTGACTGTTCAAGCCATCGACCTTCAGCCCCGGTTGCACGGCGATCCCCGGCAGGGCGCCATCCACCGGGCGCGCCGCGTCGACTTCGACAATGCGAATGTTGCTGCGCCGCGCGATCGGGTACAGCGGATCATCGGCCCACAGCGAGCGCACGCCGATCACCGCGTCGGCATTGCTCGCCAGTTTGCCCAGCGCCGGAGCGCCGCGACCGGTGAAGTATGCGGTCTGACGGCTGCCCGGCAGATTCGCCGGGGCCGCGCGTTCCAGGCTGACGTCGGTGCCTTTGAGCAGCACTTCGCCGAGGCCGTAGGTGATGGGCAACGAGGCCAGTACGCGCAGCGATTGAGGGTTTTCAGCCGCCAGCAACGGGCTGCCGACCACGCCGCACAGGGCCATGGCCAGGGTCAGTTTTCGCAGTGAGAAGATCATTTATCCAAGGTTCCCTTTCAGACTCGGGACAACCCCGCGCGCAATGGCGGCGAGGGCGAAGGCGATGCCGGCGACCAGGATGATCGCGGCGCCGGACGGGATTGGCAGATCGAAGACGATCGGCGCGAGAATCCCGCACAGCGTGCTGACGGTAGCAATCAGCACCGAGCACCAGAAGAAGCCCTTGAGCGACTGGCTGAGCAAACGCGCGGCCGCCGCCGGAATCACCAGCAACGCGCCGACCAGAATCGCGCCGATGACCTTCACCGCCGCGACGGTGATCAGCGTCACCAGAATCACGAACAGGTAATCCAGAGTCTTCACCGCGACGCCGCGCACCGCCGCCAGTTGCGGGTTGAAACTGGCGAGCATGATCCGGTTGTACAAAGGCAGTGCCAGGGCCATGACCAGCGAACCGACGATGGCCAGCACCAGCAGGTCGTTGCCATTGACGGTGAGCACCGAACCGAACAGCACGTTCTCCAGAATGTGCACGTTGATCTTGCCCGCCAGAATCAACAGCAGGCTCGCGCCAAGCGCCAGCGACACCGACAGGAACACACCGATCAGGGTGTCGGGCGCCAGGCCGGTGCGGTTGCGCAGGTAGTTGAGCAGGATGCCGAACAACAGGCAGTAACCGAACAGGCTGCCGTACGGCCCGGTGTAGGGTTCGCCGAGCAGAATGCCGATGGCCACGCCGGTCAGCGCCGCGTGCCCGACCGCTTCGGAGAAAAACGCAAAGCGCTTGACCACCACCAGCGTGCCGAGGCCACCGAGCACCGGACCGATCAACAGGCCGGCGAGCAATGCGTTGACCACAAAGCCGTAGGCCAGCGCTTCCGGCAGGTACCCGGACGACGCCCAGCCCTGAACCATCAAACGAAAGGCTTCGTAACTCATCAGACCGCGCTCCGTGGATGGGTGGAAAACAGACTCAGCAGACGTTCCGGGGTCAGTGCCTGTTGCGGCGTGGCGTCGAATAGCACGCGGCGGTTGAGACCGGTGACCCGGTCGGCCAGACGCTTGACCGCTTCCAGATCGTGCTCGATCCACAGCACGGTGATGCCAGCGGCGCGCCAGTCGCCGAGCAGGCGTTCGAACACCTGGATCCCGGCTTCGTCGAGGGCCGACATCGGCTCATCCAGCACCAGCAATTGCGGAGCCGGGATCAAGCCTTGAGCGAGCAACACGCGCTGCCGTTCGCCACCGGACAACGCGCCCATGCGCCGCTTCCGCTTGTCCTGCATGCCGACCCGTTCCAGCGCCTCGCCGATGGCCTTGGCGTAATGCTTGCTCAGGCCGAGAAACGCCGGGCGGCGCTGGCACATGGCGGCCATGAAATCGTCGACGGTCATCGGCAGGCCGCGATCAAACTCCAGCGCCTGCGGCACGTAGCCGATGGTGCCGGGTTGGCCGGGCCAGTGCAGGCTCAGTTGACCCTGATGCGGCATTTGCCCGAGCAGGGTCTTGATCAGCGAACTCTTGCCACCGCCGTTGGGGCCGACCAGGGCGTGGACGTGACCGGGCTGAACCTGGAAGGTCACGTTGTCGAGGATCGTGGTGCGCCCGAGGGTCAGAGAGACTCCCGCAAAATCCAGAGTCGGCCCACTTACCCCTTGTGGGAGCGGGCTTGCTCGCGAATGCGGTGGTTCATTCAATAATGATGCTGACTGACCGGACGCCTTCGCGAGCAGGCTCGCTCCCACAGGGGATGGCGGGGTGTCAGAGAGGGTTTCTTTTGCTGTCATGCCCCGGACTCCTGAATCGCCCGCACCACGGTGTCGAGGTTGCCGGTCATTTCCTTCTCATATTTGTCGGCGCTGTATTCGCCATAGGAAATGTGCGACAGCGGGTACAGCTTCACCCCGGACTCACGCTGGATGGTTTCGACGTAGGTCGAGGGAAAATCCATCTCCGAGAAGATCACCTTCACGTCGAGTTCGCGCAGTTGGTCGATGGTCTTTTTCAACTGGCTCGGGCTCGGTTCGATGCCGTGGGCCGGTTCGACCACGGCCGTCACTTCCAGGCCGAATTCGCGCAGCAGATAGTCGTAGGCCGCATGCACCGTGGCCACGCGCAGTTCGGCGTTCGGTGCCTGAGTCAGTTTGGCCAGCGCATCGGCGCGCATCTGCCGCAGGCGTTTGCCGTAGGCGCGGGCGTTCTGGGTGTAGGTCCTGGCGTTGTCCGGGTCGAGTTTGCCCAGCTCGCGGGCGATGTTGTTGACCTGGGCAATCGAGGCGCTGATCGACAGGAAGGTGTGCGGGTTGACCACTTTGCCGGCGCCGCGCGCAGCGGTACCGGTGGCCGCCAGCAGCGGCACGTTTTCGTTGGCTTCGATGGTCTTGATGTTCGGCGTTTCGCTGGCGGCGATCATGCGGTCGGCGAAGTCGTCATGACCGACCCCGTTGAGCACGATCACATCCAGACCGCTGATGCGTTTGATGTCTTCAGCGCGTGGCTCGTAGGCGTGCGGGTTGAAGCCGGCGGGAATCAGCGGCACCACCTCGGCCTTGTCGCCGACGATATTCGCCACATAGCTGTAATACGGGTGCAGGGTGATGCCGATGCGCAGGCGTTTGCCCGGTTCGGCGCTGGCCAGCGGGCTCAGCAGGCACGCGCACAGGCCTAACAGCAGGGTGCGCAGGAGGGGACGGCGAGTCAGGGAAATAAGCATGGGCAAGCGGTCTTCTCTCGGGTGAAGGCGAAGGTTCAGTGGCGATGCTCGCGGGTCACGCCGGCATCGAACTGCGCGACGATCTGTTTCCAGCCTGCGGCGGACAGCGCGGCGTCAGTCAGTTCGGTGGGCGTCTGCAGCTCGGCGGCGCGGTTGAGCCAGATGTCCGGCGCGGCAGTGGCGTCGGCGCTCAGTAGCATCACGAATGAACCGGCGACGGCGGGCGCCTGGCTGTGGCCGAAATAGGCCGTGTCCGCCAGCAATTGCCAGGCATGCCCGCCACGGCTGACCGAACTGGCGTCCTGGGCGAACGGGGCGAAGCCTTCTTCAGCCAGAGTCTGTGGCGTCGGCAGGCTTTGCTGTTCCTCACGCAGCAGGCGAATTTCATCGAGGGTCACCCGCAGATCGGCATAGATGCCTTGCTCGGCAGCGCTGAGATCGCGCCGCGCATCGAACTGATGGCTGGCGACCGGTTCCGGTTCATGGGACACCCCGCGCCATGCCACCACTGATCCGGCGACGGCAAGGATCAGCAAACACAACAGCAGAACATTGAGGGTTTCATGCCCGGCACCGGCCGGGCGGACGACTTGGGTGGTGGGCGTGCTCATGGGGCCTCGATGTCGGCTTGGTCGATTTCCACGACGTGGCCGGGGCCGGCGTCGAACAGCACATAAAACTCGGCCGCCGGTTTCTTGAACGTCACGGTCGAATCGGCGCCGAGCTTGCCCGGCAGCAGAATGGTTTCGTCGTAACCGATCACATCGAGGGTCACCCCCGGCGCGCCGCTGCCGTCGGAGAAGCCGCCGGTGCATTTGATCTGCTCGGCATCGACGGCTTTGCATTCGCACATCGGGTTATGGGCCAGGGCGCCGGCGCTGAAACCTGCGCACAGCATCAGCAACGCGGCGCGCAACTGCAGGCGGGAAGGGCGTTGAACGCGGTTCATGGTTTGGCTCCTTGTTGGTTCAGCCAGGCGAGGGTGGCGGGGGAGGCCTGGCTCAGGGGAATCGAGGCCTGATGCATGCTGCCGTCCCAGCCTTCCATCGTGATCCACAGTTCGGCATCGGCTTTGGTTTTTTCCGCCACCGGCAATTGCGCGCCCATGCGATACGGCGTGCCAAAGAAAATCACCCCGGCGGCGCGCAGGCTGCGCGGTTTGCCGATGCGCAGGTACGTCGCCTTGACCTGTTCGACACAGGCATCGCAGAGGGCGGCATTGAAGTCCTTCATGTAACCGGCGGGGCCGCTCAGGCGCGGTGCTTCGTTACGCAGTTCGGCCAGGCGCAGGCTCCACGGGCCGACCTGGATTTCGCCGACCTCATGCTCACCGAGGCCGACGTCACCGCGAAACAGCGCGGCATCGGCGAAATACTTGGGCATGAAGCCCAACGGAATCAGCAGCAACAGGGCGTTCAGATGAAAACGCCATTTGTGCCAGAAGCGGCGCAGGGCGGACGGTTGGGCAGTGCGATTGGACGGGCTCACAGGCTGACCTCCGCCGGTTCACGGCTGACGCGGGGGCTGCGGGCCTTTTTATTTTCGCGCTTGAGGGCGTTGGCGGTGGCCAGCGCGGTGCGCTTGGTCCAGATCAATAGGCCGCTGAGGACCATCATGCTCAGCAGCAGACCGAAGAAGAACCAGATCAGTTTGATCCACAGACCGCCGAAATCACCGGTGTGCAGTGGGCGCATCGACTCGGTGACAAACTCCAGCGAGGAGCGGTCAGTCAGCAGTCGCGTGGCGGCCATGTCACCGTTGTACGGGTTGAGCGTGGCGGTCTGGAACATCAGTGGGTACCAGCCGCGCCCGCCAAGGCTCAAGTGGCTGTAGGCATTGCCCGGCAGGCTGACGAAGCTGACCTCCAGCCCGGGGATGTGCTGTTCGGCGATCTGTACCGCGCGATCGAGGCTGATCCGTGGGGGAGGACTGGCGTCGCTCGACATCGGTACGCTTTCCCGAGACATGGCGGGAATGATCGGTTCGCTGCTGATGGACACCTGGTTGTCGGCCAGAATGGCCTGGATCAAAAACCAGGTGCCGGTGATCGAGATCACCGCGATGAACCAGATCGACCAGATGCCGCTCAGTCGATGGAAGTCGCCCCAGAAGATCCGCGCACCGTGACGAAAACGCAGGGTGGGTTTGAAGAAACCTTTCCAGAAACGCTTGTACACCACCAGCCCGGTGACCAGCGAAGCGAGCATCGGCAGGCCGAGGAACGACACCAGGTACCAGCCCCAGCTGAAACCATTGGTGAACGGCACCAGCCACCAGCCGTGCAGGGCGCGGGTGAACGCCTTGAAGTTGAAGTCCGGCGCCGGGCCTTGAATCACCCCGGTGTACGGGTTGACGTAGACCGTCTGCGAGCGGCCGTCGGGGTAGCTGACCTCGACGTCGAGGGCGAAGTGCGATTCGTCGGGACGGCTGATGCTTTCCACCAGCGTCTGCGGTTCGGCCTGTTTGATCGCGGCCAGCACTTGATCGTAGCTGAGCAGCGGCGCGTCATCCGATGGCTGGCTGGCGCGCATCTGCGGGTTGGCCAGCCAGACGATTTCCTGGCTGACCACCGCCAGCGTGCCGGTAACACAGACGATCAGGACAAAAAACCAGATCGGCAGCGCGAGCCAGCTATGCACCAGGAACCACAGTTTGGAGCGGGATTTCTTCGACATGATTGCGCGTCTTGATTTCGATGAAAGGGCACGCGGCTACGGGCTTCGCAGCGCGGGTGTCCGCAAAAGGCGCGGTCGTGGCTGTTGCCTGTGCGAGCGGCCTGCATCTATATAGGACGGATGAGCCGGACAAATCCCGAAAGACGATATGAAAGCAAATGTTTCGCAATTCCCCCTGTCACCACCAACTCCCTGTGGGAGCGGTGAGCAGCCGATCAAACACGATTCATGAACGCCGCTCTCACTGCCTGCCAATTGATGCCATCAAAGCGCTCCCTATGATGGAAAGCACCGCATTCCCTTGAGCGAGCGCCCTGATGAGCCCCAGAACTCTCTACGACAAACACATCGATTCGCACACCGTGTGCCGCCTCGACGATCAGGGCCATGTGCTGCTGTATATCGATCGCCAGGTGATCAACGAATACACCAGCCCGCAGGCGTTCAGCGGTCTGCGCGCCGCCGGGCGCAAGGTCTGGCGGCCGGGTACGGCGTTGGCGGTGGTCGATCACGTCAACCCGACCACCCCCAAACGGGTGGCGGCGATGCCTGATGCCGGCGGTGCGCGGCAGGTGTCGTATCTGGCGGAGAACTGCCGGGACTTCGGCATCGAACTGCTGGACATTCTCGATAAACGTCAGGGCATCGAGCATGTGATCGCCCCGGAGCAGGGCTTCATTCTGCCGGGCATGGTCATCGCTGCCGGTGACAGCCACACCACCACGTACGGTGCGCTGGGGGCGTTCGGATTTGGCATTGGCACCTCGGAAATCGAGCACTTGCTGGCCTCGCAGACGCTGGTCTACAAACGCCTGAAAAGCCTGCGCGTGACGGTGGATGGCGAACTGGCGCCGGGGCTGACGTCGAAGGATGTGATCATGGCGCTGATCGGCCGCATCGGTGCGTCGGGCGCCACTGGCTATGCGATTGAGTTCTGCGGATCGACCATCGATGCGCTGAGCGTCGAAGCGCGGATGACCATTTGCAACATGGCGGTAGAAGCCGGTGCACGCGGCGCCTTCATGGCACCGGACGAAAAAGTCTTTGCTTATCTCAACGGCAAACCCCGCGCACCGCAAGGCGAACTGTTAGCGCGCGGCGTGGAAAGATGGCGTGAACTGCGCAGCGATCCCGGCGCGGTGTTTGACCGCGAAATCCACCTCGATGCCAGTCTGCTGGAGCCGATGGTCACCTGGGGCACCAGCCCCGATCAGGCCGCGCCGATCGGTGCGCAGGTGCCGGACCCGCAACGCATCGACGATCCGATCCTGCGTCAGGACATGCGCCGCGCCCTCCAATACATGGGCCTGGAGCCGGGGATGGCGCTGCGCGATATCGTCATCAGCCACGCTTTTATCGGCTCCTGCACCAACGCGCGGATCGAAGATTTACGTGACGCCGCCAGCGTCGTGCGCGGGCGGCGGGTGGCAGGGCATGTGCGGGCGATGATCGTGCCCGGCTCCAGTGAGGTCCGCGCTCAGGCTGAAGCCGAAGGGCTGGCGCAGATCTTCATCGACGCCGGTTTCGAATGGCGTCAGTCCGGCTGCTCGATGTGCCTGGCGATGAACGATGACGTGCTCGCGCCCGGCGACCGTTGCGCCTCCAGCACCAACCGCAATTTCGAAGGCCGCCAGGGCGCCGGGGCGCGCACCCACCTGATGAGCCCGGCGATGGTCGCCGCCGCCGCGATCAGCGGCCACCTCACCGACATCCGCCACTTTGGAGAACGCCCATGAGCCTGCAACCCTTCACGCAAGTCAGCGGCCGGGCCGCGCCGCTGCTCGCGGCCAACGTCGATACCGACGTGATCATGCCCAAGCAGTTTCTCAAGGGTATCGATCGTCAGGGACTGGATCGTGGACTGTTTTTCGATCTGCGCTTTCTTGCCGACGGTACGCCCAACCCGGAATTCGTGTTGAACCAACCGGCCTGGCAGGGCGCGAACTTTCTGGTGGTCGGGCCGAATTTCGGTTGCGGTTCCAGCCGCGAACACGCGGTGTGGGGGTTGCAGCAAATGGGCATTCGCGCGCTGATCGGCAGCCGTTTTGCCGGGATCTTCTACGACAACTGCCAGCGCAACGGGGTGTTGCTGATTACCCTGGACGAGGCACAGGTGCAGCGCATTGGCCGGTTGGTGAGTCAGCCTGAAACGGCACTGATCCATGTGGATCTTGAGGCGCAGCAGATACGTCTGGCGGACGGTGAAGTCATCGATTTCCAGATTGACGGCTTGCGCAAGACCGCACTGTTGCTGGGGCTGGATGCGATAGGCAGTACCTTGCAGCGGCGTGAGCAGATCGAGGCGTTCGAGCGCGAACATCTGGCCGCCAACCCATGGCTGACCTGACACCCCTTTGACCCTGTGGGAGCTGGCTTGCCAGCGATGAGGCCAGCACATCCAACATTTATATTGGCTGAGCTGACGCCTTCGCTGGCAAGCCAGCTCCCACAGAGTTTTGTGGTGTCTGGGCTAGAGAGAAAGATCCTTGAAATGCCCCTGCAAAAACTCCACACACGCCCGTAGCTTGCCGGAATTGGCCAGCCGCGTCGGGTACACCGCCCAGACATTGGCGCTCTGGCTGTAAGCGGCCAGCACCGGCAGCAGTCGGCCCTGTTCCAGCAACGGTTTCACATCCCACAATGAACGCAGCAGCACGCCGCGTCCGTCGAGCGCCCATTGCAGGACGATCTCGCCGTTGTTGGAAGACAGCGGCCCACTGACCCGCACGCTTTCCTGCGTGCCGTCGCGATCCAGATGCCAGACGCCGAAAGCGTTGTCGCGCTCCTTGATCACCAGGCAGTCATGTTGTTGCAGATCGTCCAGAGTCTGCGGTGTGCCGCGGCGCTCAAGGTATGCGGGCGCAGCGCACAGCACCCGGCGGTTACTCACCAGTTGCCGGCCGATGTGCTGACCGGGCAGGTCGTCGCCGACGCGGATTTCCAGATCGAAGCCTTCGTTGACGATGTCCACCGCGCGGTCGAACAGGTCCAGGCGAATCTGCAACTGCGGGTGAAGCTCGGCCAGCCGCGAAACCGCAGGCGCCACATGGTTGCGGCCGAAACCGAAGCTGCTGCAGATGTGCAAACGCCCGCGTGGGCTGTCGTGGGCGTCGGCGAGATCGTCATGCAGTTGTTGAAAATCATCGAGGATGCGCAAGGCCCAGCGCTGCACCCGCTCGCCGTCCTCGGTCAGCGACACGCGGCGACTGGTGCGGTGCAGCAGGCGAGTGCCGAGGGTCGATTCGAGAATCTGGATGCGTTTGCTGACGTAGGCCGGGGACAGGCCCAGTTCATCCGCAGCGGCGGCAAAACCGTTCTTGCGGATAACGGTCAGCAGCACGCGCAGGTCTTCGGGCAGGGGCACGGGGTTTTGGTTCTGGGACATGTGGGAACGAGCATTGGCGGCACAAGCCGCCAGCATAGCATCGGCGGTACAGGGCTCGATTCAGCGCAGGAAATCCAGCGCTTCGGCGAGCAACAGTTCGGGCACTTCTTCGGCCAGATAATGCCCGGCAGGCAGCGCCTTGCCACTGACGTCGGTTGCCACGTGCTGCCATTCCTTGAGCGGGTCGTAGCAGCGCCCGACCGTGCCTTGCGCGCCCCACAGCACCCGCAGCGGCAGGTCAAGATGATGGCCGGCAGCGATGTCGGCCCGATCATGTTCCAGATCGATGCTGGCACTGGCGCGGTAATCCTCGCAAATGCCCCGGGCGCTGCCGGGACGTTGCAGGCAACGCAGGTATTCGCTGAACGCTGGCTCGGTGAACGGCGTAAGTCCGGCGCTGCGGCTGCCCATCACGCTGCGCAGATAGGCTGCGGGATCGGCCTCGATCAGGGTTTCTGGCAACGGCGCCGGGCGGATCAGGAAGAACCAGTGCCAATAGGCGCGGGCAAAGGCTTCGTTGGTCTGCGTGTACATCGCCAGGGTCGGGGCGATGTCCAGCAGCATCATCCGTTGCACCGCAACGCGGTGGTCGAGGGCCAGGCGATGGCCGACCCGGGCGCCACGGTCGTGGGCCAGAATCGAAAATTGTTCGAAGCCCAGCGCCTGCATCAACTCGAGGTTGTCCCTGGCCATTTCGCGTTTCGAGTAATTACGATGTTGTTCATCGGCAGCCGGTCGGGCGCTGTCGCCGTAGCCGCGCAGGTCGGCGGCGACCACGGTGAAATGCTCCGCCAACTGCTCGGCAATCTTGTGCCAGATCACGTGGGTCTGCGGGTGTCCGTGCAACAGCAACAACCCTGGGCCGCTGCCGCCGAGGCGATAGGCGATGTCGACACCGTTGACGTGGCGCTGGTCTTTGACGAATCCGGCAAACATCGGGCTGATCCTTGTTCAGGTGCGGGTGGGATGCATCCTGAAAGTGTTCGGCATTCGGGGCAAGGGTTGAAGCGTGGTGTGGTGGTTCATGAAGTGTGATGTGTGTCGTCAGGGCTGGCCCCTTCGCGGGCAAGCCCGCTCCCACAGTGTTTTTCTGTGTGACACCCATCGTATAAACACCGGAGATCCCTGTGGGAGCGGGCTTGCCCGCGAAGAGGCCAGCCCAAACCCTGAAAATCTCAACCCTGCTGAAACATCTCCATCGCCCGCTGCTTGATCTGCTCCTCGGTCAGATCCTCCTTGCGCGTCGCCAGAAACCACAGGTGACCATAGGGATCCTTCAGCGTCCCGCTGCGATCACCATAAAATTGATCCTTGACCTCCGACACCGCACTCGCCCCGGCATCCAGCGCCCGCTGAAAGGACTTGTCGACATCGGTGACATACAGATGCAAACCGACCGACACGGCATTGTCCGGACCACTCAATGGCCCTTGATCGCACGGCGTGCCGAGCATGATCGCGCTGTCGCCAATACGCAGTTCGGCGTGGCCGACGCGCCCGTCGGGCATGTCCAGGCGCATGACCTGGGTCGCGCCAAAGGCTTTCTTGTAGAACTCGATGGCTTCGGCAGCCTTGAGGATGCCGAGGTACGGGGTAATGCTGTGATACCCCTCGGGAATGGGTTTGACGCTCATGACGTTCTCCCTGTTTTTGTTTTGCGAGGTATGGCTCCACCGGATTTGTGGAAGATTCACTATAGAACTGTCTGCGCGGCCAGCATTTTTCCCCGACGAGCAGTCAGTCCAGAAAGTGCGCCCCCGGCCCCTGATCACCGAGCACATCGCCCTGATTGCGCAACGGGCAGGCCTCCATCGACAGACACCCGCAACCGATGCAACCGGTGAGCCGGTCACGCAACAAGGTCAGCTGATTGATCCGCTCGTCCAGTTCGCGGCGCCATTGTTCGGACAGGACTTTCCAGTCTGCTGCTGTCGGAGCGCGGTCGTCGGGGAGTCTCTTCAGCGCCTCGCCAATCTCCGCCAGCGGAATGCCCAGACGCTGCGCGACCTTGATCAACGCCACCCGGCGCAAGACTGCCCGTGGATAACGGCGCTGATTGCCGGCATTGCGCTGGCTGCTGATCAGCCCTTTCGATTCATAAAAGTGCAGGGCAGTGACCGCGACTCCGCTGCGCGCGGCGACTTCGCCCACGGTGAGCTGTTTGTGCAGATTTTCCGGGGTGATCATTTTGCAAAAGGACTCTTGACCTTGACTTAACTAGAGGTTTTACCCTGCAAGCCTTCGAGTCGCAAGACTCGGCTTAATGATGAGTGGGGACTTCTCATGCAAACCTCGACGAAAAATCGCAGTTTTACCCAATTGATCGAATTCGAGATCGAGCCGCGCCAGCAACCGGCATTGGTCTGTGCGCTGGCGCAGCAGAGCGAACATCTGGCACAGCGCTACGCTGGCTTTGTCAGCGCCAGCGTCCAGGTCAGCGACGACGGTCGGCGGGTGCTGAGCTTACTGCAATGGCAGAGCCGCGAGGCCGGGGAGGCGGCGTTCTGTCGCTTTGAAAGCGGCGAGCAGGATTTCTGGCAGCTGATCCGCGCCCATCAGGCGAAGACCGTGACCTTCAATTCATTTCAGGTGTTGAGCAGCATCGCCCGCAGTCATGACGATGCGCTGCACTGCAATCTGGTCGGCTAGATCGACAACTGGATCAGGCGTTCACCGTGCAGGTTCTCCGTGAGTCGCCGTTTGTTCACCGCCAGTTCGCCGATCTTGATCAGCCGCGTGCGGGTGACATTGCGGCTCAGACCGAGCAGCGCGGCGGTGTGCACCTGGTTGTAATGGCAGAAGCGATAGGCGGCGCGCAGCAGGGCGTCTTCGACCTTTTCGTGGAGGGCGCCGGCCTGTTGTTCGAAGAGCTTCTGGAAGGCTCGCTCCAGCAGCGCTTCCGGTGAATCGTCGGCGCTCGACTGCTGATCGTCCGGGCGCTCGATGCGCAGGTTCGACAGGCGCAGATCGTCGCGCTCGATCACGCCGTTGCGGCAGATCAACAGGGTGTGATGGATGACGTTTTCCAGTTCGCGGATGTTCCCCGGCCAACTGTAGCTGCGCAGTTTCTGTTCGGCACCGGAGCTGATGCTGACCCGTCCGTAACCCAGGCGCTGGCTGTAGGCCTCGATGAAATGTCGGGTCAGCGGCAGAATATCGCCGGGTCGTTCGCGCAGCGGACTGAGTTCCAGATTGACCACGTTCAACCGGTAGAACAGGTCTTCGCGGAAGTTGCCGGCATTGATCGCTTTCTCCAGTTGCACGTTGGTCGCGGCCAGCACGCGCACATCGATCGGAATGCTCTTGCGCGAGCCGAGGCGCACCACTTCGCGCTCCTGCAACACCCGCAGCAACTTGACCTGAATCGCCATCGGCAAATCGCCGATTTCGTCGAGGAACAAGGTGCCGCCATCCGCCTCTTCGAACCAGCCGGCCTTGGCGCTGAGCGCGCCGGTGAAAGCGCCTTTTTCATGGCCGAACAGCTCGGCCTCCACCAGCGATTCGGAAAACGCGCCGCAGTTGACCGCGACAAACGGCCGATGCCGGCGATTGCTCAGGTTGTGGATGTGCCGCGCCACCAGCTCCTTGCCGGTGCCGGTCTCGCCGATGATCAGTACGCTGGCTTCGCTCGGCGCGACCTGCTGCAGATGCGCCAGCAGGGCCTGGGACTTGGGGTCTTCGAAGACCTGTGCGGTGGCACGGATCGACGTCGCCAGAGCGGGTGAGGGCGGAAGGGTCAGCAGTTGCATGGGGCTCGCTCCATTAAAAGCAGGATCAGGAATAGAAAGTTGGCACCGGCAGCGCCTGATTCAGCGCCCAGTCGCCCAACTCGTGAAGTTTGTAGTCGAGCGGGTCGTGCAGGGTCTGCGTGCGCAGGTTGCGCCAGTGCCGATCGAGACGCAGCGAAGCGTGGGTCGAGCGCGCGCCAGTGACTTCGAACAAACGGCTGCAAATATCCAGCCCCTGACGACTGGCGGCGACCTTGGCGGTGGCAATCGCCGTGGCCAGATGTCCACGCTCTTCTGCCGTCAGGTTCGGGCCTTGAGCCCAGGCCTCGTCAAGCAGCGCGGCGGCCCGTTCGACCAGCAGACGGATGCCTTCCAGCGCGACCCAGAACTCGCCGTAATGCGCGAGCACGTACGGGTCTTCACGCACATTGCGGGCGGCGGATTTGTGCCAGAGCCGGGTTTCGCTCAGCGTGTACTGCCGCGCTTCCTCAAACGCACCTTCGGCGATGCCGAGGAACATGTGAGTGAAGGTCAGTTGCGCGATCAGCGGACGCAGGCAAGCGAACGGTGTGCTCAACGGCCCGGGATCGAGCAGTAGCTCGGATTCTTCGACCCGCACCCGTTCGAACGTGGCGCTGCCGCTGTCGGTCTGGCGCTGGCCGATGTTGTTCCAGTCGTCGTGCAGGGTGATGCCGCTGCGACCGCTGGGGATCGCCGCGATCAGCAACTTGCCGCCGGCACTTTCGTCGACGGCCGAAGCGATCAGCATCTGCGAATCGCTGGCGCCGGAGCAGAAGCTTTTCTTCCCGGAAAACTCGCGCCAACCGCCGAAGTCCTTGACCACGGTGCGGGTGTCGAGCGGGTTGAGGGCGTTGCCCCAGAACCAGTTCTGCCGCGCGGTCTGTTCGAACCACGGCTGCCATTGTTCGGGCCGCGAGAACAGGCGCACGGTGGCGAGCATCAGGTGATGAAAACCGAAAACGTGGGCGATGGAACTGTCGACCTTGGCGAACTCGCGCACGATCTGCAGGGTTTCGCTCCATGTCGCGCCGAGGCCGCCGTAGCGGGTGGGAATGCTCAGGGCCAGCAGGCCGCTGTCGCGCAGGGCATCGCGCTCGGCCTTCGGCGTACCGCCGCGCTCGTCACGCTCGACGGCGGTGACGGCGAATTCGGCGGCCAGTTGGCGCGCGGTCTGCAGCGGGGAGAGCAGGGTGCTTTGTGGTTTGGCGGTCACGCGGTGTTCCTCATCAAATCGACGCGATTCTCTGTAGGAGTGAGCCTGCTCGCGATGTGGTCAGCACAGTCGACATCACCGTCGCAGACACACCGCTTTCGCGAGCAGGCTCACTCCTACAGGGGGCGTTTTAGGCCTTGGCTTGGGTGGGCAACACATCGTTGGCAATCATTTCGCCAAACGGCCCGGTGAGGTTGGTGACGCCGCGTCCAGCCAGGCTTGCATACGGCTCGGGCAGCAACGGGAACACCAGTTCGGCAAAGCGGTAGGCCTCTTCCAGATGCGGATAACCGGAAAAGATGAAGCTCTCGATGCCGAGGTCGGCGTACTCCTTGATCCGCGCGGCCACTTGCTGCGGATCGCCCACCAGCGCGGTACCGGCGCCGCCGCGTACCAGACCGACGCCGGCCCACAGGTTGGGGGAGATTTCCAGGTTGTCGCGACGCCCGTCGTGCAACGCCGCCATGCGCCGCTGGCCTTCAGAGTCGAAGCGCGAGAAGGATTTCTGCGCCGCCTCGATGGTCTCATCGCTGATGTGCTCGATCAGTTTGTCCGCAGCCTTCCACGCTTCTTCGGCGGTCTCGCGAACGATGACGTGCAAGCGAATACCGAACTTCACCTTGCGTCCATGGCGAGCGGCACGTTCACGTACATCGGCGAGTTTTTCGGCAACGGCGGCGGGCGGTTCGCCCCAGGTCAGGTACACGTCGACTTGCTCGGCAGCGAGGTCATGCGCCGCGTCGGACGAGCCGCCGAAATACAGCGGCGGATACGGTTTCTGCACTGGCGGATAAAGGGCTTTGGCGTTCTGTACTTTCAGGTGTTTGCCTTCGAAATCCACCGATTCACCTTGCAACACCCGGCGCCAGATCTTGAGGAATTCGTCGGTGACTTCGTAGCGTTCGCTGTGGCTGAGGAAGCTGCCGTCGCCACGGTTTTCGTCAGGGTCGCCGCCGGTCACCACGTTGATCAGCAGACGGCCGTTGGACAGTCGATCAAGCGTCGCCGCCATGCGCGCCGAAACGGTGGGCGAAATGATCCCCGGGCGGATCGCTACCAGATAACGCAGGCGTTCGGTCAACGGCACCAGCGCCGAGGCGATCACCCACGAGTCTTCGCAGGAGCGCCCGGTGGGAATCAGCACGCCGTGATAGCCGAGGCTGTCGGCGGCTTGCGCCACTTGTTTCAGATAATTCAGGGTGACCGGGCGCGCGCCTTGGGTGGTGCCCAGGTAATGGCCGTCGCCGTGGGTCGGCAGGAACCAGAAAACATCCATGCACAGCTCCTTAAGCGATTTTCAGCAACGGTTTGATTTGTGTGCCGAACAGCGGCGCGGCGCGTTCGGCGGCCAGACGGATCCGCGCTTTCAGCGGTTCGCTGGTGATCTGGTAGTCGGCGAAATCGGCTTCGGTAGCGTAGACCCCGATCGGCAGGGTCACCGCCTGGAAGAAACTGAACAGCGGCCGCAACTGATGATCGAGCACCAGCGCATGGCGCTCGCTGCCGCCGGTGGCGGCAAGCAGCACCGGGGTGTCGATCAGCGCGTTGAGGTCGATCAGGTCGAACAGATGCTTGAGCAGGCCCGGGTAGGAACCGCGATACACCGGCGCGGCGACGATCAGCAGATCGGCCTGTTCGATGGCTTGCAGTTCGGCCTCGACCTCGGCGCTCAGCTCGTGACGCGACAGGGCACCACCCAGTGGACGGGCGATGTCACCGAGTTCGATCAGATGACTCTCGACCGGCAAGTACCCGGCCAGTTCGGCCACCAGCGCTTGGGTCAGCACCAGGGTGCGCGATGGACGCCAGGTGCCGCCGGAGAGGGCGACGACTTTCAGGGGACGCGACATGATCAGTTCCTTTTTATCAACAGTTGCTCAGCGAGCAGTGAGTAAGTGCCAAGGCTTGAGCAAGCGCTGTACCAATTCCTGAGAGGCCCGGTTTACTTGGGCCTTAGCGCTATGGCGTGAGTCGGTTGTGCAGATATCAGGCGGGTTTGCTGATCTGCTGTTGCCTGGGCAACAGTTGCTGGAGCAACAGTTGTTCGCCGTGTGCAGGGATTTATAGCGGCTGCTGGTTATTCCGTAAAAGAACGTTAATCGATATTTATAGATCGTTAAGAGATATGAGGGCGTTGAAGCTGAAATCCTGATAGCCACTATTGAGAGCGTTGATTTTTGCCCGGAGAGGCGCGGGCGTAGCCTTTGTCCATCGACTACCACCGCTCGCCAGGACGCTCCCCATGAATCGTTTACTGACTGTTTCGCTGCTGCTCGCTGTCTCCGTACTCGCCGGTTGCGCGACCCACGTTTCCCCCGAACAACGGCCGTACACCGCCGAAGAAACCCGCGAATTGGCAATGGAAGCGCTGAACCGCAGCGGCTTGTCTTTCGACGAATATCACGCGAAGAAAGCTGCACTGCTGGGCGAATCGCAATTCGACAAGAAAGCTGAAATGAGCGCCGGGCGAGCCATACAGCTGCACGGTCGTCCAAGCTAATCGCAAACTGTACTGCTTGAATTTTCGCGTAACTGTCCGTGGGTTTGCGCGCTGCCGTGCGATAGGGTCAACACCTGAATGACCCTGACGGATTGCCCCATGACCCTCTCGCTTGATCTGCTGTTGGGCTTTGCCCTGTTTGCCCTTGTCACCTCGATTACACCGGGGCCGAACAACACCATGTTGCTGGCGTCGGGCGTGAACTTCGGCTTCAACCGCACCATTCCTCACATGCTCGGCATCACCTGCGGCTTCTTCGTATTGGTGGTCGCCGTGGGTTTCGGCCTGGGCGCGGTATTCCAGACTTACCCGATTCTCTACACCGTGCTGCGCTATCTCGGCGCTGCATATCTGTTGTACCTGGCGTGGAAAATCGCCCATTCGGGGCCGGTGGGTGAGGGCGTGGAAGGCGAGGCCAAACCGATCAGCTATCTGGGTGCCGCCGCGTTTCAGTGGGTCAATCCCAAGGCCTGGATCATGGCCATCGGCGCGATCAGTACTTACACGCCGATGCAGGGTTACTTCACCAACGTGGTGGTGATCGCTGCGGTGTTCGCCATCATCAACCTGCCCAGCGTCGGCGTCTGGGCAGCGTGCGGCACGCTGCTGCGTAACGTGCTCAAGGACCCGCGCTGGTTGCGCGTGTTCAACTGGGGCATGGCGGCGCTGTTGGTGATTTCGCTGTACCCGTTACTTCTCGAAAGCTTTCACTGACGCATTGCTTCAACCGCCGGCCCGATGCCTGTTAAGCTCGGCTTCAGGAGCGTTCCTACGCACTTTTAAATGAAGTTGTTCTTCTTTAACGGCATCCGATCAGGTATTGATGACGGTCTCGAACCCAGGCGCAGCTCACAAGGCTGCGCTGTGCCGTTTGCAGACACGAGCCTCCTGATCCCGGAACACGCTCTGCGAGTCTTTTATGAATAAACGTCCGTTGTATTTCGATTACGCCGCCACCACCCCGGTGGACGAGCGGGTCATCCAGGTGATGATCGATTGTCTGGGGTTTCACGGTAACTTCGGCAACCCGGCGTCCAGCTCCCATGCTTTCGGCCAGCAGGCCCGGCAAACGGTCGAGCAAGCCCGTCGACAAGTCGCCGAACTGGTCGGCGCCGAGGCCGCGCAGATCGTCTGGACCTCCGGCGCCACCGAATCCAACAACCTTGCCCTCAAGGGCGTGGCCCAGGCACGCGGCGTTGCCGGTGGCCACATCATTACCAGCCAGATCGAACACAAAGCCATTCTCGATACCGCCCGGCAATTGCAGGATGCCGGCGTCGCGGTGACCTATCTGGTACCGGACGCCGAAGGCCTGATCACCCCGCAGGCGGTCAGCGAAGCCATGCGCGACGACACCTTTCTGGTGTCGCTGATGCTGGTCAACAACGAACTCGGCACCCTTAATGACATCCCGGCCATCGGTGAAGTCGTGCGTGGCCGTGGCGCGTTGTTCCATGTCGATGCCGCGCAGGGCGCCGGCAAAGTGGCGATTGATCTGCAGCAGTGGCCAGTGGACTTGATGTCGTTTTCGGCGCACAAGCTCTACGGCCCCAAGGGCATCGGCGCGTTGTATGTCGGCCCGCGCGCGCAGCAGCGTTTGCAGGCGCAGATTCATGGCGGCGGTCATGAAGGCGGGCTGCGCTCCGGGACCCTGGCGACGCATCAGATCGCCGGCATGGGCGCGGCATTCGCCTTGGCGGCTGCCGAATTCGATGCCGAGAAAAAGTCCATCGTGGCGCTGCGTGAACGGCTGCTCGAACAGTTGCTGAGTCTGCCAGGCGTACGTCTCAACGGCAGCGCCAGCCAGCGTATCGCGCACACGTTGAGCCTGACCTTCAGCGAAGGTGAATTCAACAGTGCGGCCTTGAGCCAGTCGATCGCCTTTTCCGCGACCTCGGCCTGTAACTCGGCGAGCAACACGCCTTCTCACGTGCTGCTGGCGCTGGGGCACGACGCCCGGCTGGCCGGGCGCACCATTCGTCTGAGCCTCGGCCGTTTCACCACCGCCGATGATGTCGATCAGGCGGCAGCACTGATCAAAGGCGCCTGCGCCAGTGCCCCGGCATTCTGGGCGACAGGGCTTTAACCAGCCGGTTTTCACGGCTACGAACAATAACGATGAAGTGATTGGCAGGAGACATGATGAGTACCCAGACTTTGACCGAAGGAACGGTTCCCCTGCGCCTGGCGCACACCCGTGAACTGATGCGCCGTGAAGGCATTCATGCGTTGCTGGTGCCATCGGCCGACCCGCATCTGTCGGAATACCTGCCGGGCTACTGGCAAGGGCGGCAATGGCTGTCGGGCTTTCATGGTTCGGTCGGCACTTTGATCGTGACTGCTGATTTCGCCGGGGTCTGGGCCGACAGTCGTTACTGGGAGCAGGCGACCAAGGAACTCAAGGGCAGCGGCATCGAGCTGGTCAAGCTGCAACCGGGTCAGCCGAGCCCGCTGGACTGGCTGGCCGAGCAGACCCCGGAAGGTGGCGTAGTCGCGGTCGACGGTGCGGTGATGGCCGTGGCTTCAGCGCGCACCCTGAGCAGCAAGCTCGAAGCCCGCGGCGCGCGTCTGCGCACTGACATCGACCTGTTGAATGAAGTCTGGGCGGATCGCCCGAGCCTGCCGAACGCGCCGATCTACCAACATCTGCCACCGCAAGCGACGGTCAGCCGTGGCGAGAAGCTCGCCAAACTGCGTGAGACCCTGCAGGAACGTGGCGCTGATTGGCATTTCATCACCACCCTCGATGACATCGCCTGGCTGTTCAACCTGCGTGGCGGCGACGTGTCGTTCAACCCGGTGTTTGTTTCTTTTGCGTTGATCAATCAACAGCAGGCCATGCTGTTTGTGGCCTTGAGCAAAGTCGATGCCGAGCTGCGTGCAGTGCTGGAACAGGACGGCGTGACTCTGCGCGATTACCGCGAGGTCGCCGACGCCTTGCGCGCCGTACCGGGTGGTGCGAGTCTGCTGGTGGATCCGGCGCGGGTGACCAGCGGTCTGCTGGATAACCTCGACAGCGCGGTGAAACTGGTTGAAGGCCTGAACCCGACCACTCTCGCCAAATCGCAGAAGAGCGAGGCCGATGCACAGCACATTCGCAAGGCCATGGAACAGGATGGCGCGGCGTTGTGCGAATTCTTCGCCTGGCTGGAATCGGCCTGGGGCCGTGAACGCATCACCGAACTGACCATCGACGAAAAACTCACCGCTGCCCGTGAGCGCCGTCCGGATTACGTGTCGCTGAGCTTCAACACGATTGCCGCGTTTAACGCCAATGGCGCGATGCCGCACTATCACGCCACCGAAGAAGAACACGCGGTGATCGAGGGTGACGGCTTGCTGCTGATCGACTCGGGCGGCCAGTACCTGGGTGGCACCACCGACATCACTCGAATGGTGCCGGTCGGTACGCCGACGGCTGAGCAGAAGCGTGACTGCACGCGTGTGCTCAAAGGAGTGATTGCCCTGTCGCGGGCGCATTTCCCGAAAGGCATTCTGTCGCCGTTGCTCGATGCCATCGCGCGTGCGCCGATTTGGGCTGAAAGCGTGGATTACGGTCACGGCACCGGTCATGGGGTCGGCTATTTCCTCAACGTGCATGAAGGCCCGCAGGTGATCGCCTATCAGGCAGCACCAGCACCGCAAACGGCGATGCAACCTGGGATGATCACCTCGATCGAACCGGGCACCTATCGTCCAGGTCGTTGGGGCGTGCGCATCGAGAACCTGGCGATGAACCGCGAGGCGGGGAGCAGCGAGTTCGGTGATTTCCTCAAGTTTGAAACCTTGACCCTCTGCCCGATCGACACGCGCTGTCTGGAGCCATCCTTGCTGACGCAGGAAGAGAAGCAGTGGTTCAACGCTTACCATACTGAAGTGCGTGAGCGTCTGAGTCCGTTGCTCGATGGGGCCGCGCTGGAGTGGCTGAACACGCGCACAGCGGCGATTTGAATGGCTGAAACCCGGGCGCTGTTGGCAGCGTCCGGGTTCTGAGGTTTTTCTAAGCCTGACGCAGGGCCTCTTCGACGAAGTCGAGGCGGTCCTGGCCGAAGAACAACTGATTGCCGATAAACATGCTCGGCGCGCCAAATACACCGCGTTTAATGGCTGTCTCGGTGTTGTCCTTGAGGGCTGCTTTGACCGTCTCGTCGTTGGTCAGGGTCAGGACTTCATTGGGATCGAAGCCGTGTTCGCTCAATACCGCCGCAACGGTGTCCGGCTCATCGAGCGGGCGTCCCTCCACCCACAATGCCTTGAACAGACAATCGATAAACGCGTGAAAGCGTTCCGGCTGGCGCAGTTGGATGCCGGTGATCGCGCGCATCAGCATCAGCGTGTTGATCGGGAAGTGCGGATTGAATTTCAGCGGCACACCGTAACGTTTTGCGTAGCGATCCAGATCCTGAAACATGTAACGGCCCTTCGCCGGAATCATTGCCGGCGATGCGTTGCCAGTCGCCTTGAACACGCCGCCCAGCAGCATCGGGATATAGATCAGCTCGCTTTGGGTTGCGGCACATATTTTCGGTAATTGGGTGTAAGCCAGGTAGGTGGCAGGGCTGCCGAGGTCGAAATAGAACTCCACGGTTTTCGTCATCTTCGCTGCTCTCTGATTATTGTTATGGAGGAGGCGGGGCTTACCAGCGTTCGTTCCACGGGCGCAGATCCAGCTCGAAGGTCCAGGCATCCCGTGGCTGACTGTGCAGATACCAATAGTTTTCGGCGATGTGCTCGGGATTGAGAATACCGTCCTGATCCTTGGTCGCGTACTTCTCGGGGAAACTTTTGCGGATGAAGTCGGTATCGATGGCGCCATCGACCACCACGTGCGCGACGTGGATGTTCATCGGCCCCAACTCGCGCGCCATGCTTTGCGCCAGTGCACGGATGCCGTGTTTGGCGCCGGCAAACGCGGCAAATCCCGAAGCACCGCGCAGCCCGGCGGTGGCGCCAGTGAACAGGATGGTGCCGCGGTTGCGGGTGACCATGCGCTTGGCCACTTCGCGGGCATTGAGGAAACCGGAGAAACAGGCCATTTCCCAGATCTTGAAATACTTGCGCGCAGTTTCTTCGAGAATGCTGCAAGGCACGTTGGCGCCGATGTTGAAGACAAACGCCTCGATCGGGCCGAGGTGGGTTTCAATCTCTTCAATCAACGCAATCACGTCTTCTTCCTTGCGCGCATCGCAGGCAAAACCGTGTGCTTCGCCACCCTCGGCCTGAATCGCCTCGACCAGCGGCTGCAATTTGTCGGCGCTGCGCCGGGTGACGCAAGCGATAAAACCTTCTCTGGCAAAGCGCTTGGCAATCGCTCCGCCAGTGGCATCGCCCGCACCCACCACCAACACGACCTTCTTGTTATTCATGGGTAGATCCCTTTAGTAAACGATCGTTAAGTGAACGAACGTTATGCTAGGATCCGGACAACGTCAAGGCGGTCGATCAAGAGGGCAAGCACATGCGGTATTCCGCCGGTCATAAGCTGGAAACCCGAGAAAAGCTGCTGAACAGCAGCGCGCTGTCAGCCAAGCGTTCGGGCTTTTCCACAGTCGGTGTCGATGGTTTGATGAAGGCTATCGGCCTCAGTGGCGCAGCGTTTTATAGCCACTTTTCGTCGAAAAACGAGCTGTTCACGGCGATCGTCGAGCGTGAACTGTGTCAGAGCCTGGAGCGACTGGGAGGGCAGGGGGCGCAGGATCGTGAGCGGCTGGAACGCTGTCTGAAACAGTACCTGAGCATGGCTCACGTGGAGCAGCCTGAATCGGGCTGCGCCTTGCCGACACTGGGTGCGGAAATTGCCCGTTCAGATGATCAGGTTCGCGAGCAGGCAGAGTTGTGGATTTGTCGGTTGCACGCCAGTTGGGCGCAGATTCTGGAAAGCGACAGCCTGGCGTGGGCGATTCTGTCGCAATGCGTCGGAGCGTTGGTAGTGGCGCGGATGCTGGTGACGCCGGAGATTCAACGGACGGTTTTGAAATCCAGTCATGAGGAAATCGGGCGTCAGCTGGCTGCTCGACAAGGCGAGCAGCCAGCATGATTCATTTGCAGATGACGATCATGCTGCGGCTGGTATAACCGGCCGGATTAAGACCGAACGGGTAGTCGCCGGGTTCTTCCACGGCGTCCCCTGATTTGGCGATGACTTTGTAGCCCTTTGGGGCGCAGGCATTGGCGGCGCTGGTGTAGCACTTGTCCCAAGAGGACGACAGCCCGGAACAGTTGATGTGCAGCCCTTTTTTACCGTGCTTCACTTGGGTCTTGGCGGTGGCTGCGCACCCCGCTACTGCCAATACAGCGATCAGTATCAAAATTCGTTTCATTACCGTCCTTATGGTAGCCACGAGTCTGGCGCTCGGGTCTGCCTGTATTCGCCTGCGCTTTAAGCGGTTCGATATCCCTGTCCGAAAAAATCCATGCCTGGCACTGAGTTAAGGGGCCTAAACATGGCCTAAATGAACGCCAATTGCCAGACCTTCGTCAAATCCTGTTTCAATCTGCCGCTACAACGGGTTTGGCGCTACTGCCCATGGTCATGGTTGCCCCGACGGAAGCCAGAATAATGCACAGAATCGCCATCCATTGTGACAGCGTGAGGTACTCCTGCAGGAATAGCAGCCCGGACAACGCGCCAAAGGCCGGTTCGATGCTCATCAACGTCCCAAAGGTGCGGGCTGGTATGCGGGTGAGGGCGACCATCTCCAGCGTGTAGGGCAAAGCAGTCGAGAGGATGGCGACGCCGATGGCCACCGGGATCAGCGACGGGGTGAGCAATGCCGCGCCGGCATGCACGATGCCGATCGGGGCGACAAACAGTGCGGCAATCATCACGCCCAGCGCCGCGGTCGTCACGCCGTTGTCGGCGCCAGCCTTTTGGCCGAACAGGATGTACAGCGCCCAGCACACGCCGGCGCCCAAGGCATAACCGGCACCAACCAGATCAATTCCCGTGGATGTCGCTCCGGTGGGGATCAACAGCAGCAGGCCGACCGCTGCCAGGGCAATCCAGAGAAAGTCGATTGCGCGGCGCGAGGCATAAATGGCGACGGCCAGCGGGCCAGTGAATTCGAGTGCGACTGCGATCCCCAGTGGCACGGTGCGCAGTGACATATAGAAGAGGAAGTTCATTCCGCCCAGCGCCATTCCGTAAACGATCACCGTGCGCAAGGATTGAGCGGTCAGCCTGGCACGCCACGGACGCAGCAGTAACAGCATGATCACGCTGGCGAAGACCAGGCGCAGGGTGGTCGTCCCTTGGGCGCCAACCACCGGGAACATGCTCTTGGCCAGAGAGGCGCCGGACTGGATGGAAGCCATGGCGATTAATAACAGGCCAACCGGGAACAGCATTGAGGCCAGAGAGCGAGGTTGGTCAGTCATTGCGAGGCATCATCCGAAGGTGAGAGCAGGGTGTTGTTTTAAGTGTTGGGCAATATACTGCGCATTCGCTGACGTTGCATCTATATATAAGCAGGCTTTTTCGGTGCATTGATAGAAAACTGAAATTAACGGTTGACGGCAGATTCAGGAAGTCTATAATTCGCCCCACTTCCGGCGCAGTCGAAACGGAAAACTCCTTGAG